>DASQPN010000088.1:0-22236 GCA_035643915.1 Terriglobales bacterium | reverse complement strand
GTTGCACATGCGCGGGCTACTGCGCGGGCAGCGGTTGGACGCCCGATGGCTTTTGCAACTTCACCGTACGACTGCGTCCCGCCAAATGGCAACGATTGCAGGTGCGTCCAAACACGGCGCTGGAATGCCGTCGCCTGGATGTCGAGGGGCAGAGTCGGGCTAAGCTTGTGGCCTGCGATCTGACTCAGGAGGGTCGTCGTCCATGAGTGCATGGATTGGTCATCCCGCTTGCGACGAGCGAACGGGAATTCCCGCTTCAGCCCCTCGGTCAACTCGTCGTCCGTTTTCGCAAACTGAATCGAGCAGATACCCCTGTCCGTGGCCGCCACCAACATCCGGCCCAGGGGAGAATCGGTGCAGGTGTACCGAATGGCCGCAGCAACCGCACCGCGGCGGTACCTGTCGGGCGTCATGCCAAGCTGAGACGCGGTGCGCTCGTACAACCGGCTGCTCGAACTGTAGCCGGCGTCGTAGAGCGCATGGGTCACGCTCTGTCCCGCCTGCAGGTTGCGCTTAAGCAGCTTCATCCGGCAAGAATCGGCGTAGGCGCGGGGTGAAACGCCCAGAGCCTTCTTGAACGTCCTTTGCAGATGGAATGGGCTCTGCCCGAACGCCGCACCCAATCTTTCCAGGGTGATGGGTTGGTCGAGATGCTGTTCGATGTAACGGCAAATGTTCTTCACCGTGTCCGTCTGAGGATTGCGGCTGCCCGACTTGGGCCGGCAGCGCAAACAGGCCCGGTAACCGGCCTTCTCAGCTTCCTCCGGACGGCGGAAAAACGTCACGTTTTCGCGACGAGGGCGCTTCGCCGGGCACGAGGGGCGACAGTAGACGCCCGTGCTCGACACCGCAAAAAAGAATTCCCCGTCGTGCCGGGCATCCCGCGCCAGCACTGCGTCCCACCACCTGTTTTCCGGGGTAACGGCCATGGTTGCTTCACGTTCCATGTTGAGTATCGCATTGGTCGTCATGATGGGAAAGATAGGACGTCGCGGCCGCGAGAGCTATCCAAAGCTTGCGGTCAAACCAACTTTCCTGCAAGATGCTGAGGCGGTAGTCGATCCCGTGATGAGAGTCTTTCAGTTCTGGGCAGTTCTGGTATTCCTTTGCAGGCCGATGGCCGGCCAGACAAGTATGACCGCGTGCAGCAACCCGTCCTCCGAAATCCTTGCCTCGTCAGCGCTGCGCGAGATTGTGCTCAACGCCGGGCGGCCTGCTCCCGAGTGGGAGTCGGCGACCCCGGTTACCTTCTGCGCGGATTGGCAAGGAATGAACCCTGATCCCAATCGCCAGACCCGGGTGCGCGTGCTATGGTCCCCCGACACGCTTTACCTTCGCTTCGAGTGTCGCTATCGCGAGCTAAATCTGTTCTCTGACTCAGACCCCAGTGGCCGCCGCGATCACCTCTGGGATCGCGACGTGGTTGAGGCTTTCCTGCAGTCCGATCCGTCGCGACCGAACGCCTACAAGGAGTTCGAGGTGAGTCCGAACGGATTCTGGATTGACCTGGATATCTCGCCAGGAGCGAAGCCGGACCTGAAGAGCGGGCTAAGGCGTTCCGTGGTACTGGATGAGGCGGCTCACAGCTGGACTGCCGAGCTCGCTATCCCCATGAAGGCGCTCACAGCGCAATTCGAGCCCAGTGCCGTGTGGAGAGTGAATTTCTACCGGGTCGAAGGCAAGGAAGAGCCGCGAGGATACTACGCCTGGCAACCGACCCGTACGCCGCAGCCGAACTTCCACGTCCCGAGCGCCTTTGGATGCATGCGCTTCACGGAGGCCAACCAGAAGTAAAGTGCAAGCCGCTGGACGCCCTGCGCTTTAGTGGGGTAGCGGCTGATGCGGCCCGAGGATCATTTTGATCCCGCCGCGCTTGCGGAGCTCTCCGAGCAGAGCTTGGGCTGCGTTCAGGTAGGTCTTATTGGAATCGGAAGTGTCCGCCCATACCGCGTCATAGATCACCTGCGCAGCCTCTTTCAGATCCATATGCAAGGCTGCCTCGTAAAGGTCCACCCGGTTCTGCAACTGGTCGTGGCAGCTCTTGCAAACGGTAGCGCCCTCGTGGACCCCACGGCCTTCATCGGCAAAGGTACAGCGGAGCTGGGCCGTAGGGTTAATCTGCATATGAGCGGCGTACAGCTTTGCCTTGAACTCCCGCAGAAAACGTTCCCGCTCCTCGTCCAGAACTGCTCCGTCGGGTTGGGACTCCACCACGGGCCGGTTCGCTGAGTCCGATGCTGTTGGCGAAACCCGCTCCGCACACTTGCAGATCGGGCAGGACCTGAGACTTGCCAGATAGTACGTTTTGCATTTCGCGCAGGGAAGGCCGTAGCCGGCTGGCTTAAGGCCGGGCACCGGTGTCTTCTCTCCCAGAGTGCGAGCTGGCATTGCCGTGCGGCGAAGGTCGCTGGTGGGCTTGAGGGCAGCGCGTGCTGCCGCTCCCGTACTTCCGGTGGACTGAACCAAGCGCGTGGAATCCATGCTGTTGCTCCCCCGGCCCGCGCTGATCACGGGCCCTGCGGAATACCTCTGGGCAGTATTCTAGGGGCCTTCGGCCGAGTTGCCGATGCACGGGAGTGCATCCGGAGTACGTCCGGAGGTACATGGCATCTGCCAGTGGCGGGTCCCGATAGCCTGAACAACGCTGTTTCTGAACCGGCTGAACAGGTGCGCGCTACCGCCTGCTTCCGGGCGCCATCAGCTTGAGCAACTCTTCCTTGCGGGCACGATACAAAGTCTGCGTTGGATCCAGGCGGGAGGCGTTTTCCAACTCGGCCAGGGCTTCGTCGTTCCGGTTCATAGCCATGAGACAGGCCGCCAGGGAGTAATGGTTGTTTGCGGTGGGCTCGAGCCGCACGGCCTCACGAAACTGCTTTTCCGCTTCCTCGAGGGATTCAAGCTCGAATAACGCGGTCCCCAAGTAGTGATGGGCGAGGGCCGAGTCAGGACTGAGGTAGACGGCAGCCTGGAGTTCCCGTAGGGCTTCCTCGGGCTTGCCGCCCAAGAGCAAGGCTTGTCCAAGGACGCGATGTTCGGAGGCGCCGGTGGGATTCTGCCGGACCGTGAGACGCAGTTCAGAAATCGCATCCGAATAATCTTTTTTCGCCATGAAAGCTCGCGCCATGCAGGTATGTCCGCTCTCCCAACCGGCGTCCATGCGGTACAACTCGCGGAACTCGGCAATCGCGGCGTCATACTGAGCCTTGTCGCAATAGGTGTTACCCAGGTTGTTGCGGATGGACGGTTCTTCGGGCGCGAGCCGTTTTGCCTCACGGTATTCCGCAATCGCGTCGTCCAGCCGGCCGAGGTCATGCATGACAATCCCAAGATTGCTATGCGCCTCCCAGAAATCTGGCTTCAGTCGAAGTGCATGCCGATACGCTACAGTCGCTCCACGCAGGTCTCCTTGGTCGCGCAGCACAATGCCCATGTCGTAGTAGACCTCCGCATTCGCCGGCTCGCGGGCGAGCGACTCCTGATAGGCGTGCAGCGCAGCATCGTACTTGCCCATTGCGTAGAGTCCCAGACCAAGATAGCGATAGGCCTCCGCATTCCGGGGATCCATGCTCAGTGCCGTGCGCGCCTCGGCGACGGCGCTGTTGGCGTCGTCAGAACGATAGAAGAGGTAAGCCAGTCGGTCGTGGGTCTCGGGAAAGTCCGGCATCAAGCGGGCGGATTCGGTGAATTCGTCGAGCGCGCTATCCCATTGCTGCTGCTGGCGCAAAACTTCGCCCAATGCGAAATGCAGGTTCGGGTTGTCAGGGTCGGAGCGGACCAAGGCAACGAGTTGGCCTTCGGCCGCTTCGTAGCGCTTCTGGTGGGCGAGTTCTGCCGCTTTTACCAAGGTTGCCGCGCAGGCAGAGGCAGACCTCGCCGGCACCGAGGAACGCATACCTCGCAAGGTTTTGATGAGCGCAGAATCCGCTCCAGCCAAACGCAACTGCTTTTCGCTCTCCCCAGAGAGAGAGAACGCGATGCCCCGCTCCATTGCGAGCCGGCTCAGACGGTTACTCGAGATCCCGCCCGCCAGCCAGGCGGTTAACTGGCTGCGGTCGATTGGGCGCGCCTTGGGAACCTCTCCAAAGCCTGCGCCAACTGCCGCAATAAGAAGAACAATACAGGGGGCAAGGAAGGAACGCCTCACGATGACTCCTTCGGCGCAGCGGGAGTTCCGCGCGTGGTCTCCCAAAACATAGACTGCCGAGGTAATCCTCGGTAGGTCACGGAGGTAACACGCCCCCCACTTGTCCATACGGCCCAAGCGTGAGGCCGCCGGGCGGCGACCTCATTCGAAGTTTCGAACTTAGGATGTGAACTGCCAACTCAGTACGTCCAGATTCGCGTTGAGTCCTCCTGTTCCCCCCGTAAATCCCACGAAGGCGGTGTTGCCGGTTATTGCCGCAATGTTGAAGGGAAAGGCGCGTGTGATCTGCGTTTGAAGGGTCAAATCGCGAACGACCGCCTGCAACGTCGCGCCGTCGTAGGTCAGTGTGACCCGGAATTGATGGCTGGAGCGCAGGTTCATCCCCAGCGGGTCCAGCGCGATCTCGCCTCCAATCGCGTTGGCGGCCGTGGGGCTGTCGCCATTCTGGTAAAGGCCCATGGAACTGCGCGGCTGGTTGGCGAAGCTATCGAAGAGACCGAACTTGAGGGCAACGCTTCGGGTGATGCGGAAGCCGGGATCAAGCGGATCGACAGGATCGAGTCCATAGCCAAGACCGCCCCCTGGGCCGCCCAAGGCACGCGGCCCTTCCCCCTGCACGCAGAAGGTGATGCCATCGGCTGGATTCGGTCCCTGCACCTGGAAGCGGAAGGTCGTGGTGAAACCCGTAACATTGACGGCGTTGGTGCAAAAGAAACTGCCTGCCTGGAAAAAGTGCTGTCCGGCGAGCCGGATGGGGCCACCATCGCTGCGCGCACTGCCATTCAGGGTCAGACCAGTCCGGCCGCCAAATACAAGGTTGTAGCCGCCGTCGGGCTGTGGCCGTGGACCATAGATCCGTAATTTGTTGCTGAAGGTCGCAAGAAAGACCTTGCCATCCGCGATGGTGGGACAACAGAACTTGGCAAACTTGCCGATGTCGTCGTGGGGAGAGTTCTGATGGCTGTGCCAGAGCAGGACGAGACGTCCTTGGCTGTCGAACTGGGCTGCGTCATAGGCGGCGAGCACTCCGTCAACCAGCTGCTGATTGGCGTTCCCGAACGGTGGTAGCGCGGCCCAGAGGATTGCCGTCCCGGGTGTTTTCCCGTCGGCGCTAAGCGACAACATCGCGCCAGGCATGCCCGCATGCTCGGTATCGTCGTTGGACGCGAAAACACTTCCGTGCGCAATCGCGTTGCCCTCCGCATTGCGCTGGTTGGGTTGGCCGGGGAAACTGTGGGTCGCGGGATCGTAGCGATAAGCCCGCAGCACATTGTTTTCACCCCACACGTAGACGAGCGGTCCGTGTTGCGGCGAGTCGTAGACGACGGGGGAGCCATGAATGTGGTGCGTACTCACCTCCTGACCGTTCGCGAACGTGCGCTTGCGGCTGCCGGGGCCCCTGGTCGCGAGAAATTGCTGCACCAGCGCAGACCGGACCCCGGAGTTCGTCATTTGCGAGGGATCGAGCAGATAAAAGTTCCCGTCTTTACCTCCGCCGACCAGGAAACCATCGGGCAAGATTGTTGGGGAAGCGGCGCCCAGGTCTTCGTCGGCGACGGGATTCGTGGCGTCCTGGAAAACCGTCAGGAACGCGTCCAAGTCCAGGGCTGCGGCGCCCGCGCGGAGCCGAATGAAGCTCTCGCCCAGGTTCGGTCCGCCCGGGGCGTTGTTGCCAGAGTCTCCGTTTCCACTGCCGCAGTAAATGTTGCCCGCTCCGTCCGCCACTAGCCCTTCACCTGCCTGCCAGATGCCGCCTTCCGCTCCGTTGGGTGTGGCGCAGAAAATCCCGCGTTGTTTCAGAGTGACTGCTTCGTAAGCGAATACCCACCCGTGATATGGATCAAGGTCGCCATGCGAGCCGAAGGCAATGTAAAGAAGCCCGTTCGCGAGCAGCAACGCAGGGCGCTGCATTTGCTGCATGGGACTGAAGTTGACACGACCACCGGCGGCGTCGGTGACTGTGAACTTTTTCAGAACCGCCTTTCCGTGCAAGTCTTGGGCCGTCATCGATACCGCCACGCTGGCGTTGCCACCAGTCCGGTCCACGGGTTTGCGAGTTTCCTGCGCATCCTGATATCCGACGCCGGCAACGGAGCCACCGATCTCAACCGGGTTGGTTGCACCGGGAGCGGCGGGCCGCAGATTCCCGGTCGAGAGGTCCAACGCGAACAAGAGTTGCTTGAATGCCGTCTGGGCCTGTGCGATCGGGCCGTTGAGTACAGCTGGTTCAAATCCGGCCGCCACCAGGTAGATGGTGTTGTTGGCCGGGTCAATCACAGGCGTGCTGAGAATTCCGATGTTGCCGACGATGTCGTGGTAGTTTGGTCCATAAAACCCTGCGGGCACGGGATGCGGGTGCACCCGTCGCCTCCACAAGAACGTGCCCCCCGCGCTCAGGTCACTTGCGTCGAAGGCGTAGACCCAGTTCTCCATGGTTGCCAGGTACACCACATTTCTCGGCTGCCCGTTCACGGTTACGCTCGGTACATAGAGGGGCTGGGCGTAGATTTCTCCTTCCACATCACGGGAAGCGACCAAGCCGAACTTGTTTACGTCCACATCGGACGCCTTGAGGGTCGTCTCTAAAAGGTTCGCGCCGGAGCGGACGTTATCGTTATGTTGAGTCAGAACGGATACTGGCATCTTGAGTCTCCTTTCCTTCCTGCTGTCCGAATGCGGCGTTTCACCAGCTCTCGCAGCTGGGGAGATCAGCCTTCCAACCACAAGCTGATGCACCACGGCCAGACCCGCCCGAACTCAGCCGGTTGAAATACTCAAAGAGTGCATAACGACGGAACCATTCGCTTGTTACTCCAGACACACAGCTGATGGATTGAAAAGTGCCACATACTTACCGCGCGGTGACGGTCGCAGAAGTATCGGCTTCTAAGTTGGGTTAGATGTTGTCTTGTGACTGGGACAGGAAACTACCGCAAGGAATGCTAGTTCTCGAGCGGTTGCGGTGTCAATATGTTTTGGTTCTTCTGTTTTGGTTCTTCTGTTTTGGTTCTTCACGACTTCTCCGCCCGCCAGTCGTTGACTGGCAAAAGCGCGCCTCACGGAAGATAGGTTTTTCTTGAAGGGGCAGCGATCGATAGATCAGCCAAGGCAACCCCCGTCAGGCTTGGCCTGGTTTCGGATTGGGGCGATATCGCCAACTGGTCGCAGGCGAGATAGCCGAGGCGTTCTCGATCGATGCCAACTGCAGCGCCTCCAGGATCACAGGATGTTTCGGCGCCAGAGAGCATGTGGGGTCAGTCGCGCTTGGGTCTCCGGTAAGCAGGAAGGCCTGGCACCGGCAACCGCCAAAGTCTTCCGTGCGTCTTTCGCAACTGCGACAGGGTTCGGGCATCCACGATTCTCCGCGGAATTTCTGAAATGCAGACGACTCACGCCAGATCCATTCCAACGAACGCTCGCGGGTGGTGTCGAACTCGAGCCCGGGAATGACACCTGCAGCATGACAGGGCAGCGCTCTCCCCGTAGGATCAATCAGCATGAGCCGACGCCCCCACCCACCCATGCAGGCTTTGGGATAGACCGCGTAGTAATCAGCGATCACGGAATCGATGCGGATCTTGCCTTTCAGCCTCGCGCCCGCAGCCGACACAACCTTCACCGCGCTTTCAAGTTGATCGGGCGTGGGCATCAAGGCCGACCGGTTTTCCAGAGCCCATCCGTAGTACTGCGTGTGCGCGATCTCGATGCGATCGGGCCGTAATTTTTCGAGAAATTCGATCATTTCTTCCAGGTGATCGAGATTTTGGCGATGCACGACCAGGTTTGCAGTGAAAGCGATGCGGTGCTCCCGCACCCAGGCGGCCACGTCCGCCTTGTGCGCATGGGATTTCGTACCGGCAATCCAATCGGCGTGCTGGTTTCTGAAATCCTGGAAGCTGAGTTGGATGTGATCCAGGCCCGCGTCCACCAGTTCTTTCAGACGCTCGCGGGACAGTCCAAGGCCCGAGGTGATCAAGTTTGTATAGAGGCCTGACTGATGTCCGCCGGCGACCAGTTGGCTCAGGTCTGCGCGCGCCGCTGGCTCCCCTCCGGTCAAGTGCACATGCAGAACACCCATGCTGGCCGCTTCGCCAAAGATTCGTAACCAGTCTTGGGTAGACAGCTCGGCCTTGGGTGTAGCGAGAACCAGCGGATTAGAGCAGTATACGCAGTGCAGGGGGCAGCGGTGCGTGATTTCGGCGATGAGGGCCAGCGGATTGGCGAGCATCAGTAATCCACGATGCGCTTGTCGTGTAGTTGCTCCAGGAAACGCGCAGCATCTTCCCGGATCTGCGCGTCATCACTCACGCAGTACTGCCGGTGAAGCCGCGCCACGAGTTCCCCAAAGGTGAGTTCGCCATCGCACAATTCCAGTATCTGCCGTCCCGTGCCCTGTACGCGGATGGCGCCTTCGGGGAAGAGCACAAAACGCTCTTGTTCGGTCCCGCCCCAGCGGCATCCGAGCGTCAGTTTCGGCTTGCTACCGTCGATGGGTGCGGCCACTCCTACTCCTGGGTCCGGAACGCGCCCGGCGGAGGCCATCCCGGCTGCACGTAGGCGAAATACAGCGCATCCAACTGCGCCCAGAGAATATCGCACTTGTCACGGAGTGCCTGGATCGCTTTCTCCTGATCCTCCCTGGTTCTAGCGTGCTCCTGGACGTAGTCGATAGCGCAGGCCACGTCCTCGGGAGCCTGGTGCAGCCTGGCTTTGAAGTAGTCCAAACTGTCAGAAAGCCAAGGATAGTGCTCGCGGAGCTTGCCCACGCGCAGCGTAATGAGGTCAGGGGAAAACAATTCGGTAAGTGAGGACGCGACCGCCTCCAGCAGAGGCCTCGTGCGGACAAGGTTCAGGTACTCGTTCACGGCGTAACGTGTGGCCGGTAAAATTTCAAGCCCGCTGGCGACACGATGAGCGTCAAGACCGGTCCCCTCCGCCAGCTTCAGCCACCGCTGGATGCCTCCTTCCCTGGTGGCATCCCCGTCATGATCGATCAGCCGCTTGCGCCATGCCCGTCGGAACTCCGAATCTTCGCTGCGAGAAAGAATGATCGCGTCCTTGATCGGGATCATGCTCTGGTAGTAGTAACGGTTCAGGGACCACGCCTGGAGTTGACCGCGGCTCAGCTTACCCTCATGCATGAGCAGATGAAACGGATGCTGGTGATGGTAGCGCTCTTCGCCCACCCTTCGCAGCGCCGCGCACAGTTCCTCGAAAGAGAGCAGACGAGCTTCGCGCGTTTCTACAGTGTGACCTGCCACCCGTCCTCCGCCAGTTCCCATCCCGCCGCCCGCACCGTACGATATTCTGGACCGGCCTCGTTCAGCATGGGATTGGTGTTGTTGATATGAATGTACAGTTTACGCATTGTGCGGAGTCCCGTGAGTTGGCGTAAACTGCCGGCTTCACCACCGACAGGAATATGTCCCATGTCGCGTGCCCGCTGGCCGGAACCTTGCACCTGAATCAATTCGTCTTCGCTCCAGAACGTTCCATCGAAGAGCAGCAGGTCTACTCTCTCCAACCGTTCCCGCAGTTCTTCCGTGATCGTTCCAACCGCCGGGAAATAGCCCATGCTGCGCCCATCCTTCGAGGTCAGGATCAGCCCCAGGGTGGCCTCTTCCGGGTTCAGCCGATCGGGGTTAGAGACATACGACGGGTAACGGCTGGAGAGGGAGATGGACTCGCACCTGACGCCGCTTTCCTCGCCCGCCGGCAATCGCAGCCGGAACTCATCTCCTGGACACAGGGACCGCCAGCAAACCTGGCTCGGCACGCGGTTTAGCATGCCGAACATGCTGTTCTGATCGCGCAGAATGGAGGCGACGGATCTGGTTGCGTACAGGTTGAACGGCTGCAACTCGCGCAGATGCAACAGGCCCACCACATGGTCCAGTTCAGCTCCGGCCAAAACCACACCACAGAGCGGAGAACTGCGAATTCCCTGTTTGGGCTGCAACTCGGGGTTCGCTTCCATCTGGATCCGCAAATCGGGTGAAGCTCCGAGAAGGAACCACGATCTGCCGTCCGGACTTACCGCGACTTGCGCCTGGGTGCGAGCTGTTCCCGCAAACTCCCGGTTACGCAGCAGGCGACAATTTGAGCAGGCACAGTTCCACTGGGGAAACCCTCCTCCGGCCGCGGAGCCGAGGACTTTCACCTGCATTGACGAGGATTACCGCTTCGCACTCGCGTAGGAGTTGATTTCGCAGCAGAGCGCGATTTCTTCGAAAACCGGGGCTGCCCAAACCATGATGTTCACCTATTGGCCAACTTGAAAATGCACCTGCACGGAGTGTAGGGTTTTGAGGATGATAGCACCAGTTCCGATGAGGCCGCAATTGTTTGGCTGAGCGCGAGCCCGTGCCCTTCGGGCAGCGCCGAGGTGGAATCGCGCGGGACCCGCACAACTGACTTCAAGCCACGCCTCGCTGTCGGTCGCCGCCGTTCGCGCCCAAGCAGGGTCTGACGTAACGTAAAATCCCAGCGTATCAATGATATAGGCGCCGATGGTGGGGAATTGACGGATATGGCTTGCCTCCGGTAACGTTGATAGTTGGCGTCGAGGGCTCAGGAGGTTCTTATGTTTGAAGGTCTTTTCCAACCCATGCATCTGCTGGTGATCTTCTTCATCGCTCTGCTGGTGTTTGGTCCAAAGAAGTTGCCCGAACTTGGCAAGGGCATCGGCGAGGGGATTCGCGCTTTGAAGGACAGCATGAAGGACCAGCCGAATGAAGCGGCCAAGCCTCCGAATACCGACATCAAGGGATAACCGCAGGCGGTTCATTCAGATGTTTCCGGTGTTTCTTGAACTCCAGCGCCGCCCAGGATGCGGTTGGAACCGTCTCCGGAATGGTTCTCGCCAGACCCCGCGGTAGATTCTTGCGGGGAACGACTAGAACGACCGCAAGGTAACGACGCACCGCCCTGCACTTCCATTCAATTTCCAGCGATTAGCCAGCTGCTTCGCTAGGCTCCGCAGTTCGACTGACCGCGCGAAATTCGACGCCAGAACCGGCCTCCCTATTCTTTTCTTCCCGGAGGAAGGCTTGTTTAATTTTAATCCACACGCGGTTCTGCCCCGGCGGGATTTCAAAATCGGAGCGCTTTGATCGCAACTCCTGCAATCCCGCCTCCGATCAGTGGGCTGATGACTGGGATCAATGCGTACCCCCAATCCGAAGGTCCCTTCCCGGCGATCGGCAGAATCGCATGGGCGATGCGTGGGCCCAGATCACGAGCTGGGTTGATGGCGTAGCCTGTAGGACCGCCGAGCGAGAGCCCGATGCCCCAGACCAGGCAAGCCACCAGATACGGCCCGTAGCCCGGCGCAAAACCGGTCGCCGACACAGCGTTGGAGAAAATCGCCCCCACCACAAACACAAGAACAAAGGTACCGATGATTTCGCTGATCGCGTTGCTGGCGAGCTTGCGAATGGCTGGCCCCGTGCAGTAGCACGCCAGCTTGAGACCGGGGTCGGCGGTTTCCCGCCAGTGTGGGAGATATTGCAGCCAGACCAACGTCGCACCGGCGATCGAGCCCAGCAACTGCGCCAGGATGTACGGAGCGAGTTTGGAGAAATTGCCCGACACGACCGCAAAACCCAGAGTGACCGCGGGGTTCAAGTGAGCGTCACTGCTGCCGCAGGCGATGGCCGTGAGCACGCCGCACAAAACGGCAAAAGCCCAGCCCGTTGCGATGACGATCCAACCCCCGCCTTCCCCCTTCGATTTCTTGAGCAGAACGTTGGCGACCACTCCGTTGCCCAGCAGGATCAGGACCGCTGTGCCCACAAACTCGCCAAAGAATGGTGAAGTCATCGCTGCTTGTCCTCCTTTTGAGGTTTCCGGGCTGACGCCTGGCAACACTAGTCCACCCAATCGAACGAGCGAGTCACGGCTTTCTTCCACAGGCGGTACATCTTTTCGCGGGCTTCGTCCTCGAGATTTGGGTGCCAGGTGTGGTCGACTGACCAGTTGGCGCGTAGGTCGTCCATATTCTTGTAGAAGCCGACTGCCAGGCCCGCCGCGTATGCCGCACCCAGAGCGGTGGTCTCCTTGATGATCGGTCGCACGACGGGTTTGTTGAGGATGTCAGCCTGGAACTGCATCAGGAGATTGTTTTCGACCATGCCTCCGTCGGTGCGGAGCGAATCGAGAGCAATTCCTGAGTCTTTCTCCATCGCTTCAAGGACCTCTCGCGTCTGAAATGCAGTCGCTTCCAGCACTGCGCGCGCGAGATGTCCCTTGGCGGCGTAGCGTGTAAGCCCGGCGATGACGCCGCGTGCGCTGTCCTTCCAATAGGGTGCGTAGAGTCCGGAAAACGCGGGCACGAAGTAGACCCCACCGTTGTCGGTGACCGAGTTGGCAAGGGTTTCGATATCGGAACTTTTCTCGATGAGACCGAGATTGTCCCGAACCCACTGCACCAGCGCTCCCGTGATTGCGATGCTCCCCTCGAGCGCATAGACCGCAGGCTGATCACCCATTTTATAGGCCAGGGTGGTCAGCAGGCCGCAGTGGGAGGGCACCGGCTGGCTCCCAACATTCATCAGCAAAAAGCAACCGGTGCCGTAAGTATTCTTGGCCTCGCCCGGTTTGAAGCAGGTCTGGCCCACCAGCGCCGCCTGCTGATCTCCCAGGATCCCCGCGATGGCGACGCCCTGCAGAACCCTATCACTAGCCGTTCCGTAAACCTCGCTGCTCGAACAAACGCGAGGCAACATTACCGTGGGAATCCCGAACGCGGACAGCACATTAGGATCCCAGCTCATGGTGTGCAGGTTCATCAACTGGGTGCGACTGGCATTGGTCACGTCCGTCACGTGAATGCCACCCTGTGAGCCACCGGTCAGATGCCAGACCAGAAACGTGTCGAGATTGCCGAACAGCATTTCGCCCGCCTCCGCCTGCTCACGCGCGCCTGGGATGTTTTCCAGCATCCAGCGAATCTTCAGAGCGCTGAAATAAGTGGTGAGAGGAAGTCCCGTTTGAGGTCGAAAGCGATCCTGCCCACCCTGCCGGGCGAATTCGGTGACGGAGTCGGCGACTCGCGTGTCCTGCCAGACAATCGCGTTGTACACGGGCTTGCCGGTCTTGCGATCCCATAGGACCGTGGTCTCGCGCTGGTTGGTAACTCCGATGGCTGCCAGATCCGACGGGCGAAGCGCGCGTTGTTGCAGGGCTCCTGCTATGACTTCTTGGGTTCGGCGCCAGATCTCTTCGGGATCATGCTCCACCCAGCCGGGCTTGGGATAGATCTGCTGATGCTCTCGCTGTTCGCTCGCCACGATGCGGCCCGAGCGGTCGAAGATGATGAAGCGAGTGCTCGTGGTCCCCTGGTCAATTGCACCGAGATAGCTCGCCATGTTACCTGCCTTCTGTGCGCGCTGCGAGCCGCACGGCTCGCTCGCCAGCGAAGCGGACTCTAGTCAGCGGGAAGTCCGATTGCGGTCAGCCGCGCCTTGATCGTACCCACGTAGGCTTGGATCGCTGCGTCCTTCTGCTGGTCTGACCATGCCAGCTCCCGAGCGAGATGTGAGGCTACAACAGGCGTCGCCTCGATTGCCAACTTCCATGCGAAGTATTGAAGGCCGATCCGCCGGGCCAGGACATCTTCGATGGTGACCGCCATCTCTTGCCGAATGGAGTAGACGATCTCGGCCCGAATGGCCGGCGCACCCGAGACAATGAGCGACTTGAGCTCTGGACTCTCTTTCGCCAATACCAGAACAGCGGCCGCATGGGTCCCGAATTTCCCGGCAAGGTGTCGGGCTGTCGATTCGGTGAGCTCATGTTCTTCGGCTAGCACCTTCCAGTACTCCGCGGTATATCCCGCTGCGCCCGCCAGGTGCTGATGTTTGGTAGTGCTCTGGCGGGACGCGCTTTCGAGTTGCTTCTCGACTGTGTTGATGGCGTCTTCCGCCATCGCGCGATAGGTCGTCCACTTGCCGCCCAAAATACTGATCAACCCGGTGTGCTCATCGACCTCCACTTCATGTTCTCGAATGAGCTTCTTGGTCTGTCGCGAGTGCCCTGCCCGGACGAGTGGCCGGACCCCGGCAAAACCCCCGACGATCTCCTCGAGCGAGTACTGCCGGTTGGAGTAGCGGTTGAGATGACGAAGGAGGTATTCGGCGTCCTCTCGCGTCACCGCCAGTTCGTCAGCCCGAGCGACTTCTTGATCGGTCGTTCCGACCAGCAGACGGCCTAGCCATGGAATCGCGAAGATGACTCGTCCGTCTTCAGTGTTCGGAATCAGAAGGGCATCTCGAACCTCTCCGTCTAACGGCAGCAGGATGTGGGCGCCCTTGCTGCGAACCAGCCGGCCCTGCGAGCCGGGAGTGGCTAAGGAACGGACACCATCCGAGAAAGGGCCGGTTGCGTTGACGAAAGCACGCGCACGAACCGGGAACTTCTGCCCAGAGAAGTCGTCTTCAGCGATCGCCGCCGTCAGCTTGCCGTCGGAGCCGATCTCAAAGCCGACGACCCGCAAGTAGTTTGCGACTTCGCCTCCAACCTCAGCGAACGTCTTGACCAGCGTCACTCCGTAGCGTGCATCATCGAATTGTCCATCCCGGTAAGAGACTGCACCCGCAAGACGGTCTGGATTCAGCGTAGGAACCAGGTGGAGCGCTTGGTGTTGCGAAAGAATGCGGCTGTCGCCCAAACTCGCTTTGCCCGCGATCCAGTCATACAACTTCATACCCACGCCGTAGTACAGAACGTCAAAGCGACTAAAACACGGCACCACGAATTCCAGCGAATGGGCCAAATGGGGAGCGTTCTGCAGCATCAGAATCCGCTCGCGCAGCGCTTCCCGAACCACTTTGAGCTGGCCCAGATCGAAGTCCGTGACAGCTTGCTGCAGGTAACGGACGCCGCCGTGAGCGAGTTTGGTGGAAGCGCTTGAGGTTGCGCTGGCGAAATCTCCGCAGTCGAGCAATGCGGTCTGGAAACCGCGCAGTTGCGAGTCGAGCGCACATCCGGCACCGGTCGCTCCGGCGCCGATTACGCAAACATCAAACTGGCGGGCTGCGACTTCGCGGAGCGCGTCCGTCCGGGTCTTCATGTGCCCCGCTAGATTACTTCGAAGTTCTTCCAGACGTCGAGTTTCGCCCCGGCGGGAAATATTGCGGCCGGGGTACGCGGAGGGCTCAGTCGGAACTCAACCCTGATTGACCGGTCGCGGACTGCGGGCGATTCTCATTTCGCGCCATCGGCAGATTCGCAGCGTTCCAACCACCCCCCAGAGCCCTTATGAGCGAGACGCTCGCGACCATGCGACGACCACCAATCTCTACCGCGGTCCGCTGGTCCGTTAACGCGATACTCTGCGCTGTGATCACCTCCAGGTAGGTGGCGACGCCGCCTTTGTATCGATTCGTAGAGAGCGTCAAGGAGTGCCCAGCGGCCGCGACCGCGGCGTCCTGCGTCCGGGCTTCCTCTTCGAGCAAGCGCAGCGCGGCAAGGCTGTCTTCCACTTCCTGGAATGCGCCCAGCACAGTCTCACGATAAATCGCGACGGACTGATCGTAAGCCGCCCTGGCTTCGTCGGTCACCGCGCGGCGGCGTCCCGCGTCCAACGCGGTCACCAGCGCAGAAGCTCCACCCAGGATGAAACCGCTCGGACCGTTGAACCAATTCGTAATCGAGCTGCCTTCGAAACCCCCGCTTGCACTGAGAGTGATGGTCGGGTAGTAGGCCGCTTTGGCAACTCCAATTTGCGCGTTCGCGACTGCCATTCGCCGTTCGTTGCCGGCTACGTCTGGACGACGCTCGAGCAGGTCCGATGGCACGCCTGCCGGGACCAGCGGCGGGGTGCTCGCGAGCGGAGACGGAGTCACAGCGAGAGTGGACGCCGGTTGACCGCTCAATACCGCGATCGCATGTTCGAACTGAGCCCGCTGCACGCCCAGCTCAATCGCCTGGGCACGCGTGGTCTCTAACTGCGTCTGAGCTTGTGCCACGTCGACCTGGGAAGCGACTCCTCCGCTGTAGCGATTCTCGGTTAACTCCAAAGCTTTCTCATAGGCCGCAACCGTGGAGTTCAGCAGTTGCGCCTCGGCATCCAAGGTGCGCAACTGGAAATAGTCGGCGGCCAGTTCGGCATGCAGACTGAGGCTCACGGATTCCAGGTCGGCGGCGCTGGCCTGGGCGTTTGCCCGAGCCGCCTCAACCGTTCGTCGCACTCGGCCCCAGACGTCGGCTTCGTAGGAGGCATCCACCGGCAATTGCAGGTCGGTGTAAGCATTGGTTGGCGCAAGCCGCCCGTTGGGACGATGGCTGGACTGGTGGTTCCGAGTCGCGTTCACCCCGGCCGCCACGCTGGGGTACAGATTGGCCCGATTGATACGCACGATTGCGCGAGCCTGCTCGAATTGGGCCTGTGCCGCCTTGAGGGTCTGATTGGAGATGTTGATCTGCTCTTCCAGTGTATTCAGCTGCGGATCCTGAAATACCTCCCACCACTTCCCTTTCGCGATCTGGTCGCTGGGTTGAGCCGTTTTCCAGTTCGGTGGCAACTCTTTGTATTCGGGCGGAGCAGGGATGGCCGGCCTCGAGTAGCGTGGTCCAACCGAACAGCCAGAGAGCAGAAGCAATGTCCAGCAGAGCAGCGAAGCCGCCACGGGCCGACGCGCGCGCTTCGATCCAAACGCGTCTCGCGTCCTCACTTTGCTCCCCCCGGAGAGGTCGCGCCGTTGGCCGCCAGGCGGACACTTTGTCCCGACACGATCGAGTCGGGTGGATTCACCACCAGTGACTCATCTCCGTTCAGGCCTGTGAGCACCTCGACATCGCTGCCAAAGTCGCGGCCGAGTGTGAGTGGGATCAGCGAAATCTTCCCATCCTTCACAGACGCCACCCGCAAACCCTCCGAGCGAAACAACAGAGTGTTGACCGGTATGGTAAAGGTAGAGAGATCCCCGGGCAGTTTCAGATGCACTTCCGCATAGGCGCCCGCCAACAACTCACCGGTTGGGTTATTGACTTCAATCTCGACCAGCAAAGTGCGGCTTGCAGGATCGATGGCATCCGCGGAGCGCACCAGATTGCCCGCAAAGCGGCGTCCCGGAAACTCCGCCAGAGTCAGATCCGCTTTCAGGCCGGGTTTTGCCACTCGCGAATAGACCTGGGGAACATTGACGTAAACCCGCAACTTCCCCGGCGCCGCGATGTGGAACAACTCACTCTTCGGACCACCACTGCTCCCGGAGTCGATCAGTTGTCCAATATCGGTGTTACGAGCAGTGATGATCCCCTCAAACGGAGCGTAGATCCTCTGAAAAGACTGCAGGTCTTCCAGGCGCCGCACGTTGGCCTGGGCCGACTGGACGATGGCTTTCTTGGCAGCATAGTCACCCGCGGCATTGTCCGCGTCCTGCTGCGAGACGGAATCGCTCCTCAGTAACCCCTGGTAGCGGTTCGCGGTAATCTCGGAAAGGTGCCCATTCGCCTCGGTGGTCGTCAGGTCGGCGCGAGCCTGGTGAAGCTGCTGATCTACTTCCGGCGTGTCGATCTCCGCCAACAATTGGGCCGCCCTTACGTGCGCCCCAATGTCCGCATACCAGCGTTTCAGGTAGCCGTTCGTGCGCGCGTAAATCGGTGCGTCCTTGAACGCCTGCACATTCGCGGGCAGCACGATGTCCTGGCCCGGAGACGCGCGCTTTGGTTGCACCACGATCACGGTCGGCACCGCCAACTGGTTCGTCTCGGCACGGAGAGTCGCCCGCGCCTTGACGCGGGGCGCGATACCGGAAATCACCACTGCGGATACGATCAGAAACGCCACCAAGGCGACCATCCACGACCTGCTCGATCTATCCTGCGGCGTGCCGTCGCGTTCCGTTTGTGGCTCTCGCACTAGCAGTGGATTGTCCACGTTGTCCTTTTCTTCGACCCGCATCTTTCACTCTCCCGACTTCGAAGGACTGATCATTGAATCCAGTTTCCCCATTTAGGACTGCGCAGATTTCGCGCGCCGCCCATGCAAACGACTAAAAAACACCGGGACAAAGAACAGCGTCGATACTGTGGCAAGCAGAAGGCCGCCGATGACCGCTCGTCCCAACGGCGCATTTTGCTCGCCGCCTTCGCCCAAACCCAAAGCCATCGGCACCATGCCGATCATCATCGCCAACGCTGTCATCAAGACCGGGCGGAAGCGCGTAAATCCCGCTTGCGAGGCGGCGGAAAACGAGTCTTTACCTTCCTCCATCTGCTCCTTCGCAAAGCTCACCACCAGGATGCTGTTTGCGGTTGCGACTCCCATGCACATGATGGACCCGGTAAGAGCTGGCACGCTGAGCGTGGTGCGGGTAATGAATAAAAACCAGGCGATGCCTGCCAGCGCAGCCGGCAGGGCCGAGATGATGATGAAGGGATCCAGCCAGGACTGGAAGTTCACCACGATCAGCAAGTACACCAGCAGGATCGAGAACACCAGGCCGCCCAGAAGTCCAACATAGGAAGAACGCATGGTTTGGATCTGGCCCCGAACCACGATTCGCGCCCCGGGAGGCAAATCCTTCTTGCTCGCCTCGATGATCTTGCTGAGATCATGAGCCACTCCGCCCAGATCGCGGCCCTGCACGGAACCGTAGATGTCGATGACCGGCTGTATGTCGTAGTGGGAAACCAGTCCCGGACCAACCCCCCGGTGAATCGATGCCAGGCTGGCGAGAATCTGCGGCGGCGCCCCGCTTGCCCCCGTCACCGGGATATTTTCCAGCCCCTGCAGGGAGTCCAGCCGGTACTGCGGGGTCTGGGTGGCGATCGGGTAGCTCACCCCGTTCTTTGGATTCAGCCAAAACGTCGGGGAGGTCTGGAAGCTGCCGCTCAACGAGATCAGCAGGTTGTTCGCAACATCGCGCTCGGTAAACCCGGTCTGGCCAGCCTTCGTCCGGTCAACATTGATGTGCAGTTTGGGCTGATCAAAGGGTTGCTGAATGCGCAAATCGACGGTGCCCGGTACGTATCGAATCCTCTGCAGCAAGTTGTCGGCAAATGCTCGGTTGCCGTCCAGGTTATATCCCACCACCTGGATATCGATGGGGGCGGGCAGACCGAAATTCAGAATCTGGCTGACGATGTCGGCCGGGAGGAACGCGAAGGTGACCCCGGGGAAATCGTTGGCCAGCTTGATCCGCAGGTCGTGGACTATTTTTTCGGTCGATTCATGGCGCTCGGAGAGGCTTACAAGAATGTCGGCATCCGCAGGCCCCACCGGAGCCGACGTGCTGTAGGTGAGGTTGATCCCGCTGTATGGCAAACCAATGTTGTCGATGATGCTCGAAACCTCTTCCGGTGGTAGTTGCTCGCGAATCGATTGCTCCACCAGATCGCACAAACGTGCCGTCTCTTCAATACGTGTGCCGGTGCGCGCCCGGATGTGAAGCTTGAACTGACCGCTGTCCACCGCGGGAAAGAAGTCCTGACCCAGCCAGGGGACGAGGAAGGCGACGGACGCCAAGCAAGCCACGAAGAAGCCGATCAGGAAGGCTCGCTGATGATGGAGACACCTTTCCAATAGACGGTGGTACCGCTCGCGGAAGCGTTCGAAGCTTTGTTCGAAGCGAGCCTGCATACGCACCAGCGGATTTCGGCTCGATGCCTCCACCTGGCCGGTTTCGGCTTCATGACCGCGCAGCAAGTATTTCGCCATGGTGGGCACAACCGTGCGCGAAAGAAGATAGGACGCCAGCATCGCGAACGAGACCGCTTCCGCCAGGGGTACAAACAAATATCGCGCCACGCCCGTCAGGAAGAACATCGGCACGAACACGATACAGATGGCCAGCGTAGAAACGAAGGCGGGGACCGCGATCTGCTGGGCGCCATCGAGAATGGCGTGCTCCGCTTCCTTGCCCATGGCAATGTTGCGATTGATGTTCTCGATTTCGACGGTGGCGTCATCCACCAGGATGCCCACGGCCAGCGCCAGCCCACCCAGCGTCATGATGTTGATCGTCTCGCCCAGGGCGCTCAAGCAAATGATCGAGGTGAGGATCGAGAGCGGGATGGAGACCGCGATAATCACGGTGCTGCGCCAGTTTCCCAGGAAGATCAGGATCATCAGCCCGGTGAGGCAGGCGGCAATGACGGCCTCGCGCACCACCCCCTGGATCGAGGCTCGAACGAACAGCGACTGGTCGGCCAACTGGCGGATGCCGAGATCGCCCGGCAGAGTCTGCTGGATTTGTGGCAGCAAACCCTTAATTCCGGAAACGATATCGAGGGTGGAGGCGCTGCCGGCTTTCTGCACCGTAAGCAGAACGGCGCGCTGCCCATCGACACGCGCGATGTTGGTCTGCGGAGGAAACCCGTCGCGAACGTTGGCTACGTCCCGAATGTAGATGGTGCTCCTGCCCACCGTCTTGATCGGCAGATTGTTCAGTTCCGCGACCGTCTGCGGACTGGCGTTCATGTCGACGTCATACTCCAATGGGCCAATTTTCGTCGTTCCCGAGGGCAGGATCAGGTTCTGCACACCCACGGCATTGACCACATCCAGCGGCGACAGGCCTTTTGCCTGTAACGCCGCCGTGTTCAGGTCCACCTGAATCTGGCGCTGCTTTCCCCCGTAGGGATAAGGAATGGCCGCGCCTGGAACTGTGATCAATCGCGTTCGAATGAAGTTAACGCCGTAGTCGAAGAGCTGCTGTTCCGAGAGTTGCTGCCCGGAGAGCGCCAACTGGAGGATTGGGACGGTCGAAGCGTTGTAGGTGATCACGAGCGGTGGTGTTGTCCCGGGCGGCAACTGCCTTAGCTGGGTCTGCGAGATTGCAGTGACCTGCGCAATCGCCTTGTTGACGTTTGCATGAGGCTGGAAGAACACTTTTACAACCGCGATGCCGTTGAGCGACTGCGACTCGATGTGCTCGATGTCGTCGACCAGTGTCGTGAGTGCGCGCTCGGTAATGGAAGTGATTCGGTTCCCCATGTCTTCAGCAGGCAACCCGCCGTAGTTCCAGACGATGCTGACGACCGGAATGTTAATGTCGGGGAACACGTCGGTGGGCGTGCGCAGAATCACAATCGGACCCAGGATCAATATGAGGAGCGCCAGAACCGTAAAAGTATAGGGCCGCCGTAAGGCAAGCTTAACAATCCACATGGTGATCTCTTAACTTGCAAGGCCGAAAGTAGGCCAACTTGGGTGGGCCATGCCGACAGGGTGGACAACCGGCTGTTGCCTTGGAAGTCCAGACACGACCCTTCGCAATCAAAAAGCAACCGCTTCCGCCCGATGGTCACACCCGGCGAATAGGGTATTTGATGCGCTTTGAACTAGTTAGGAAGCAAATGTTTCCAGATCCACAAAGGACCAATGGTTGGCGGGGATCAAAGCTGGGAACGAGTTGATGCCAGAGGGGGACCGGAGTATGAGCTCGTTGCGGACGGCAGACAAGACCGAGGCATCATCCCTGCGGCAGTTCCCGAGGAACGCCGGAGCCTCGAGTCGGCCCCGGCGCGCCGTAGTACCCTGCCCTCCCCCAAGTGCAAGGGTCCTCTCGGGAACCTGAAAAAAGAGCGGCGGCCGAGCGTGGTTCAGCTGGTTTGCATTTCGCGCTGGGCTCGCCGCAAGTGTTTCGTCACATCGTCTTTGCTGATTCCAAGCACCGCCGCAACTTCGGGAAGCGTGTATCCCTGAATTTCCTTCAGGACAAAGACATCCCGGCAGGCGGGTGGAAGCAGGAAGGCCCGGAGCATGGTCAGTTGGAACGATTCTTTGGCATCCCCGCCCGGTGTGACGAGGGCATCGCCACTGGGAATCGGTTCTCTATTTTGCCGACCTTGATTCATCACTTTGCTCATTCGGCCCTACGCGATATCGTGCGTCGGTGGGGCATTCCGTTTCAGACCCAGGGGAAAAATTTAGAAGGCAAATTCCTGACAAGGGGCAACGGACGCCGGGTTGCCGTGATCGGATCATCCTTCCGGCTCCCTCGCCCCTGGACCAATGACCCGCTCGGGATTGGTCCACTTTGGGTGTAAGATAACCGTCACTTCTTGCATTCCACGAGGCAAGCTCTTGCAATTTCAGGCCTTTGACGAATCCTATGTGGAGCGTCTTCGTTCCGGGGATTTCC
>DASQPN010000087.1:0-8971 GCA_035643915.1 Terriglobales bacterium | reverse complement strand
GAAATCCGCTGACGACCATGACGGGAAATAGGTACAGGAAACCCAGAGAGACGTAGGGTTCGGTCCTCCAGTCGACGTATGCAATCGCCATCACCAGCGCAAAGGCGACAATCAGCAGGTTCTTGCGGTTGTGTGTGGAGTAGAGGATGGCTAAAGGACCCTTCATTGTCCGCCTTCAATTGTTGCGCAACTACCGCTAAGCAGAGAACTGCATTTCCGATTCTGTACTAAAGATAGCCTCTGGTAGCTTGGCCACAACATCCGCCGCGTCGCCCGCTCCAACTCAATTAAATGTTGCTGATAGCCGAGTTTTACGGAACAAAATCCCATTGGCGTCCTAATTTCGATCCTTGGCCAAGCGTGCCCCGCCGCATCCTTTGGTAGCGAAAGATAGCTAATAGAAATCCGAACGATTTCTGTTGATCCGAAAGATGGGATTCCATTTTCACGGCTATTTGCCCAAGCTAACAGCTTCGGGTCTGAAGAGCCATGGCGTGTTTCGAGAAGGGCAAGTGCTTTGGATGCCCAATACGCCTCTCGCAACCCAGAGAACAGGCAGTTGGCGGTTCGTTTCCTCCCTCACGACTTCTTGAACGAAGTGCCTTAAAGGTCCAACATTGTGATTGTCGACACCAGTGTCAATGCCCGCATGCAGGCTGCGCTCGAGCCACGCATCCACTTATCGACTCGAGTCTCGGCAGCCCTCGAGACCGTTTCAGCGCCCGACTGGATTGGCGCTTCACGGACCGTTGCCCGGGCCATGGCGAGAAGCCCGGTCGACACAACGGTCAAGGACCTGTTGGCGTCAAGTTTCGCGGCGCTCGATCTGCTCGGCATCGGACTCGCGGTTTGCAATCTTTCGGGCCAACTGCTGGTGGCGAACGGAACCGCCGAGCAAATCCTCAGAACCCGAGATGGGCTGGAACTGGACTCAGACCAGGTACTCTGCGCGACTCATGAATGCAATCCTTCGTTGAGCCAACTTGTGCAACAGGCGGCAAGGTCTGCAGTGCTGGGGAAGGCTGGAGATAATGACGCCATGTTGGCGATTCCGAGGTCTTCCGATAAGCGGGCGTTGACGGTACTGGTGCGTGCCGCCAACGGGGCGTCGACGAAGGAAACACATTCGGAACAACCGGCCGCTCTGGTGCTGATCCTGGACTCCGCACTTCCCGCGAAGGCGGCCGAGCCCGAGCTGCGTCAACTGTACGGGCTTACTTCCACCGAAGCCCGCTTAGCCAACCTGCTGATGGAAGGTAAGACACTGGATGAGTGCGGCTGCCAACTTGGTATCCGCCGTTCTACAGTCCGGATGCATCTTCGGAACCTGTTTGCAAAGACCGGCGTTCGTCGCCAGGGCGAACTGGTCTCGTTGTTGCTCAAGAGCATCGGGCTGGGTCCGCGCAAGAAGTGAGGACCTAGTCGCCGATCGTGGCAATTTGTTCTGGAACGGATTGTTCTGGAACGGACTCGCGCTCCGCGGGTCTAGCTGTGTCCCACCGTTCTCGATATCTCCGCCTTGAAAACCTGGCTGCCTAACGGAAGATATTTCGCTGGCTTCATTCAAGTGGACGTAGACACCCCCCTGGCATTGACCTACGCTGTGGTTGCTGAAGACAAAATCCTCCACTTCAGCGTTCAGCTTGCTTCTGTGCGGAAGTCTCCACTCGAGAAAAGCGCAACCAGTATCTTCGGGGAGTTTTGAACTATGGCAACCGGCCACCGTGTAGCGAGAGCCCGAGGAAACTTCAGGTGCCCTCGTTGCGGAGCGTGGGAGTCGGAGGGTGGATGCCAAGATCCCAAGAAGTGCGCGCATACACTGGCCGGGATGGAACGCGAGTGTGCGCGAGAAATCGTCGGTGCATTAAACAATCGCTCAAGCAAAGACACGACCGGCTTGCTGGGGTTGGAAGCGCTCGACCTGCTCAGTATCGGATTGGTTGTGTCGAATGCCTCCGGACAGTTGCTGCTTGCCAACCGAACGGCGGAAGAGATTCTCAGAACTCGGGACGGCTTGGAACTGAATTCGCATGGTGTGCTCTGTACGGTACGCCGATGCGGCCAGCCTGCCAGTGAGGTTCTGCTGCGAGCGGCGAGAGTCGCCCCGTCCCAAGAGTTCGGAAGCAGTGACGCTGCCTTCAGGGTTCAGCGCGCTTCCGCCAAGCCAGCCCTGACGGTCGTGGTGCGCTCGATCCGGAGAATGTCGGCGACCGAGGGCCCCGCTCTGCCGGCCGCTCTGGTTTTGATCCTAGACTCGGCGCTTTCCGTGAAGACGACCGAGGCGGAATTGAATCAGCTTTACGGGTTGACTGCCACCGAAGCCCGTCTGGCGAATTTGCTGACCGAAGGCAAGGCCCTGGATGACTGTTGCCGTGAACTTGGCATCTCCCGTTCGACAGCTTGTACGCATCTTAAGCGGCTATTCAAAAAGACCCGCGTGCGGCGACAGAGCGAGCTGGTCTGTTTGCTGTTGAAGAGCATTGGCCTGGCCCGGTTAGGAAGTGCGGCGACGAGAAATCCATTCGCGCTCGGGTTCGCAGCGCTCAACGGACAGCTGGGCAAGGATCTGGCGGCCGGGGCTGCGCGCATGACGGGAAACTCATGAAGGCCGATTCCCGAGCGTGCGCGGGAGCGGACTCGTGGCGGGATTGTCCCGCAGGGTCCGGATCCGAGCGCTTGGGGAAGTGCGACCAAGAGTACTTAGCAACGATCACGAATAATTACGGCTTCATCATTCATGTGGACGTAGACAGCGATTTTGTACTCGCCTAAGCTGGCCATCAGTTCAAGCAGGTCAGACTCCCTCCTGACCTGAAGCTCCCCCAAAAGAATGCTGTAGCACGGGCGGATGTCTCCCTCGTCTCGTGCGTGAAGTACACACATCCAATGTTGTGGCGCTGAGAGTTCTGTGGAGGATTCACATTGGCCTCGAAGTATGTCAGGGCTAGCTTGTCCGCTCGGGATGTTGTTCTTCGCCTCTCACTAATCGAAAACCAGGCGCAGCTTGCGCCGACAGGTCCGGAAGGAGGCCGCAAGGTCATGAGAAAGGTCTACCAGGTTTGCTTGCCAGTACTTCTAATCTGTCTTGCGACAGTCGCTGCGAGCGCGCAGTCGTTCCGAGTGCAGTGCCCCAAGACAACCACCCTACATCCCGGACTTTCCAGCGATCAGGGCGCGATCAAGTGCCAGCAGATTTCTGGCGGTGATGGTTACGCAACCATGGCAGACGGGACGCAGACGTACCTGTTCGCGTTCGGCCCACTGTCCGGGCTGAATGACATCGCCAAGGGTCAGCCGGGAACACAGCCCAACTCGGTCTTTATGACGCCCTACGATCCGTTCGCCGCGCCTAATTCTGACGCCTCGAATGGGGCGGTGGGCCTCGTACCCGATCCGGATGCAAGCGGTGCCTATACCGGCCACGTCGATCCCCGTCAGATCATGGATGTCGGAGTCATGAACGGGAACATGCCGGCACCGATGATGGCGATCGACGAGGACGACGAGTTCTTCCTGACTCTGACCAACGTCGGCATGATCATGCGGCCCGACTTGTTTGAGCAGCACACGGTCCACTTCCACGGTTACCCCAATGCGTCCTCCTTCTATGACGGCGTGCCGGATGCATCGGTGGCGATTAACATCGGCGGCAGCTTCACCTACTACTACTTAGCGCCCGATGCGGGGACTTACTTCTGGCATTGCCACATTACTCCGCCCGAACACTTGCAGATGGGCATGGTGGGACAGCTCTATGTGCGGCCGCGGCAGAACCGGGTCGGAGTCAATGGCAGTCTTTACGCCGGACTGCAGGCGCAACAGGGTGATCCGCGCACGTCGTGTCCGAATAGCGGTCCGGGAACCACCGGTCCTGCCGCCGACATCCTCTGTTCAACGCCCCTTCCGCCATCCAATACAGTAGCTCGGGCAGCGACTGGTCTCTATGCCTACAACGACGGTGATGGCTCCACGCACTACGACGTCGAGTACCCCATCCAGATTCACGGCTTCGATCCCAACTTCCACTTTGTCGGCATGACCTTCAACCCGGAAGGGTTCTCGGACATGAAGGACAAGTATTTCCTGCTGAACGGGCGGAGCTATCCCGACACGCTCAATACGACCGGCTATCGGGATTCGACCCTGACCCCTGGTAACTCTGATTTCGTCGGAACGCCCCGCGCATCCAGCGCGTTCTACACGCAGGACGCGGACGGTGTTCAGCGTCCCTCACAGCCCCTTCCCACAGTGATCAATATCCCAGTCGGTGGTCGAGCCCTGCTGCGCATCTCCGACCTAGATGTCTCCGAATATCAGACGCTGGCATCCCTCGGAGTCCCGATGCAGGTGATTGGCATCAACGCGCGCCTGCTGCGGGATCAGGCCGGAAATAACCTCTACTACAACACCAACTCGATCACCTTGGCCGGTGGCGAGTCGATCGACGTGATCCTGGATGCGACCGATACCACCAAGTACCCCTCGGGCAGCGTCTTCTATCTCTACACCCCCAATCTTGATCACTTGTCGAACGATGCCGAGAACTTCGGTGGGCTGATGACCGAGGTCCATATCAATTAGGAGAGCAGCAATGAGTGCAATGAATAAGAACAAAGCGATCTCGATGACAAGACTGCTTCCAATCTTGATGGTAGGGGTGACCTTGCTGCTCACGGCTACGGCGCAGGCTGCGGCTCCTGGGATAACCGGCACCACCTTCAATTTGACCGCGCAGGCCAGTTACATCAGCCAGCCGGACGGCGCGATGATTTACTCCTGGGGGTATGGCTGCGTCAGCGCCTTCACGCCGGCATTCAACCCGCCGGCTAGCAAGATGCCGGGCGCGAACTGCCCAACGATGCAGGTTCCGGGCCCGACGTTGATCGTGACGGAGGGGCAAGCGGTCATCGTCAACCTCACGAATAACTTGCCGGCTGCGGCGGGTAATACTTCAATCCTGTTCCCCGGCTTCCAGGTCGCCGCCACCGGCGGAGTACCCGGCTTGTTGACAGGACCACTCGGAGACGCGGCTCCGGGCGCCACGGTGACCTACACCTTCACGGCCGGCTCGCCTGGCACGCGCGCCTACTACAGCGGCACCCAGGGCGACTTGCAGGTGGAGATGGGTTTGTACGGAGCGATCATCGTCCTGCCCGTCAGTCCTCCAACTTGCCCTAATGCGAATCTGGCCGCGGAAAGCGCCAATACCGAAACCGACTATCGGCTCACCGCCAACGGCGCCGCATTCGACCATGCGGCAAGCTGCTATGACCGGGAGTATCTCTTCCAGTTCTCCGAGATGGACCCTCTGATCCATACCCAAGCGGAGCAGCAAGCTCGCGTTAAGGCCTCCTGCCCGGCGTCACCCAACACGGGATGCATGGATGTCGCGACCGAGCCTTACCATCCGGCCTACTTCATGATCAACGGGCGGTCCATGCCGGATGACATGGACACGAACTACGCGGTGGAATATCCCCACCAGCCCTACAACGGCAACCCGCACATGCACCCAGGCGAACAGGTGCTGTTGCGCATCATCGGCCAGGGTCGCTGGCAGCATCCTTTCCACGAGCACGGAAACCACGTGCGGATCCTGGCGCGCGACGGGAATTTGATTCTGAGTGCAACCGATGCGACCAAACTCGCCGGACCGCTGCTGTTCACCACCACGACGACCCCGGGTGTGGCCATGGACGGGATCTTTTACTGGACGGGCAAAGGTCTGAACTGGGATGTTTACGGGCACAATTCCGCCTCTACCGACCCGCTGGCGAAGCTGCCATGCACCGCGGATGCGAACGGCTACAACACGGGCGATCCCACCGCGCCGAACTACTACGAATGGTGCGCCGACCATGGCAAGGCTCTGGAGAAGGCGCCGTTCGGCGATGTAAATGCCGGTGGTCCTGCAACCCTGCCCGACGCGAACATCCTGACGAATGGCGCGTGGTACGGGGGCAGCGCCTATCTCGGACCGAATGCCACGGTCCGCGCTGTCGGCCCCACGGGTAGCACTCCGCCTTCCGGCACGATCGCCAATCCCCCCGGCTCCGAGGCTGGCTTCGCCTTCATGTGGCACTCGCACAACGAGCGCGAGATCACTACCAACAATATTTTCCCGGGCGGAATGATGATGATGATGCTGGTCGATTCCCGGGAGTTTCACATCAACGAGTCGAACTAATTGAGGAGAAGAGCGATGCGATCCAACACTCTCAAAGCAACTTTGACAAAAACGGTACTCGCAGTAACTGTTCTTCTCCTCGGAGCGGGAGTGTCTTTCGCCCAAACAGTGAATCTGACGGCCGCGCCAGCCGGCGCAAGCCTGCCGGACGGACAGACGGTGCCGATGTGGGGCTACACCTGCGGCACCGGCGCTGCCGCGGCGGTTGCTCCCGCCACGTGCGCGGCCTCAAACCCAGCCGCTGGCACAACGGGCACGATCTGGTCGCCGGTGGTGATTACGGTCCCGCCGGGTAGCCTCACGATCAACCTGACCAATAGCCTTCCCGCACCCTTGGCGACTTCGCTGGTGATCGTGGGTCAGCTGGGCGGTGGGTTGGGTGACGTCACGCAGCGCACCACCACGCTGAGTCCCGACCACAGCACGCCGCAAAACACGACTTGGCCGATCGCGGGCGATTCAACGGGTCCACAATTTACTCCGCCCGGTCAGGCGCCTCGAGTCCAGTCGTTCTCGACCGAGGTGGCGAACGCGGCGACAACCCCCCTGACCTGGACGGCTCTGAAGCCGGGCACCTACCTGATCGAGTCGGGTACGCACCCCTCCATTCAAGGACCCATGGGTCTGTACGGAGTTTTGGTAGTGACGACTGCCCCCACCACGACCGCAGGCGTCACGACCCCAGGCACGGCCTATCCGGCGACTACGACGACCGCCGCAGTACCTTACGACGCCGACGTGCCCCTGGTGCTCAGCGAAATCGATCCGGTGCAGAACAAAGCTGTGAACTTTGCCGTAAGCACGGCGGGTTTCAGCGAGACCACGGTTTGGTCCGGCCTGCCCGGCGGGTGCGGCAACGTTGCCTCGGGCACCTATGGCACGTGCTATCCCCCGGCCGTCAACTATGATCCGCGCTACTACCTCGTAAACGGCGTTGCCTTTAACCGGACGAACCCAATCGGGTCTCAATTTTCTGTGGCCGCTCCTGCCACGACCGGCCGCATCCTCGTACGGTTCGTGAACGCCGGCCTCCGCATGCACGTTCCTTCGATCGTGGGCGCGCAAACCGGAACCCCGGTAGTTTCGGGATTTGGACTGATTGCGGAAGACGGCAACGTCCTTCCCGGCCTCACCCGGGTGCAGAGTGAAGTCTTCCTGGCCGCTGGCAAAACCTATGACGTGCTGGTGAGTGCGCCAGCCGCGGCTGCGACTCTTCCCGTGTATGACCGCCAGTTGAGTCTTTCGGCCAACAACCAGCGCGACGGCGGAATGCTGGCCTATGTCAGCGTGAATGGGGGGGCCGGTCTTCCGAGCATGGCGGTCGCTACGCTTCGCCCCGACACCTATTTCTGCACGCCAGGGGTTCCGCTCACGATTAGCGACCCCGCCAAGGGCGTGGTCGCTAACGACACCAACGTTTACGGTGTAACTATCTCTGGTACAGCAACCGGAGGTCTCGTAACCCTGAATCCGGATGGCACGTTCACCTACCAGTCAACCACCGGCTGCACCGCAGGCGGTTTCAATTACTCTGCGAACGGCAACACCGCGGTGACGGCTCACGTGACCATCTCGATCTGCGGAGTCGGATGCCTGGGAGCAGTGCCTACGGCGGTCGCTGACGCCTATACCAGCAACGTCGCGTCTGCATTTCACATTGCCCCGCCCGGAGTGCTGGTGAATGACAGTGATCCTCAGGGTCACCCGTTGTGCGCCGCTCCGACTGGCGCTGTTGCCTGTCCTAAGACTCCATCGACCATCAACGTGACAGGCGCCAGCATGACGCTGAACCCGGATGGTTCCTTCAATGCGACGCCTACTGGGACCGTGACGGCTAACACCACCTACACCTTCACGTACCGCGCCATCAACTCGCAGAATCAGCGGTCTGGTATTGTGAATATTGCGGTCACGTTCCGGGCACCGAGCAATCTTTTGGTGTCGGTGGTGGACGGCTCCGACAAAACTCCTATCACGGACTATCGCTGGGTTATTGAGGAAGACCGCACGTTCTACGTCGATCCCACCAAGACAACCAACAGCGGCGGCACGGCGATCGTTCCAACCTTTGGGACCAATTTCCATACCAGCTACATGCCGCTTGTGGCGACGGGCTGCACGGGGCCGCTGTCCTGCGAATCGGGCCAGACCGTCCTGGGCGTGGGTGCAGTGTGCGATATTGGCAACGGCGGTTGCAGGACCACTGCCGCACAAGAGACGGCGGTAGATCCCCGCCTGGTCCATCTGGATCCAACCAAACGCTACTACATCTCGGTCCTGCCGGGCGACGCAGCCATCCCGTTCCAGACCGGAAACGCGAGCCCCGGCCACGGCATGGGCGGCGCTCCGATCACCTTCGGCCAGACGGCCGTCACGGTGTTGGCGCAACCCACTCCGTTGCCGCCGTCGAAACTCTCGGTGTTTGTGTTCGAGGACGACTTCCCGCTCAACGGTGAGCAGGATGGCGGTGGCGGAGTCGACGTCTTGTCGCCCAACGAACCCGGCCTGGGAGGCTTCAACATCACTCTGTTTGACGATGCCGGCGGCACGGGAGATGCGACCGGACAGATGACCTACGACATGTTCAACATGCCGTTGTCGAATAGCCTGGCGGGCACACTAGAGCCGACCACGGGGAGCGATGCGTGCCCGATTTCGAACATTTCGCGGATTGGCACGAATCCCGACGGTAGCTACGATCAGACTCAAACGGGCATCACCGGCACGATTGTGACCTGCCCGCGGCTCGAAGCCGATGGCATAACTCTATCCCCGCTGGCGGGG
>DASQPN010000086.1:0-17151 GCA_035643915.1 Terriglobales bacterium | reverse complement strand
CCACCTCCACTACGACCAGGATGAGTGGATCTATGTCATTGATGGCGAGCTTCAATTTGAGGTTGGTGACAAGCGATTTCGCGTGGGCGCCGGTGAGTCCGTTTTCATACCGCGCAAGGTTCCTCACGTGTGGGCCTGCGTGAGCGGGAAGCCGGGCAAGATTATTAATGTGTACCAACCCGCGGGGAAGATGGAGGAGTTCTTCCGCGAGTTAGGCAAGTATAACGGCAAGCTATACGTCCATGAGGCCCTGTCGATTGATGAATTTCGTCGGTTGTTCCACGACCACGGGATGGATCTTCTCGGCCCACCCCTCCTGGGAAAATGGAAAGTCGAAGAAGACGGACGAATCACACGGATCGCCTAACCATGCGGCAACTTCCCGAACAGCGCTGCGTCTGCTTAATCCACCAGAGCGGTCAAGCTTGGGGTGCGCTCGAATCGATCGACCGCAATCTTGAGCATTTGCCGCCTTTCAGTCTGGGAGAGGCAAACGGGTGAAAAAGAAAAACTGGTTACGGAAATAGAAAGGGCGGCTCTGCTATCCGCCATTGCCTTCGCCGCGTGCACGGGCTGATGTACGGGCCGCGATTCGAAACGTACCAGTCACCCACAGATTCCCCCGACGAGGCTGAAAAGAGGCTCCACAAAATGTCCCTCGTCGCAATACCCGTACTCGAATTGAAGTCAGGGTTGAAAGGGAGCTGACCGGGAACGTTCATGGGGGCGGCATACCAGGTGTGTATTCCCCCAATCAGCTTGTAGAATTTTACTTCAGTACTCCCACTGCAATTCGTAGCATCCTTCTGAACCACCGCGGTGATGTTTCCCTGACCATCGCACAAGGCAGCTGGTGTGTCGAACCTTGAACAGGTGTCCGCCGAATTTCCACTCCAGTAGTTGAACGACTGCTCCTGGGACGCGTCGACTGGAGTGCCGCAATACAGGACGGTTTTGTCCCGATCGCCGTGAAGGATCAGAACAGAAACCGGCCCGACCGCAGAAGGTACCTGTGGTGGATTCCCCTTCAAAAAGAGTGCGCCTTCCAGCACACCAGTGGCAGCTACGAGATCGGAGAGCTGCACGCCGAGGCGGTGGGACATCAAGGCCCCAGACGGAAGGCCAGTAACGTAAATTCTCTTGGAATCGGGACCTACGCTCGCCTGTAGCGTATTGATGAGCTGGCGAAAGAAGCCTACATCGTCGTTGAAGGCATTGAAGAAATAGGCCCAATTCGTTTGGCCACCACTCGACTCGAGCAAGCCGTCCGGATACGCAACTGCAAATCCAGCTTGATCCGCTAGCCTACTGAAGCCGGTCCCAATTTCCATTCCCAATAACAAGCAGTCAACCAGTCCCTTCTGAACGCTGTTGAGCGGAACCGTGTCGATCAGTGCCGGGTTGTGATATATCCGGTATGGCAAAACGACAATCCGACCGGCAACCCTTGCCGAGAAGGTTCTCGATGGATGGGGATTTTCGGGAAATGCGGACAATGCAAGGACTGCAGGCGTGACTTTTCCAACAGGATCTCCGCTTGGAGAGCAACGCTAGTAGTCCGCAAGCAATTTCTGAGAAAACAGGCGAGTGAAAGGAAGAACGCAAACATGGTTTCGACAGGCTAACGGTATAGCGTTACAAACTCAATCGCCTTCAGCACGAGCGGACTTTCCGATAGGCACAGGCGCGAGGTTGACACTCATCAGACAATTCGGGATTCTTGAGCCCTAAGTGCGCCGTCCGACGGTGACAAAAAGGCCGCCTTCGTGCCCGAGCGCGCGGATCCATCCGAGCTGCGTCAGCCAGCCCTCAAGACGCCAGTTGTCTGCAGCGCTCGTGAACAACCCCTCCTCCGTCTCCTGACTGAGCATCGCGCTTGGGTATGCCCGCACGTAATCAACGCCATTCTCGGCAAACCAGCCCTGCACCTCGGCCAGCGTGTGACGGTGCTCCTCGGGATGCTGATACTGGTCTCGCAGCCACGCCGTGCGCCGTGCCGGCTCATTCTCTCGATCGCATAGCACCGGATCGAACGGGATGAATTGGTATCCGGACAACCGCGCTACCAAGCGGCGCAGCCGGAACGGGATGCGCGCGAATGAGTTGTAGAGTCCGAGGACGATCATCCCGCCCGGCCGTGCAAGCTGCACGACGCGGGCAAACGCCGCGCGCGGATCCGGCGTGTGGTGCAGCACCCCCGACGAGTAGACCACATCAAATGAGCACTCCCTAAGACCGGGACGGTGCAGGTCGGTCTCGATGAACTGTACCTGATCGATCTTGAAGCGTCGCGCAGCCGCCGCGCCCAGTTCGAGCGATGCGCGCGTGAGATCGGCACCGATCACCACCCGCTGCCCGCGCGCCAGGTATAAGCTCACCTGCCCTGTACCACACCCGATCTCCAGGACGCGCGCATCGCAGGGAATTGCCCGGTCGATTAGGCGCGCGAACTCACTTCGCTCGGCGCGTGCCCGCAACCAGCCGAGGCTGCCGCGTGGCGGATAGTTGGGAAACGGTGCGTGCTCGTAGAAGCAGCGCACTGCTTCGGTTCGGGTGTCGCTGGGTAGGCGCAGGTTGGGGATTCCATTGGGTGCATCGTAGCTTGCACCACAGCCGCGACACGACCAATCCCGCTCGAGCGCGCCCGTACAGGCCGGGCACGCAAGTAACTCCAGAAAGGCGCCCACGGGTTACCAGATTGAGTAGATGAACGGAGCCAATGCTTCGACTGTGGTCGCTACGATGAGCACCAGCCCCATCATGCACAGAAAGATGGCCAGCGGCGCGAGCCAGCGCTTGTTGGAATCGCTTTGCCATAACCCCTGCGCCAGCTGCGCCATCGATCCGAACGTACTGCCAAACACGATTAGTCCGCGTCGGGTCCTGCCACGCCTCTTGAACACGCGATCTCCTCCTTTGGCTTTGCGGTTGGCGAGGCACGCTTCATCACTCGAGTCTGGCCGGCGACCAGCACGTCGATCCCGCAACGAAGAAATGTCGAGTACCCTTCGACCGCACGATTGACGATCGGCTCTCCGGCAAGATTGAATGATGTATTGAGCAGCACCGGCATTCCGCCGCGCCGCCAGTATGCCTCCAGCAGTGCGTGCAGGCGTGGTGCCATCTCAGGCTCCAGCGCCTGCAGCCGGGCTGTTCCGTCGACATGCGTGATCGCCTGCAGTCGCGACTGCCATTCGCGCCGCACAGGAAACACACCCGACATGAAACGCGCCAGGCGTGTGCCGCCCGGAGGAAGATCGAAATAGCGATCAGCCACTTCGATGGGCACCACCGGGGCGAACGGACGGAACGGCTCGCGGTACTTGATTTCGTGGTTAAGCCGATCGCGCATTTCGGCAGTATGGGGAGCAGCCAGGATGCTGCGGTGACCGAGCGCGCGCGGTCCCAGCTCAAGAGCGCCATCCATCCACCCGACGACCCGGCCGGCGGCTAAGTCGTCGGCAATCCTATTGACGAGCGCGCCCTCCTCGAATTCCTCGACGAACTGACCGTCTTCTCGTGCGAGCCGCGCCAGCTCAGATCCATCCACTGGGGGTCCCCAAAATGGATGATCGGGTACATCGCGATCTGGATTCCCAAAGTGAATGCGATCGGCATACAGCGCCGCGCCCATCGCGCATCCCGCGTCGCCCGGGGCCGGCGGGACGAATACGCGCTCGAAGCCCGACTCCGCGAGGATGCGTGTGTTGACCACACCGTTCAAGGCCACGCCCCCTCCCAAACATAGATCGGGCAAGCCGGTTTCCTGATGGAGTGTTCGAGCCATTCCCACCAGCGTGTCCTCCAGGACCCGCTGCACGCTGGCCGCGCAATCGGCGAACCGTTGCCCTTCCGCAGCTTCGAAATCAATCGGTTCATACGGATTGCGCGGCGCACCAAAGAGTTCGATAAACCGCGACGAATAGCAACGCTCTGCAGTGGTGTGGAATTCAAAATAGTCGAGATCGAGTGCGAACCCGCCATCGGGCGTGCGGTGGATCAGCTTGCGGACTTGCTCGAGCAGCGTTGGCCGTCCAAAGGCCGCCAGGCCCATGACTTTATACTCGTCCTCATTCACCTTGAAGCCGAGATACGCCGTGAATGTCGAATACAGCATTCCAAGGGAATGCGGAAATCTTATTTCACGCAAGGACCGGATCGTTGTGGTGCCGTTCGGCAGTCGCTCGCCATGACCGACCGATAGCGTTGCCCACTCACCCACGGCATCGGTCGTCAAGATCGCGGCGCGATGCGTGGGCGCGGCGAGAAAGGCGACCGCGGCGTGTGACTGATGGTGTTCGGTAAACAGGATTTTGCGTCCGGGCACGCCCAGGTGCGACGAAATAATCCCACGTATCCAGACTTTTTCGCCAAGCGAATTTCTCATTGCCTGCGGAAACGTGCGCCAGGAGTGTGGGAAAGCGCGCAGAGCGCAGGTGAGTATCCGATCGAACTTTAACATCGGACGTTCGTAGAAGACCACGGCGTCCAGCGCATCCGGCTCGATGCCTGCACGCTGAAGACACCACTCAATCGCCAGCAGCGGAAAGGCAGCGTCGCCCTTGTGCCGCGATAACCGTTCCTCTTGGACAGCGCAGACCGGAACGCCATCGATAACGAGGGCCGCGGCCGAATCATGGTAATGCGCTGAAATGCCGAGAATCTTCATCTCAGTATTGCCTGTCGAGTGATCCATTACGTTCGGGCGAGACAGGGGTCCAGCCGGCATGTTCCCGTCGCTCGGCTCGCTTGGCGAGCCAGGCGAATGGCGGCAACATGATGAAGTATTGAATTGTCAGTATGATCGAACCGAGAATTCCCGCAAGCGCGGTCGCTAAGCGCAAATAGCCTTTCCAGAGACGGCTGAGGCGCGCACGCCATAGATGACGTCGGTGACGCCGGGGCGCAACGCGGGCGAGTTGTGTGAGCGTGTAGTTCATGTGAAAGGTTTCGTCGTGCAGAATCTCCTCGAAAATTGCACGTGTCGGTGGATCGTGCTGCATTACGTCGCGATAAACCGTGAAGCGGCTGGCGGCGGCCTTCTCCGATAAATGAAGAAAGGCGAGCATGGCGTCGTCCGACTCCCCGTCAGCCTGCAGATCGTCAAGACCGTGGCCCCCAGGCGCAAGCCAGTCGCCTTGAAAACTCGGGTTGGAGCGCGATGGGGAATCGCTCAAAAGCGCTGCTGCCCGTCGACGGAACAGAACGCCGTGACGAAACTCGTCGATCGCGTGCTCTAGGTAAAGCCGGCGCAAGAGGGGGTCTGACGTAACCTCGGCGGCGCGCAAGATATCGCGCCCGCCGTCTGTCTCGGTCGCGCCAAAGCGGAGCAGCTTCTGAACGCGCCGTTCGGCATTGCGCCAGATCCAGCGATGTACTGGGGCCAGCATCCGATCGAATGCCGTGGGACGCTCATGGGACCGGGGGGAGTCCATCGCAGCCTGCGAACCTAAATATAATGATCCAAGAGGTCGGATTTGTCACTAATTTGTCAGATTCGTCATTTGATTTGATGAGGTCGAAATTTGTCTCCAGCGGGCCATTCCAAACGCTCCGCGACGCGCCCCCCTGCCGAGGTCGCGGTCGCATCCGTCGGGGTGGCACTGCTGGTGTGCGCTCTCGTGGCTGATCAGCGATGGCTCGACCGTCACTTCTTACCGTCGTTCTTTCTATCGCGCAACTCGTACGTTTTGGTGGAATCGGCCGTCCGGCTCGGGACGGCGGGCTTTGGTTTGCTACTCGCCCTCATCGCGCGATGGGTTGGCCGCTTTATTGTGAAGAATCCGGGGCGCGCGCTCCACATCGCGATGGCGGCCGTGCTCGCGGTCGGTGCGAGCGAATTCGTACTCCGCCAGATACACCTCCTCGCCACGATGGAGGAACCGCCGCAAAAAGAGCCTCGGCGTCGCCGTGACCCTCGACTCGGCTGGATATTCGTCCCGTCACGCACAGGCTACCGCAATATCGGGGGGCGAGACGTCGAGTACGCGATCGACTCTTCGGGATATCGCGTGCGCCGCGTCGACGACCCTGTTGATCCGGAGCGTCCAACAATCCTGTTCACTGGCGAATCGATGATGGTCGGGGAGGGGCTGACGTGGGACGAGACGGTCCCGGCCCAAGTCAGTGCAATCTTGGGGGTACAGAGCGCGGACCTCGCCGTCTCCGGCTTCTCGAGCGACCAGGCGTACCTCAGGCTCCAGGCGGACTTGCCACGCTTTCGCCGCCCCGTGGCGGTAGTATCACTCCTCATGCCGGCGATCTTCGACCGAAACCTCGATGACGATCGGCCGCACCTCGGACCAGGACTCGTTTGGCTGCCCCCGGAACCCCGCTGGAGACTGGCGAGGATTGCCCAATTCCTCCTGCCCTATCGCAGCCAGGACACGATTGAACGCGGAATAGCCGTTACCCGCGAAGTGCTGCGCGCGACCGTTGATTTGGCGCGCGCGCGGGGAGCTGTGCCCCTCATCATCGTTCTGCAGTTCGCTCCGGAAGAGTTGGTCGAGCACGAGCTGCGCCGCCGCATCCTCGACGAAGCTGGCTTGCCCTACGTGCGGGTGGAACTTGATTCAGGCTGGCGCATACCCGGCAACCGACACCCAGACCCGCGCGCCACTCGCGCGATGGCCGTTGCTATCGCGGATGAGCTCCGAGGACGGTTGGTGTTCGCAGGCTCGGTCAAATAACACCTTCCGGCGCAGGCCGAGACGCCGCCGGTACTTGGTTGTCCCTGCCAAAAACTCCGTCCGCCTTGATCCCATTTCCTCCCGCTGTGGACCAGCGCCTTTCACGGCGCAATGAAATGCCCTGATGGCAACGGGAGAGGCTTCCCCGGCACCGGACTGTCGGCATGCCCGAACGAGAAGACAATCGGCAGAGAAGCGACGCCGGTATTTCGACACAAACTCGCAGCGATTCCTCCACGCCACGTTGGGTTCTGCAGAGACCCATGGCGAGTCGATGGGACCCACCAGTGAGTCCATTCTCCCGAACTCGCCCCTTTCGTCGGGTCGTCAGCCCTCCTCTTGCTTTGACTTAGAGTCCGGCTACCCAGGTTGCGGATTTGGCACGCTGCTTGCCCCAGATTCCACCATCACTGCCTGCGGGTGAAGAGGAGTCGCAAAGATGGTCAGATCGCGTCCGGTGTGCGACCGACACACCAACCTGCAGATGATCCCGTGCACGTTTCAGACGCCGACCGGAAAGGCTTCCGGATACGTCTGCGCAGTTCCCGGCTGCGGCCGTCATCACGTCGATGCCGGCTATTTCGATGGCCCGGTCAAATCCGCACAGGAACAGAGCAAGCCGAACCGTCAAGCCGCCGCCCGAGCCGCCATCCTGCGGGCGATCGGCGAACCCGCCGAAGCCGATCGCGAGCCTCCTCGCTAGCACCGCGTTCCGTAAGCTCGCGGAACGAATCTCCGACACCCTCGATTGGACCGTGTCGATTCGATCGCTTGATCCGACCGCATTGAATTGAAGGGGTCCCGCGTTAGCCGCGCCGCAACTCCTTCTGCAAACCACGGGTTTTAGCCCCTTGAACTATTCGCGCGATTCAAAACAGAGTTCTTCCACCTGCTAAAGGCACTGAGGGGGTGAAGATTACAACAAGACCTTGCCCGCACAAAAAGCGTGAGGAGACGGCGGATTCCAACACCTGCTCTGCGATTCTGAGAGTGGCATCTTCCGTTTCGGAGCGGTCCCCGCAGGATCCCGCCGATCGCATTCTGGCAGCGACCGCGCAGGTGCTGGACTTGACTCTGGTCACCGCTGACGAACGGCTGCTGGGGTTAGGGAACATCAGAACCTTGGCCAACCGCTAATCGCCCGATTTCATTTCTCACCCTGTCTACATCAAGTTGCAAGTACTCGCGGCCCGCAGCTCGAAGCTCCCTACGCCGCCACCTTCTCGCCCGCCTCGTCCCGCGGGGCCGCGTGTTCTTGTCCGTGTCCCGAATTCACCAGCGCCACCCCCGCCAGAATAATGACCATGGCGATGACTGTGAAAATCCCGATCGGTTCGGCGGCTAGCGCCCATCCCACCAGCACCGCCACCACTGGGTTCACGTACGCATACGTCGCCACCCGCGATGGCGATACCACCATGTGCAGCCAGCTGTAAGCGGTGAAGGCCACGATCGATCCGAAGACCGCGAGGTACACAACCGAGAACCAGGAACGCGCGGTCACCGTGGCCAGGTGAAAGCGTCCTACTTCGCCGGTCAAGGCGGCGACGAGCAGGAGCGACGCCCCGCCCGCCAGCATCTGCATGGCGGAGGACAGAACCGGCGAATCGGGCATCTTCACGTTGCGCATGTAGATCGTTCCTGCCGCCCATATAAAAGTGCCGAGCAGAACCGCTCCTGCGCCGAGCAGGTTGAGCTCTCCGTTGTGGCGCCATGCGTCGGGTCCGAACAACACGGCCACGCCGATGAATCCGAGCACCAACCCCGCCCGCGCCCGGCCACTCAGATGGCGCTCCGTTCCCCAGCCGCGCGCCAGCACGCCGATCCATATGGGGAGCGTCGCCACCAGCAGCGCAGCGATTCCGGAAGGCACCCGCTGTTCCGCCCAGGCCAGGCTGCCGTGTCCGCCCAGAAACAGCAGCACGCCAATCACAGCCGGATAAAGCCATTCGCGCAGCCGGGGCGCAGGCGTTCCGCGCAGCCGTGCCCAGGCATAGAGCAACCCCCCCGCCGTCACATGCCTCATCCCCATCGTCAGTAAGGGGGGGATCGTATCCACCGCGTAGCGAATCGCTAGATAGGTCGAGCCCCAGATCAGATAGACTGCCGCGAATGCCGCCACCAGGCGCGCTCTGGAGGGATGAGCGACTGAAGATGGTTCAACGATTGAAGACAGACGTGTGCTCGAAGAGATCGAACATGAATCAGGGATCGAGGAATCCTCCGACGCGGCGGTGAAGCCATACGCCGATGCCACTTCGGGGCGGCCGCCGATGTCTGTGATTTCCCCACTATGAAGAAGAGTGCGAATTCTTGAAGCCCGTTGGTCGCGCATGGTATCCTAACCAGTTAACCTGCTTTAACAGGTTAGAGACAATGATACCGTTCGCGACATAACCAGTCAAACAAGTTTTAACGGTTAGACTGAACATCTTGGACTAGAGCTGTTTTCGATGTCACAACCCCAACCCGATGCTCGATTCGACCTGAGCGGCGGGAATCTGGCGCTCGACTTCGCCAACACGGTCAGCAACCGTCCCGCGGAAAACCGTACGGAAAGGCTCGCCGAATACCAAAACCTGGTAGCGTTCGGCCGGGAGACGGGCGCGCTCCCCGTGCGCGCCGTCGACCGCCTCTACGCCGTCGCGGGCGAGGCACCCGGTCAAGGCAAAAGCATATTGCACGGCGCGATCCAGTTGCGCGAGGCCATCTTCGACATCTTCTCGGCGGTGGCGGAACGGCGCACCATTCCCGTCCGCTCGCTCGCGCTCCTGAATATCGCGCTGCAGAAAAGCGCTCCTCACGGCCGCATCGTGCATACCAGCCGCCGGTTTGTGTGGGAGTGGATCGGAATGGACTGCTATCTCGACTCGATCCTTTGGCCTGTGGCCCGCGCCGCCGCGGACCTGCTCACGTCAGAAGACATCGCCAAGGTGCGCATCTGCGCCTCCGACAAGTGCGCCTGGCTCTTCCTCGACCAGACGAAAAACCATCGCCGTCGATGGTGTGACATGAAAACCTGCGGCAACCGCGTCAAGGCGCAGCGCCACTACCAGCGTGTGAAGTCCATCTAACGCCGCAAGATTGATGTCTGTCGATCTTCAATTACCAGGTTCCAACCCTGCAAAACGCAGTGGGCGCCACGACCCTGGCAAATGAGTCTTCGTCATTCTGTGAAGCGGGCAGCATCTATCGCTCACAAGAGACCGGGTTTGCCGTCGACCTGCACTTAGGAAGCGCGAAGTCGGTCCCGTCGCGGACGAGCGCACGGACAGCAGCAGGCGGATGGCTTATGTCGATCAGCTCCTTCCGCGCGCACCACGAAGTCCCCGGGCGACCAAGGCATGGGCCGGGCCGCAGGCCCGCGACTGCAGCGCGAATATGCCTTTTCGATTCCCGAGGGCTACTGCTTCCATCCCGGACATACCTGGGTCTGAAAGAGGGTGAGAAAACGCGCGCGTGGGCGGCGGACGGTTTTGCCACGAACCTGCTCGGAAAGATCGATCCCCTCGGTATGGTCGGCTTGAATCGCTGGGTGTGACAGGGGCAGAAGGTCGTCAGCATGAAGAGCGGACTCAATACATTCGATCTGGTGTCGCCTGTGTGGATCGCGGTGTTCGAAGGCCAGCTGGTCTACTGCAGCTTCGCGTACTCGGCTTTGGCTTGTTTCAGGATGGGGACGTCGGGATCGGCGTCTTTCCAGTAGGCGAAGAAGTCCTGGTAGGCGGTGCGCGCCTGGGCGGTGTCGCCTTGGATTGCATATGCCCGTGCGCTTCCCAGACGGGCGAGGGCAAGGAGAGTACTGGTCCGATCGATTCCCGGGTGATCGAGGATCTTCCGGTATTCGGCAAGGGACTTGGCGCCGTCACGTGCCTTCAGGTAGGCAGCACCCCGGATATAGATCGGCCAGTAGATGGCACCCCTAGGGCCGGCGCCCAGTTCATAGGGGACGGTGACCTCCAGCAGGGCGATGGCTTTTGCGGGCTGATTCCCCTGCAGTTCGAGGATGGCACGCACGACCGGCAGCGAGACCTTGTTCAGGAAAGTGTCGGAGGGGAGTTCGCGGGAAAGCCCGTCGACCAACTTCTGCGCACGCGCGGTATCGCCCACCAAAGCCAGCGAGTGTGCCGCCACGATTCTTGGATCGCGGTCTTGCGAGATGTTGAGGGCATCTGCAATTGCCAGCCGAGCTTCTGCGGGATAGCCAAGTTCCGCATCATACCCGGCCTCTATGGCACGAATGATCGCGGCATATTCCTTGAGGCCGTGCTGCTGAGCAAGCTGGACGGCGCGATTGAAGTCCTGACGGGCCGAGTGGATTTTTCCGAGCGAGTTTTCGCCACGGGCCTTGAAAACAGCCAGGATGGGCTCGTCCAGAGTGCCAGCCGTCTCGTCGATCACCCGCTGCATGGCCGCCGTGTCGCCGCGGTTGAACGCCAGTGCGTAACGAGCAAAGCGAGTTGAACGCGAATCCATCTTCGCAGCGACGGCCTGGTCAACGACGGCTTGGGCTTCATCGAAGCGATTCAGACTCTCGTAAGTGGCGCTAAGGTTTTGGTAGGCGTAACGGTCCTTGGGGTCGAGACGCAACGCTTCGCTCGCGTTGGCCAATGATTTCTCATGCTGGCCCATGTTCCAGTAAAGGAGGGCCAGATTATCCCAGGGAAGGGTATCGCGCGGGTAGGTCTGCTTCCATTGCTCGTAAATCTCGGCGGCCTTGTCGATTTCACCCATGGCTTCGTCATAGTAATGCGCCGAGATGTAGAGCTTCTCCCGTTCGCTGGTGCGGTCTTTCAGGTCGAAGGCCTGCTTGAGGGACTCCGTCTCCAGCTTGGATTGCGTGGTGTTTCCATAGGCAACACCCAGCGTGGCGTGGGCCACGGCAAAGTTCGGATCGAGTTCGACGGCGCGTTGCAGATGGGGAATCGCGGCCTCATCGTTCAGTTTCTGGTGCGCGGCCTGGCCGAGGCTGAAAGCCTGGAGAGCTTCGAGCGAGGAGGTCGTGGCCTGCTCCAGGGGAGTCGCGAATTTCTGAACGGAGCCGATTGATTCGCCGAGTTTGCCGCGCAGGTTGGAGGCGGCTCGGTCGAGGGATTTCAGGACTTGCTCTTTGCCTTCGGATTCAACCTGCTCGCTGGCCAGGGAGTCTCCGGTCTGGGCGTTCACGGCGGCCAGGCTGATGACGTAGTGGCTGCCCAGCGGGGCGATGGAACCGGTGAGCATGGCTTTCACGCCTTCGCGCAGACAGATCTCATGCGCTACTTCGCTGGTGATGCGTTCGTCGGAGGAGCGGCCCATGAAGCGCAGGGCTTCGCGGATGCGGGACTCCGGGAGAATGTTCAGATAGGGGGATTGCTCGAGTTGAACGGCGAGCGCCTGCTTCAGAGTTCCGTCAAAAACATTGTCACCGGTGGTGTTGACGAAGTCGGTGAGTAAGACCATGTCTTTCTCGGTGAGCTTGGCGGAACGGCGTGAGAATAAGTACAAACCGCCCGCTAGCATCAGCCCAAGCAGGATTACGCCGGCAACTGCGTACAGGGCGGTTCGCGATTTGCGCGGAACCTCTGCGGGAACGGCAGCCGCACTCACCGCGGACGAGGATGATGCCGGAACCTGGATCGATGAGCCGAAGGTCCGAGCTGCCGACGGAGTTGAAGGCTCGGGTGCGGAGAGCGCGGCGGCTTCCTGCGCAACGGGAATGGAGCCGGAACTGGAGGCTATGGCACGGCCGGTGTCGGTGTCACGCTTGAGACGCTGAAGGTCGGTGCGCATGTCGGCGGCGTGCTGGTAGCGGAGGTTGCGATCTTTCTCCAGCGCCTTGTTGATGATGTCTTCCAGCTTGGGCGGCAAGTCTGGGTTCAGGCGGATGGGCGGCGTAGGGGCGCGATCGAGGATGGCCTGGAAGATCAGTGCCGAGGTATCGCCGCGGAATGGCAGCTTGCCGGTTGCCATCTCGTAGAGTACGGCCCCGAAAGAAAACAGGTCAGTCCGGCCATCGAGTTCCTTGCCGCAGGCCTGCTCGGGAGACATGTAAGCCACCGTGCCGAGCGTGGAACCGGGGCTGGTCAGATTCTGTTCGCTCATCGCGGTTTCTTGCGCGGTGAGGGCGACGACTTCCTGATATCCGCTCCTGAGAGGCGAGAGCTTGGCGAGGCCGAAGTCTAGGATCTTGGCGTGGCCGCGGCTGGTGACGAAGATGTTGGCGGGCTTAATATCGCGGTGGACGATGCCTTTGGCGTGGGCAGCGTCGAGGGCGTCGGCGATCTCGATGCCGAGGGAGAACAGCGTCTCCAGTTCCATGAGGCGATTGCCGATCATGTGCTTCAGGGTCGCGCCCTCGAGGAACTCCATGACGATGAAAGCCCGCTGGTCCTGTTCGCCGATGTCGTAGATGGTGCAGATGTTGGGGTGGTTCAGCGCCGACGCGGCCTGAGCTTCGCGCTCGAAACGGCTTAGAGCCTGAGGATTGCGGGCGACTTCGTCGGGAAGGAACTTGAGGGCTACGAAACGGAGAAGGCGGGTGTCTTCAGCCTTGTAAACCACGCCCATGCCACCTCCGCCCAGCTTTTCCAGCACGCGATAGTGGGAAATGGTTTGGCCGATCATTCCGACAAGACACCGTTGGCGTGTCATCTTATGGTTGGCGGGAGGGTAAGTCAATTACACTAAGGCATCTTTCGAGAATCGCTTGACGTCGGGCTAACGCAACGTGTTTCTTGTGGGCGGATTCGGTTTCCCGGAAGAGGAATGGAAGGCGCGCGGGGAAGATATTCGGGACCGCTTCGTCAGCCTGCGGAACACGGCTCTGGATGCGCTGATCGATCTGATCGGCGACATCAAAGACGCCAAGCAGAAGGGCGCGACCGACGCGCCACTGGCGCCCGCCCGCGATACCAGCGGCGGGGACAGTTCACGATCGACTTCGTGATGTCGGAGAACTCCGATCAAATGCGCCGGCTGGGACAGTTGAGTTTGCATGGAGAGCCGACGCCTAGCCACTAACCCTCCCAACATCGCAGAGGTCAGACCGTAGTCACTCTTCAGCTTGTGGCCGCCGACGGGTCTACCTCAACGGCCTGTTTCTTGGCGCGTGTGCCAATTCGCTCTTTCAGCGTCTGGAAGGGCCGTTCGACAAAGTAGTACGACGCAGCAGAAAAGGCGAGGCAGGTCGCAATCCCGGCGATCAATTGAACCAGCAACGGGGCTGACTTCAGGAGGTGACGCGGCGGAGAGAGTGTTACTTGCTGGTATAAGTAGATTGAATACGACATCCTCCCCAGGAGTCGCATCCATCCCCAATTCAGCCAGCACGCCGAAATCTGGCTGAAAGTCATCGCTTGCACAATCAGAATTGCGGTCAGGATCGGGTCGATCGTGAACCCGACCAGATCCCGGTACCGCCACGCGTGGTGCAGGAGGTGCGGCGCTTCAGAGGACAATGCCAACCCACCGACGGTAATCCACAGAGTCCAAGGACGCGCGCCGAGGAGCTGCCACAGACGCGGGGCGGATTTCTGGTGCAGAACTGTTGCCAGGAGGCAGCCCACGAGGAGATGGTCGGCGCGCATATCCAGCGCCTCGTACACGTAACCCTGCCAAACGTGGAACCACAACACCGAGACGATCCGGTAGACCCAGACGAGAGGGATGACGATCATCAGGGCATGCATGCGCCGCCGGGCGTTCCCCAGCAGGAGGAACGCCAATGGCCATAGCAGGTAAAACTGTTCCTCGATGGCCAGACTCCAGGTGTGACTCAGAGCCGTATCCGGATCTCCCAACAGGGCCTGGTAGTAGTTCGTCACGTAGAAAAAGGACGCTGCAGCCTGGCCCACATGCACCCTTTTCCCCAGCACCACGAAGCCGACCACCACCAGCAACCAAAAAACATAAAACGCGGGAAAGATTCTCAGGGTGCGGCGGATGTAAAACAGTTTCAGTGATATGTCTCCCCAACGCTTCTCCTCCTGCAGCAACAGCCAGGTGATCAGAAAGCCGCTGATCACAAAGAACATCAGCACACCGAGTCCGCCGTTCACCGGCAGACCAGAGTGGTAGAAGACAACCAGGAAGACCGCAACTGCCCGCAGTCCGTCCAGCGAGGGCAGGTTGTGCTCCCGGGTTGCGGCTTCTAGGCTTGAGGGGTAGGGGTGGGAGGCCATTCCGCTTTGCTATGGTCGCCGGCTTGCTGCCAGACTCCGGAGGGAGTCAGATTGCGCGATGGTTGGTTTGGACAAATTCCGAAACGTGGGCGAATGCCATCCCGATTCCTGGTCAGTATACTCTCGATCGAAAACCGCAAGCGCCGCCTGGCTACGAGTCATTGCCAGCCTGGTTAACCGGCGAATCGAGGAGAATTTCACCGTGACTCGTTCGCGTCGCACGGTTTCGTCAGCCTGGCTCGGACGGCGTGGAACTGCTTGCGCATGTCCGGGCGCGCTCGAGGAGCAGCTCGTGCTCTCGGACGTTGCGCGTGAGTGAGGCCGCGCGCTCGAACTCTGCGCGGGCCTCGTCGAAGCGGCCGAGTTTAGCGAGGAGGTCGCCGCGCACGCTGGGCAGAAGGTGATAGTTCTCGAGTGAGGGCTCCGAGGTCAGGGCATCAACGAGTTCGAGGCCGGCCGCTGGACCGAACGCCATGGCGAGCGCGACCGCGCGATTCAGTTCGACGACTGGAGAAGGCGCGAGTTGGGCGAGCGCTGCGTAGAGCGCCGCGATGCGGGCCCAGTCCGTCCCCTCCGGGGCACGCGCTCGCGCGTGACAGGCGGCGATCGCGGCCTGCAACCCATACCGGCCGAGTGCGGGACTGAGCTTTTCGACACGCTCGAGCGCGGCCAGACCACGACGGATGAGGAGTTGATCCCAGAGCGCGCGGTTCTGATCGAGCAACAGGATGGGCTCTCCCGATGGGCCGATGCGGGCGCCCGAGCGCGACGCCTGGATTTCCATCAGCGCGACAAGGCCGTGGACCTCCGGCTCCTGCGGAGCGAGCTCGGCCAGGATACGCCCGAGACGGAGCGCATCCTCACAGAGCGCTGGTCGCATCCAGTCGTCACCCGCAGTTGCGGTGTAACCCTCGTTGAACACTAGGTAGATGACCTCGAGCACCGACGATAGACGGGCGGCTAGCTCGGCGCCGCGGGGGATCTCGAACGGGACGCGCTTTTCGGCCAGGGTGCGCTTGGCCCGCACGATGCGTTGGGCGACGGTCGGCTCGGGGACGAGGAAGGCGCGCGCAATCTGGTCGGTGGTCAGACCGCCCAGCAAGCGAAGCGTGAGGGCGACGCGCGCTTCGGAGGAGAGCACAGGATGACAGGCGGTGAAGATGAGGCGCAAGAGGTCGTCGCCGACCTCATCATCGAGCGCCACGTCGAGATCGGGGACCGCCATCTCCTTCGCCTCGATCTCACGAGCGAGTTCCTCGTGTTTGCGCTCGAGCAGGCTGTGGCGACGTAGGCGATCAATGGCACGGTGCTTGGCGGTGGCCATGAGCCATGCGCCTGGGTTTTCTGGAATGCCGGACTCGGGCCACTGCTCGAGCGCGGCAACCAGAGCGTCCTGGGCGAGATCCTCGGCCAGGCCGACATCGCGCACGATGCGCGCCAGGCCGGCGATGAGCCGGGCGGACTCGATTCGCCAGACTGCGTCGATCGCGCGATGGGTGTCGGTGGCGGGCACTCGTAGCGATCACACCATTTTCGATGGGGGAGCGCAAGCGGGGAGTGCGGCACAACGAGAAATCCCAATCGGAAACGACCGTGGAATCCCACCCTTCAGAAAGCGAAGGGTGGGGCACCCGGCGCCCGCCTTCTTGGTCTTTGCCTTTGACAAACACGAGGCCGATGAATAATATTCAACCGCATGGTTGAACATTTTCAGTCCGCTGAGCTGGACCAGGTTTTCTCGGCTCTTGCGGATCCCACCCGCCGCGCCATCTTGCGGGCCCTGACCCGATGTCCCGCCACCATCAACGAAATCGCCCAGCCCTTCCCTGTTTCATTGAATGCAATTTCCAAGCATGTGATGGTGCTGGAGCGCGCCGGCCTGGTGCACCGTGAGATCAAAGGCCGCGAACACCACTGCTGGGTGAATCCCCGTCCGTTGCGCGGGGCCAACGAATGGCTGGAACACTACCGCGAATTCTGGGAACAACGCCTGGATGCACTGGAACTCTATGTCGCACGAAGATTCAAAGCTTCCAAGAAAGCGAGGACGCATGGAAAGCTCCGCCGAAGGCAGACATCGCGTGGTCGTACGGCGCCGAATGCCGGCACCACGCGAGGTCGTATTTGAAGCCTGGATTGATCCGAATGGGATTCACGAATGGATGTGCCCCGGAGACGTGGTCTCCGCGGAAGCGACTCTCGATGTCCGCGTGGGCGGCTCGATCCGGCTGGTTATGAAAGGCAAGGAGCGCGAGCATGTGCATGTCGGCACTTACCAGGTGGTGGAGCCGCCCGCGAAG
>DASQPN010000085.1:0-19505 GCA_035643915.1 Terriglobales bacterium | reverse complement strand
CGTCGTGGTCCTGGGATTGCTGCCATGGACGGTGTTTGTCGCTGCCGGCTCTGCTGAGATGGCGCGAGCCTGGTGGGCCGAGCGAACCGCTTTGTTTGACTCCAGAGATGCGCTCACCTTCTTCCTGATACTCTGGCTCATCGTTCCTGTATTGTTCTTCTCGCTTTCGCAATCGAAGCTGCCCGGCTACGTTCTGCCCGCGCTTCCCGCCGGTACCTTGCTGGTGGCCGAGTACCTGAGCCAGCACGCCGACGATGAGGAACGCGCTGCCAGCTGGATGATTGGATTGCACGCGCTCGTTGCAGCGGCCGTACCCGCGCTGACCATCTGGTATTTCTTGCTGCGACCTCGTCTGCCCGTGACGACCAGCCTGGAGATCGCGACCCCGATCGCGCTGATCTTCTTTGTCGGGATCGCTCTTACGCTACATAGCAAGCTGGGTTTGCGCATGCTGCGTTTTGTCACTCTGATTCCGGTGGTGGTCACAATCGCTGCAGTCATCAAGGTGGGTGCTCCCCAGCTGGACGCAACGCTGTCCGCGCGCCCGCTCGCGAACCAGCTGGCTCAGATGGAAACCAGGCCGCTTCCGGTCGCCGTCCTCGGCGTCAAGCGCGAGACGGAGTATGGCCTTGCCTTCTATCGCAACCAGACAATCAGCCGGTACGAAGCGCACCAGATCCCGTTCGAAGAGCACCTTCTGATCGCTCCCGAAGGTTCGCGCGACGCGATTACCCAACTGGTGGGGAGCCGGCGCGTATCTCATCTCGGGACGTTCGCCCCGCAGAACCTGGATTACTACTGGGTGGCAAGGGGCGGCACTTAGCAATGGCACTTAGCACCTAGCCTTCAGCTGCCGGATTGGCCACATGCGAACCGCCAAGCGCCGCGTCCTCAGGCTTCCCCGAACCTGCCTCGCCAATGACCGGAGCTTTACCGGTTTGCCTATGCGCTGGATGAAGCACTAGACTGCTCTGTTCGCGCCGCTCATGATGCGCTGCCCGGCCCGGATGCTGTTGGAGCCCCGTGGAGATTCTCGACCTCAGGCACTTCGGTTCCGTTGATCTACGCCCCCTGCTGGACGACGAGACCCAGGTCTGGTCGCGCCTGCTCTCCTGGGACTACGGCAGCTCGGCGGACATGATCTTGCGCTACGTCGATGCCAAGATCCTGCCCGGGTACGCGGCCATCGACCGGGGGCGCATCTTTGGGTACGCGTTTTTCGTCTACGAGGGAAGCAAGGGCGTGATCGGCGACTTGTTCGTCGCCAATGGCGGCCGCTTGCCCGAGGCGCACGAGGTGGAAGCGCGGCTGCTGATGCATGTGATTGAGACTCTGCAACAGTCTCCTGGCGTGCATCGCATTGAGGCGCAGCTTTTGGTGCACGAAGCGGGCTTGCTGACGCGACCGTTTCAGGAGCAGGGATTTCGCCGGCATCCCAGGCTGTTTATGGCCATGCCTTTGAGCCGGACAGCGCAGCCCGCGCCTTCGCTATTTCCGGATTTCGAGATCCGCCCCTGGACGGACGGCGATTACCAATCCGCTGCGGCGGTGATTACCGCAGCCTATCGCGGTCATGTGGATGCTGAGATCAACGACCAGTACCGCACGCTGAGCGGGTCGTTGCGCTTTCTGAATAACATCGTGCGCTTTCCCGGATGCGGCTTGTTCGATGCCGAATCGTCGTTCATCGTGATGCATAAGGCGAGCCGTCACATCGCGGGATTGATCTTGTGTTCGCGCGTGCGCCACGACGTGGGACATGTAACACAAGTCTGCGTGCTGCCCGAGTATCGGTCGCGAGGCGTCGGGCAGGCCCTGCTGGGATGCACGGCAGCGGCGCTGTGGAAGCGCACGTTTTCCATGTTGTCTCTCACCGTCACCGAAGCGAATTTCCGGGCCGTGGAACTCTATCGACGGTTGGGGTTTGATGCGCAGCGAGTGTTTGATGCGTTTGTGTGGGAAGAGTGAAAAAGCAGCGGTTCGCTTTTCGCTCTTAGCCAAGAGCCGAGAGCCAAGAGCTGCTATCGCCTCAGCAGCCACATCACCCAGCCCGCCGCGATCACTCCCCCGGCGAACATGGCGAAGCAGTAGAGGCCGTAGCGCAACATCTCGCGGGTCGTGTTGCGCTGGGTGATCCCAAAGACGATCGAAGCGAACAGGGCAAACAGCACGGCGGCGCTGAAGTGGGAGAGCTGGATCGTCATGGCTTCTTTCCGATGGCGATGTGGTAGGCGTCCGCCGCTGCGATGAAGTTCAACAAGCCGGCGACGATAAGGTACTTGGTTCCGTAGTCCGCGGTGGCGTGTGCGATCGCGCCCTTACCCCAGTCCATGGCTCGGGTCACGATATAAAGGCCGCCCGCCCCGACGTTCCCGACAAAGCCCAGCATGTCCAGGATGTCCCCGCCGTTCGGCTTGTAGACGCGGCCCTCGAGGGCCAAGCCCAGCAGGAACATGGTGACGATGCTTGCCATCAGCAGCAGGCCGCGTCCCCAGCGCTTCTGGATGAGATGTCCGGCGCCCGGGATGAGCCAGGCGATGGCAGGAGCCACCACCGACATGGTGGTGACGGGCGGAGCGTCGGTCTTCAGACCCTCGGCTGCTTTCGTTTTATCGGTTGTGGAATTCGCCATTCAGATGGTCACGATCTCGCGTTGGATTTTCCCTGTCACTTCCGCCCGGTCGGGCCGGACCAGAATATTGACTTCGCTGCGCACGCCGAATTCGGGCAGATAGATGCCCGGTTCAATTGAGAAGCAGGAGTTCGGCAGGATTTGCCGTTCATCGTGAATTTCAAGGTCGTCCATGTTGGCGCCGTTGGCATGCACTTCTGTCCCAATGGAGTGCCCGGTGCGATGGATGAAGTAGTCGCCGTAGCCCGCCTTCTTGATATGGTCGCGGACGCCACGATCGACCTGCCAGCCGGCCAGCCTTTGACCCGCTGCCGTGGCATCGAGCACCGTCTTGACGCCCACATCGCGTCCGTCACGGACGATCTCAAAGATCTCCCGTTGTTTGTCCGACGGGGCCTTGCCGACGAAGGCGGTCCAGGTAATATCGTAGTACACCGCGCCGGGCGTATCTTTCTTCGCCCAAACGTCCAGCAGGACGAAATCCCCCTCGCGTATCGCAGCGGAGCCTTCGGCACGAGGTTCATAGTGAGGGTTGCCGCTGTTGCCATTTACGGCCACGATCGGAGGGTCGTCGGTGACGAGGTGCTCGCGGCGGAAAGCTTCCATGAACCACTGCTGGATGGCGTACTCGGTCGTACCGCCATGGCGCGCACCCTGGCCGATCTGCTGAAAGGCCGCGGCCGTGATGCTGTCGATCGCATCGCGCGCCGCGAAGTGCGTCTGCACTTGTTCGTCGGTAAAGGTCGCTTCGAATTGCGCGACCAGGTCGGCTGAACTCACGACGTTCTTGCCCAGGCCGCGCACGACCTCCACGGTGCCCGCATCGACCAGCGAGATGGTGAACACGCTGTTATTCGGGGAGTACTGCATGGCGATGTCCCGATGCTTCGCCAGGATCGCTTTGACATTGTCGAAGAGTTCCTGCCAGCCGGCGTACCGGTGCTTGGCGCCGGGGAGCGAGTCCAGGTGGCCGGCTTCGATCTTATGGACCAGCTTCACGGGCTCACCCTCCGCCGGAATCAGGTAGAACCAGCGCCGAGTGACCATCAGCGTGCTGGGAAGGCCGAGAACCCGGTAGGCAATGGGATCGCGACGATGATGGTCATAGAACAGCCACGCGTCGATATTGCGTTCACGCAGCGCGGCCTGAATGGCTGGGAGATTCATGAGCCAATGGTTATTTTAAACAAGCGCGGCGATTTAGGCGAATTCTTGGGAGCGTGGCGTCAGCTTCTGCGCTGAAACCCCAGGTACGGCAGTAGCTTCGCACGAGTTGGCTTGGGCAGGGTTTCGCAGGCGGTGCGCAGGAGCAACCGCGGCGCCCTTTGTCGGATCTTCATAAGATACGGTACCGTGCGCTTCGGGTCAGCCTTCGCCGTCTCCCGCAACAGCCAGCCCAGGCCTTTTTGCACCGTGTCGTCTTCATCGCGCAGAAGAAGGTTTCGAAGTTGCTTGATCTGGAGCAGGAACACTTTCTGGCGGGTGCCCTGAAGGAGCGCTACGCAAGCTGCGCGACGGTGCCAGCGACTCGGGCACTTCGCCCACACCAAGACATCCTTCGCGCGTGCCGTCTTCGCGGCGACCATGGGGGCGATCAGGTAGTGCACCAGTGCGTCGTGGTCAGCCCAGCTGCTGATGCGGGGCAGCCACGACTCAAACAGGCGGAATTCCCGATCTCCGAACTTGTCGACCAGTTCTTCGAGCAGGAACACGGCAAAGACTTTCTCTTCCAAGACACGTCCTTGGAAGAGCTTGTCGGAAACTCGCAGCAGGCAGTCGGTGCCGACTTCATGAACGATCGCCCGCCGAAAGCGGATGGCGACTTTGCGCAGTTCTGCGGTGTACCATCCCCGCGACTCGATTTCTTCTTTAAAGAACCACTGCACGCCCTTGGCATGAGAGGCCGACCCCCCGTCCTTCAACACTCGCCGGATGCGCACGGCGATGTGGTTCGGGGTGATTCTGCGTTTGGTCAGGGCAGCTGATCGAGCGTGGCCGGAAAAGGATAACCAGCCCAGCCCACTCTGGCAGTGAGTTCGATGACAGTGGGGCGCCTTCCCCCGGAACCGAAAAAGCTCGGAACCGCGAAGCTCACGAAGGGGTCGCGAAGGGCGCTGAGACACCCGGTCCACCGGAACTTGCTATTTTGCTTGAGCGTCGCCTCCGGTCCTGACCATCTTGTCGTAGATCCAGAGCAGGGCGGCCGTGGCGATGCCCACGGCCGTTACCGTCCACCAGATGCGTTCGGGTCGATGCTGAACCTCCCCGAAGTGGTGGATGAGCATTCCGCCGAACTTGCCACCGATCAGTGAGCCGATTCCGATGGGCAGAAACGCAAAGCCCATGTAGGTGCCCTGCTGGCCCGGTGGCGCCAGACGGGAAACATATTCGTAGTAGCGCGGAGATTGGGTGAGTTCGCCGAGGGCAACCACAATCAGGGTAATGAAGGCCATCCGAACCGAGGGGTGTACGACCAGAAGCAGCCACGCCCCGCCGGAGATCAACGTGCCCAGAATGATGCCGCGAAAGGCGGGCATTCGCTGCGTCAGGAGACTGGTTACCATCGTGAACAGAATCACGACCACGGGCCCGGTGACGAGCAGCAGTTCGGTGTCGGTTTGGGGGTTGATGTAGTCATGGATATAAAGCGGCAAAATGATGAATTCCTGCCAATAGACGATCCAATATCCGGAGAAAATCAGTAGAAAAAGCATAAAGCGCGGATTCGACAGGACGGTTCCGAAATTCTTGGCTGCCTGCAGGAGGGTGAGGGTTGGCTCATCCGGGCGACGTGGTTCCTCGAAGAAGAGCAGCACGGCGAAGAACATGGCAAACACGCTGAGGGCCGCCGCGCGAAAGACATTCTCCACACGCATGTGCTGGTGTACCCAGGACGCGACGTAAGGCCCGGCAGCCCCGCCGATGTTTACCAGGGTGTAGTAGATCGAGTAGCCGATGGAGCGAACGCTATCCTTCGAAGCGCGGGCAGTGGTCCCGACGACGCAGGGTTTCACTAGCGCGACGCCCAGAGCCGGAAGCACCAGAAGAATCGCCACCAGCACGCCGAGTGGCATGGTGTTGCGTAGGGGAGCGAGCCAGGGGGCTCCCACGGAGCCGATCAGGAAGTAGGAGCAACTCAGGATCAGGTACGCCAGCGAAAGGGAACGGCGGAATCCCAGCCGGTCGGCGAGCGTTCCGCCAAAAGCGGCTAGAAACCACACCAGACCTCCAAACAGTCCGGTCAAGCTGCTGGCCTGCTCCACGCGAAAATTCAACGTCTCGTGAAGATACCGAGCGAGTGATGCGAAGGCCGCGTAGTAGGAGAGCCGCTCGAAGAGCTCGCTGATGTTTGCCACCCAGAACGGGCGCTCGAAGCCGGTGCGAATTTCGTGCAGCCGCTCGGAAACAGTCAAACCTTGGCTCCCGATGAACGATGTGGCGCGGGCACTCTTGCCCGCGATCAAGTCGCCAGACGATCTCGAGTCTGCTGCGCCGTGAGTCCCGAGACTCGAATCACCTTGTTCCGGCTCGTCTGGCCGGCAGCAATACTAACGGACGAACCCGGCACCTTCAAAAGTTTCGCGAAGAATTCGATGCAAGCCCGGTTCGCTTTGCCCCCCACCGGCGGCGCGCTCAGAGCCACTTTCAGGGCACCGCCCAGTTCTCCGGTAATGGCGTTCTTCTTTGCGCGCGGGTGTAGCTTGACCGCGAAAGTGACTCCTCCGGCGTTCTCCTGGATGGGTATCAAGGGTTTTTCGCCAGAGAGAACATCGCTTCCGCGACCAGTAACCCCAGCCCGAGCGGGATTTGAGGGTTCGCCATGGCTTTCGGCCAGCCAATGCCGACCGTGAGCGCGACCACCAGAGCTGACATCATCACGTGGACGCCGACACAGGACCGCCTGAGCCCGTGCACGCCGCAGCCGTGGCGGAGAAGGCTCAGCATGGCGGTGCAGAGCAGGGCCAATCCGGTTCCGAAGATCCAGATCCGGCCCGCGGAGTTGGCGGGACCTGCGAGCACTCGACGATCGCCAGCAGAAACAGAGCACCGGCGCCGGCTCGGTCGAGCAATTTCACGCCCTGGGGCTCCGCTCCCCGAAAATCGCCGTCCCCACGCGCACGCAGGTGGACCCTTCTAGAATCGCCACTTCGAAATCGTGCGACATACCCATGGAGAGAACCTCCATGCGGACGGAGGGCAGTTCGCGAACTGCAAGCTGGTCGCGCAGTTCACGCAGCCTGCGAAAGTAAGGGCGCGCTGCCTGCGGGTCTTCCATAAATGGTGGCACGGTCATGAGGCCACAAACGTGCAGGTGCTCGAGCTGCGGGGCTGCCGAGAGAAGGCGAGCCAGTTCGGGCGAGCCGGGCGCAACGCCGCTCTTGGCCGCTTCGCCCCCCACATTTACTTCGATCAGCAGGGCCAACTTCTTGCCGGCTTTACCCGCGGCCTCGTTCAGTTTCTCAGCCACTTTGAGCGAATCCACTGAGTCCACGGCATGAAACAACTCCGCCGCCCGGGCCGCCTTGTTGGTCTGCAGATGGCCGATCATGTGCCAATGAGCTCCCCCCAGATCGCGCAACCCGTCGACCTTTTCTGCGAACTCCTGCACACGATTCTCGCCGAAATGCCGCAGGCCGGCTTGGTAGGCCTCGCGGATACCCTCTGCCGGGAAGGTCTTGCTGACCCCCATCAGCGTGATTTCTTTGGCGTCTCGCCCTGCCTGCGCGGACGCGACCTGGATCCGCTCGCGCACCCGGGCGATGTTCTCGGCAACGGACATAAAAGCGCTAACCACGAAGGACGCAAAGTAACATGAAGGGAATCGCAACGCCTGCCCATTGCCTTCGTGTCCTTGGTGGTGGACCGGTTTTTCCGTCCCGGGCAAGAGCGGGTTAGATCCCCTGCTCCATTCCGAGGAAGGGCTCCACTCGTCCTTCCCGGCCGCCACCCAAAGAGCTCGTCACATGATCGCTGTGGGTGGCGCCGGCTCGTTCGGGTCCCCCGCACTCGAAAGCGGTAACCGGATCATCAAAGCGGCCAAGCTGGCCATCACAACCATTCCGGCCAAATACGACGGGTTTGTGAAAACTTGCGGCCGGGCCCAGGCTGGCGCAAACTGCAGACCCGCCCAGATCAACCCCAGCACGGCTTCGCCCGCGATCAGTCCGGAGGCGGTGAGGACCCCGGCATTCTCCACGCGCGCCATTTGCGCTTCGTTGAATCCGCGTCGCTTGGCCAGCCAATCTCCGGCGGAGCGAAACACTCCGCCAATGAAAATGGCAAAAGTCGTCTCAAACGGTAAATACATGCCGACCGCCACCAACATCGGGCTGCGCACCTGCATCATGATCATCGCGATGCCGAAGAAGATGCCCACCACCACCAGCGGCCACGGCATGTCGCCACCAACGATGCCCATCGCCAGGGTAGCCATCAAGCCAGCCTGCGGCGCCGATAGCTGACGGTCGCCGAATCCGATTCCCCCAGCTTTGATGTTGGCTTCGTGCAGCAGCATCAGGGGCCAGTACATCACCAGACTGGCCACGACGACGGCAATCAATTCTGCGATCTGGATCTTGCGAGGTGTTCCACCCAGGATGTAGCCAACCTTGAAGTCCTGCAGCAGCTCGCCGGCAACGGCCGAGGAAACGCATACGACCGCGGCCACTCCCAACACTGCCGCCACGCCTGAGTGTCCAGAAACCCCAAGCGCAACCATCAGGAGGGCAGCGATGAGTAAAGTCGATAGAGTCAAACCCGAGATGGGATTATTGGAAGAACCGATGAATCCCACCAAGTTGCCCGAGACAGTGGCGAAGAAGAACCCGACGATGATCATCACAACGGCCGCCAGGATGGCTGGCCAAAACAGTCCCGACAAATGTATGTAGAGAAAGCACATGAGCACGAACATCAGAGCAATCAACCCGAACACCACCTTAGAGCTCATGTAACGCTCGGTGCGGGCGAGTTTGGCTTGCTGGTCGGCCGTCTGGCGCAGGTCGCTAAATGCTTTGCCCAGGCCCGCTGTCAGGCTCTTCCGCATCCCGAACAGAGTGTAAGCCGCGCCCACCAGCATTCCACCCACGGCGATGGGTCGTACGATGAACCGCCAGACAGCGGCCGCAGTCGCGGCCCAATTCTCCGGCGTATCCGCCGGAAGGTATTGCTTGAGCTGCGGGCCAAGAAAAAAGATGAGCAGCGGAACCATGAGTCCCCAGGCCAGTACGCCGCCTGCAAACTGGATCGAGGCAAGCCGAAGTCCGATGATGTAGCCCACACCCAAATAGGCCGGACTCACGCTGGGCGCCGCAAACATACTGGTCCCTCCCGCGGCCACGAGGTTCGTGCTCCCGGTCTGGCCCAGACGGACCTGACTGCGGCCCAGATTCCCCACGGCAAAGTGAAAGTCTTGATCGGCGGCGAACAATCCGAAGCGCCCGAGCAGATACACCACGCCGCCCACCCCAATGTTCCAGAAGAGATATTTCGCAGCCTCCGCGCCCCGTTGTCCGGCCTTATGAATCTCCGACGCTGCGACGGACTCGGGGAAGGGCAATTCCGGGTCTTCCACCATAACCCTTCGCACCAGGGAAATGAACAGGACCCCGAGGACGCTGCCCACCATGATCAGCGCCGTGGATTTCCAGTACGCGTCGGCGGGGCGGAAAGACGGCCACGCCTTCGCAATCAGGAAGGCGGGAATCGTGAAAATCGCGCCGGCTGCGATGCCCTCCCCGATGGACCCCGCAGTACGCGCAATGTTCTCTTCAAGCAGCGAGCCCTTCCATGCGCGTAAAACCGCCATTGCGATGACCGCGGCCGGATATGTGGCTGCGATCGTGATGCCCGCGCGCAGACCTAGATAGGCGTTGGCCGCCCCCAGCACCACTGTCATGACCAAACCGAGCAACATTGCGCGCAGGGTCAACTCCTTCATCTCCATGGTCTCAGGGACGAAGGGACGGTGTTTCTTTTCCCCAGCGCCGCTGTGACCGGCCGGTTGAGTGCTCATGGGTTTCCTCGCAAGTGATTCTTGGCGCTAGATATACATCGCATTTGCCGCGACCGCGCACCTTAGCACGCAGCACCCGCCGATTACAAGCACGATGCCGCTCTCCTGCTCGCCAACCGGTTGGCAACTCCCGTGAATGAACGGGCCATCTAAGAAGGAGGTCCAGTTTGCTGCAGACGGGTTTAAAATCCAATGAGCGGCTTGTCACGAGGAGTTGTAGATGTACGGCTTTTCCAGCCCGGCCTTCTGGTACCGTTTCTTTAGCGAATTCCGCTGTTACAAATGCGGCAGTTTCGAGGGCTTTGCCTCGCGTCCCCGCAATCTGTTTGAAAATTATGGACTGCGGCTCTTGGGGATGCGGCCGGCGCGCTGTGGTGAGTGCTACCAGCGCTTCTACCGTCCTTTGAGGGTGCCGCTGTTGCCCCGTCCGGGAGAGCTCAACTTTGGTCCCGAACAGATGCCGGCGTCCACCCTCGCTGCCGAACGCAAGGCAACCCACAAGGAGACGAAGGACGGAGGCGCAGGCCAGCAGCGCATTGCATGAGCCCCACCGCCGCCGTTATACTGATTTAAGATTCGTCTGGTTGGCGCCCTAAAGTACCCTCCGGACGATGGGAGGCTGTCTTCAGCAGTCGCGAGGACCGAACTCGGGCTACTCAGGCGAACACCGTAGCCAAAAGGTCTTGTCTTGTTTCCTGGGCGGGCGAACTTCAAGAAAGCCTCTTCGCCACCCTATTTCCTCCCGATTGCCGCATTTGCGGTGAGCCCCTGATCCGGATTTCCCGCTTTCCCGTGTGCGCAAGCTGCCTCGACGCGATCCACCCGATTGAGGGCGGACCGTGTTCCATTTGTGGCCAACGGCTGATCAGTCCCCACGCGTTTACCGGACAGCACGGGGAAGTTCGCTGCGGCCTGTGCCAGCGCATGGAGCCACCCTTTGCCAAGGCGTCGGCCTATGGCAGCTACCAGGGCGGCTTGCGCGACCTGGTCCACATGCTGAAGTACCATCGGGTCCGGTCGGCGGCCAACGTGCTCGGGCGCATGCTGTCCGAGGTCGTGGCGAGTCTGGAACCGTCTTTCGGAGACGCGCATCTGTTGGTCGTTCCCGTGCCGTTGCATCGGGCGAAGGCCCGGCATCGGGGATTTAGCCAGTCGGAACTCATTGCGCAAGCGGGGTTGAAACTGTCTCCCTCGAGGGATCGTTACGCGCTGCGCGCTGAGGGACTGGAGCGGGTGCGAGATACACAGCCGCAAACCGGGCTGACCCGCCATCAGCGGGGTGAGAACGTGCGGGGTGCTTTCCGCGTGAAGCACCCAGAAGAAGTATCGGGACGTGAAATTCTGCTGGTGGATGATGTCTTCGCCACCGGCACGACGGTTTCCGAGTGTGCGCGGATTCTGCGGCGCGCGGGTGCGGCCCGCGTCTGGGTGGCCACTGTTGTCCGTACTCTGAAAAGCGACGTCCAGCACGCGCACCTCGAACCGGACGCGGATGCCAACCTGACGATGGCCGCGCATGGATGAGTAAGGTTTTATGGGAGCGAAGATCGACAATTCGATGAGGGCGATGATTGGCCGGTCGGCTGCGGGTGTGGTTGCGGTCGCCACCGGGACCTACGGGAACGCCCAGGCCCTGCATGCCCCCGTGCTGGTGCTGAACGCCTCTTACGAACCGATCAACGTGTGCGCCGCGCGTCGCGCCATCGTGCTGGTGCTGAAGGGCGTGGCGATGGCGGAAGAGGAAAACGGTCACTTCCTGCACGCGGCGCGGGTGGCGATCCGGGTTCCGTCGGTGATCCGACTGCTGGAGTACCGCCGCATCCCGCACCAGACCCGGGCACTGTCGCGCAAGAACATCCTGCTGCGCGATCGAAATACCTGCCAGTATTGCGCACTCGTGCTGGCTTCGGGCGAACTCACGCTCGATCACGTGGTCCCACGCTCACGCGGGGGTTCGTCCACTTGGGAGAACCTGGTCGCCTGCTGCCATCCGTGCAACCGGCGCAAGGGCAATCAACTGCCCGCCGAAGCCGGCATGAAGCTGACCCGCGAACCGCGAGCATTCAATCTCCACACCAGCCGGCACATCATGCGGTTGATGGGGCGGTCGGATGATAAGTGGAGGAAGTATCTCTTTTACTAAGGTTGCAAGATGGGTGAGGATGGCGCTGGGAGGAAATTGGGGCGCGGGCTTGTCGGGATTTGCTGGTTTGGCAGAAGGCCAAGGCTCTGGCCGTCCGCACGCACAGGGAAACCGAACCGTTCCCCAGATCTGGAACGTACAGATCTGAAACGTATGGACTGACGTCGCAAATAAGATGAGCCGCCGCTTCCGTCGCCTCAAACCTTGCGGAGGGTCAGGGCAGACTCACCAGGGGCGAGTTTCAGCAGTCTCTCGGACAGTGGCGCGGTTCGCTCCTCGAACTGAGCAATCAACTCGCCATTGCATGCGATCTCCGCTGCCTCGCTCCGCAAACTATCTCTCCGTAGAACGCGAAGCGCATGCGGTGCTGGGATTGATCAACCAACTGCTGGATTCCTTGCGCTCCCCCAGGCGAGCCAGGGCCTTGAAACATTGAAACCTTATTTCTGCGGTTGTTGCTGGGCCTGGGGCTGGGTCGGCTTCTGCTCTCCCGGCGGCAACTCCTTGCCTTCGTACGTGATTCTGGTCCGTGCCCCGAATTTCTTGTAGTTCTGGTACTTCACGATCTCCCGGATGTGGATGTCGCCCGAGAAAAAGTGCAGGGTGTCGTCGGCCTTGGTGTAGGTGGGGAACCAGTAAACGTTGTCGATTTGCTCGCGCCAGGTGGTGAAGCTCGGGTAAAGATGTTCTTCCTTGTTCTTTTTCTTGCCTGCGTAAATCTGGGGAACGGTCTTGCCGTAGGTTTTCACGATCTGGAAGTCACGATCGTCGACCCAGATGTGTCCCTGAAAGTAACGTTTCTTGCCTACGATCTCCTTGGGGGCGATATCGAAGACATAGCAGTGCAGGTCGTCTTCCTGCTGCTGTCCCACATAAAGGATGTTGTACTCGCCAACGTCGTCGCTGGTGAGCACGAAGGGCAGGCGGTTGCGGATGTCGTCCACGTCCCCCTGGTCCATGGACAGGCCTGCTTGTTCAAGGCTGGACTGGGGGGCGAACACAACGTTTTCCAGACGCTTCCCACTGTCGTTGAAAACAACGTCGAACACCTCGTGGTATTCGCCCTTCACGGTGTCACCGTCCAGGACTTGCACCTTGACGTCCTGCCGATAAGTGTACTGGTCGCGGGCCTCTTTGAATTCCTTCTCCTTGGCGGCGAAGCGCGTGATGATCTGTTCGGGAGTGGTGCCCTTGGGCTCGGATTTGTCGAGCGGTCCTTCGTCCGCGGAGGCCAAGGCCACCAGGAGCGCAGGGAGGACCAGTACCGAAAACCGGGGACCGAGGCGCCAGAACAGTCGCATAGGATCAGTGTAGAAGAATACGCCCGCCCGCGTCAGGAAACTGGCGGGCTGCTGCCTTCCTACCCCCGGACCCTCTCCGCTCAGGGAGCCCGGAGGGTAGGGAAGACTGCAGTTTCTGCCTACTGTCTTAGACGACGGTTGCGGGCGAAGGGTTGCAGGGGGCCGGCTTTTCGGTCCGCAGCTCTTGGCCTTTCGCGTTTGGCCTTTCGGGTCTGGCTATCAGCTCGCAGCTGTCCGCCGCCAGGCGTTTTCCTCGGACCTCGAAGCGTTTACAGTTTTTTGCCATAACCCTTTTCGGGAGGGGTGACAAACCTCAGCGCGAATTGCCGCCTTGGGGAGCCTGCTCGTTGATTTACACTTACGCGTTTGCTTCGGAGGTTTCTCATGCGCCGCCTGTCGTTCTCTTTTTCCCTCTTCGTCATCCTGTTTGCGGTTTCGTTGTTCGCCCAGAGCAAGCATCCGTTTACCTTTGAGGACATGATGTCGCTCAAGCGCGTGGGCGAGCCCGTGCCTTCGCCCGATGGCAAATGGGTGCTGTTCAGCGTCGTGGATGTAAGCCTCGAAGCGAATTCCCAGACTCCCCATGTATCGATTGTTCCCACGGCGGGGGGCGAATCGCGCGCGCTCATTTCCGAGCAGAACGCAGATCGTCCACGCTGGGCCCCGGATGGAAAGCGATTCGCGTTTGTATCGACCAAGGAAGGCGGATCGCAGATCTGGATCGCGGATTTCGACCCCACGTCCGGCAAGGCGACGGGCACGCACAAGCTGACTTCGATCGCAACCCAGGCGGATGGCGAGCTCTGGTCACCGGACGGAGCGAACATCCTGTTCGTGTCGGTGGTCTATCCCGAGTGCGCCGGCTCGCCCTCCGAGGCAGAAGCCTGCAACGCGAAAAAACTCGACGAGCACCAGAAGTCGAAGGTCAAGGCCCTCATTTTCGATCGCTTGCTGTACCGCCATTGGAATGCCTATAAGGAAGGCATGCGCAGCCACATCTTTGTGGTGCCGGCCGAAGGCGGTACGGCTCGCGACCTCACGCCCGGCGACTACGATTCTCCCGTGTTCTCGCTCGGTGGACAGGACGACTACGCCTTCTCGCCCGACGGGCAGGAGGTCTGCTACGCGTCGAACCACGACAAGGTCGAGGCGACTTCGACCAACAACGACCTGTGGATCGTGCCCGTGGGCGGTGGGACGGCGAAAAATATTACCAGCGACAATCCTGCCAGCGACTCGACGCCGCTCTATTCGCCGGATGGGAACTACATCGCCTACCGCGCCCAGAAGCGCCCCGGATACGAGAGCGATCGGTTCCGGCTGATGCTGTACGAGCGCAAGACGGGGGAGATCAAGGAGCTTACGCAGACCTTCGACGGCTGGGTCGGAACGTTTGTCTGGGCCCCTGATTCTTCGCGCATTTATTTCAGTTCCGAGATCTCTGGAATCGCACCGGTCTGGGCGGTTCGCTTGGTAGGTCCTGGGCCCAAGAGCATTTTTGCTCGGGAGAATGCGGCAGGCTATAGCGACGATTTAGCGGTTACCGGCGATGGCAAGACTCTCCTATTCACGCGGATGTCGATTGCTGCGCCAAATCAGATTTACGATTTGAACTGGGACCTCAAAACACCGTGCAGCAACCGGCATCAGGAAGACCCTCCGCCGGGCGACTGCGGGTTTTCGAACCCGGTAGCGCTCACCCACCTCAACGACCCCATCCTCTCCCAAGTGGCCATGTCCCCGCTCGAATCCTTCTGGTTCGCCGGAGCTCTGGGAGATAAGGTCCAAGGTTTCCTCGTCAAACCACCCAACTTCGATCCCGCCAAGAAATATCCCGTGAAGTTCCTCCTCCACGGTGGCCCGCAAGGCGCCTGGGGAGACGACTGGTCCTACCGCTGGAATCCCGAACTCTTCGCCGCCAACGGGTACGTGGTCATCATGATCAACTTCCATGGCTCGACCGGATACGGGCAGAGGTTCATTGACGCGATCAACGGCGACTGGGGCGGTGCGCCGTTCGAGGATCTGATGAAGGGCCTCGACTACACCGAAAAGACCTATCCGTTCATCGACATGGACCGCGAATGCGCGCTGGGCGCCAGCTACGGCGGCTACATGGCCAACTGGATCCTCGGACACACCGACCGCTTCCAATGCATCGTCTCGCACGACGGCATGTTCAACAGCGAGTCGGCTTGGGGCACGACCGAAGAGCTGTGGTTCAACGAGTGGGAGTACAAAGGCACGCCGAGGACGAATCGCGAGATGTACCAGAAGTGGTCTCCGCACAATGCCGCGAAAAACTTCAAAACGCCCACCCTGGTGGTCCACAGCCAGCTCGACTACCGCCTGGACGTCTCCGAAGGCTTCCAGTTATTCAGCACACTGCAGCGGATGGATGTGCCTTCGAAGATGCTCTACTTCCCCGACGAGGGCCACTGGGTGCTGAAGCCGCAGAACAGCCAGCTCTGGTACAAGACGGTGAACGACTGGGTCGACCAGTGGACGAAGAAGTAGCCCCGCCATTTTGCCGGACAGACGGCAGGCGAACACGCGAAAGAGGCGACGCAGCATCACCGTGCCCGCGGCTGGAAGCCTTGGCCCGCCGGGACGCGTGGCTGTCCAGCGCTTCCGCCCGGGATGGCTTGCGCGAGTCGGGGGCGGCGCCGGCAGTTCGAACTCGAGCCACCGCGCTCGAGCCCGCGCCGTTTCCGGGGTTCGTGATGGTGATGGATCGCACTCCATCTGATACTGGCGGTGCTTTGGCTGCGAGTTGATTTGCGGAGACCGCGAGCAAAGCCGCGTGCTTGCCCGCCCACCGCGACCCGTCATGCCCAGCTTGCATCCCACGCCTTCGATCGAGATCGGTATGCCCGCCTAGACCGCGGGCCCGAGTGGGCGCAACCGTGTCGCCGTAGAGCCGGTGCGCGCAGTAGCGGAACTCGGGGCGGCGGTCTCCTTGCACCTCAGCGATGCCGATACGGAACTGACTCGGGCTGAGTAACTCTGCGTTCCACCGAGTCAAGCCAAACACTCGCGCACGCGCAGCGTCTGTCCAGCGCGCACGCCCCGAATCCTTTGCTCCACTTGAAACGTGACTTGCACACTCTCGACCCGCCCCGAACCTGCTGCACTCACGGGCGCGATCCGCATGACTTCCCTGGGGAAGGTCGTTCCCGCTTTCCGCGTAACTTGCCGCAGATCGGGAGGCAACCGCAAAGGAGGCGAGGGCCGCACCTGCGCGGAGAGAGGAAGAACCGGCAAACACATTAATAGAGACGCCTGCACAGGGTCCGATGCGTAAGCACCCGCGTTCTGCTTTAGCCTGCTCGGAAAGAAGCAGAAAACGGGGATACGAACTGAATCCTTCACGGACGCCGCCCCCAGTACCCGTGTCCGCAGTCACCAGAGTGAGTGACTCCGAGCGATGGGTGGTATGGCCGCCCCCAAAGGAAAAATCGCGGAACTACCTCCTTGGCCGATGTCCTTCCGCCGACAGGTGCGCGCCCGTCAGCAGCAGGAGTCCGGAGAGAAATGCCCAGAACATCAGGCTGACCGAGAGCGAGAAGGGTCCGTAGACCTCGGCGAAGTTCAGCCAGGGCAGGGCAAGGATGTAGGCGTACTTCAGCGCTTCGAACAGCAGTCCCATGATGAGGGCTGTGGGAAGGACAGCGCGGGCCGGAACTTTCCCGTTCGGCAACAACCAATAGATCAGGAAGAAGATTGCGATGCTGGCGGCAATGGCGAAAACCTTCATCACCAAGAAGCCCACCAGCCGGACGACGATGGTGGCATGGCCCCGCAGCAGCAACCCCATCAATGCCACATTGCCCGCGCTCATGCCCACCGAAAGCAAAGCCAGCACCCCGCACCAGACTGCCAGACCCAGCGAAATCAGCTGGTTCCCAAAATAGGAACGATTCTCCGGAAAACCCCAGATCCGGTTCAACGCGACTTCGAGCGGCAGGAAAATTCCGGTCGAAGTGACCAGCAGAATCACCAGAGATACGATCTGCGCCTGATGGCGCGCGCCCACCATGGCATTCAGATTCCGGATCAAGAAATCTTGGCCGGCCGGAAGGTAGTCCCGCAGCAGTTGCAGGATCACTTCGTACATCCCGGGCGAGTGAAACACCCGCCGGATCAACGTCAACAGCAACATCACGAACGGAAAAAACGACAGGATCGCATTGGCCGCCACCGAAAATGCGAACGTATGCACCTCGGTACGCATCAGGTAGCGAACGGTGGAAAGCACGAGCCCGGAGTAGGTGCGCGTATCGATTTGGGCGCGGGTGGGTAGGCTTTCAGCGGGTCGGGGAACCGTGGTTGTGATGGGGCTGGACACCGAATTTCTTAATCTTATCAAAGGGATGCGCTTCGACCAGGTCACCAAAGGGTAACCATGAAACGACCATGGGTCATGTTCAGCGAGATTCCGGACAGCGCAAGCCTATGACTCTAAGAGGGTTTGTTGAATTTCTTTTCTTGCCAAGGAGCACTGACCTGCATATTATCTTGGGCTCACTACCGAAAAGTCGGTAGCGAATCCAGGTAGTTTGGGTTGACGTTTCTGTGTTAGGCGGTCGAAATTCGCGTCATCGTCTCGGGCTCCTGAGCTTAGTGCCGTGGTTCCTCTACCCGGCGCCAAACTCAGGAGCCCTTCATGCTGGCAGGGACTCTTCCGTCGGCAGTAACGCGACCTGTCTTTCCGATCCTTTGAGGGGGGGCTTTTCCGCAGTCTGGAGGCTTCGACATCGGACGGGAAGATGAATTCTTCGCGATGAGGCGAAAGGAGTTTCTCTGTGAGAGAGAAGGGAACTGTGAAGTGGTTTAACGGAGCAAAGGGGTATGGCTTTATCCAGCGCTCCACTGGCGAGGACGTGTTCGTCCATTTCTCCGCCATTCAGGAGAACGGATACCGCACGCTCAACGAAGGCGAAACCGTGGAGTTCGATCTGCTCAAAGGCCCGAAGGGCTTCCAGGCAGCGAACGTGGTTCGCGTCTGACCTGGCTTGCAAACCATTCATTCGCCCTCCCGGTTCCCCCTGGGAGGGTTTTTTGCTGGATGTTCGCTCGCCGGTTTTCAATTGCCGAATGGGGGATTGACCGGTGGCGCCGCGGACGACGAGCGGATGGGATCGGGTTCGTTCGGGCGCCGACACCGCAGGGCCGCGGACGGGCCCACACCCGGCGCACAAATCAATCGCTACTGCACTTCCACTGACACCAGGTCCCCGTCCGCCAACCCGCCAGCCTTGTAGTTAATCGAGAGCCGGCGATTCCTCCATTCGCAGGAAAAGCCATCCTCTCCGATCACCAGCAGCGACTTGTAGTCCGCCGTCCGCAACTTCAGTGACTTCGCTCCCGTATCCACCGTCAGGACAGCAGCGGGCGCTCGCGAGCAGTCCACGCTGGTCAAAGTACCTTTGAGGAAATGGGTGGGACGTTTATCGGGCATCGACTGCTCGGGCGCCTGCGCTCGCTTCTGCGCTTCCTGCTCGAGTTCATCGAAGGGAGAGGATTGCGGCGCACGCTTCGGGGCAGTGGGCGAGACTCCGTATTTCTTGACGGCCGCCAATTCGTCCAATTGATGACTCGCCGCGGCCGCAATTTGCGGATTGCTGCTCGCCTTCAAGCGCTCGAAGATCACCCGGGCAACGTCCCACTTCTTCGCCGCTTCCTGGATCTGGCCCAGGTTGAATACGTACTGCTCGTTCCTCGGACTGAGCGCGATCGCCACTTTGATCGACTCCAGCGCCGAGGCCGCCCCCCCGCCCTCGATGCGCGCCAGGGAGAGCATGTTGTAGGCCTCCGCGAACTCCGGATACCAGTCGATCGTCACCTTGAGGTCGATCATCATGTTCGCCAGTCCCTGCATCTCCTCGTGGTTGGTTTGCGCGGTTTTGTATTTCAGCAAAGCCAGGTAGTAACGATTCCATATATCGCGCGGATCAAGCGCTGCCGCGTTACCCAACTCCTCAGCCGCCTGCGGAAACTCCTTCCGTTCCATATGCAACCAGGCCAGGGCACGATGCGCGATCTCGTTATCCAGCGGTGCGCCCTGCTTGTCGGTCATTTTAAGAAGGTTGTCGATTTCTCTCAGCCCCTGCTCCCTCCGCTCCGGGAGGCGCACCATCACTTCCGCCATCTGTGCCTGCGCGTTCGCTTCAGATACCGGCTTCGCTTCGATGGAGACATCGTCCGGTCCCAGCGGAACGGCAAACAGGTGGATTTCCGGACGACCATTTCGTGGTCCGGCCTGCCGTGCCGCCTCCTGGTCCGCGACGAGCTGCTTCAACGAATGGAAGTAGTCCTTCACGGCCTTGTCGAATTGGGCCGAGGACATTCCGTAGGCCTGCTGGATCGCTGCTTCGACCGGGACTTTCTGGTTCTGTACCAGGTCGAAATAGG
>DASQPN010000084.1:0-31229 GCA_035643915.1 Terriglobales bacterium | reverse complement strand
GTTGCCCAGGGATGGATCTCCGCCAGCGGATAGTCCTTGTAGATGAACAAAATCCGGTCGCCGTATTCCTTCAGGATCTCGGGGAACAGTGTCGAATGCATGCGAGAGCAGAAGGGACATTGAAAGTCATCGTAGTTGATGACCACCACCTTGGCGTCCTTGTTCCCGCGCGTGGGACGGCCCTTGAGGTCGACCTTCTTCATAATCTCGGCGTTGGGATCCTTGGACAGATCCAGCTTGGTCAGCCGGATGAGGGTCTTGCCGTCCTTGGAGAGCAGGAAGTCGTAGTCGTCCTTTTTGGCTCCCTTGACAAAGGAGAGCTTCACCGCATCGTAATTCGGGAAATCGCTCGGTTTCAGGGGACCGATCGTCACTTGGACTTCGGGCGGCAGGTGGTAGTAAGAACGCACCTGACGCTCGATCGCCTTCGCGGTGTCGGAGGGGGTAGTCTGCGCCGAACAGCCTAGGCAAATGAGCAGGAGAACCAGAAACGAACGATGGAGCAGCGTCACTAAGAACCGCCTTGGCATCAGGGCTGACCCGAAATTATCTCACACGCGGTTGGGCCCCGTTCGAAAACGTCCCGCCCGGTCCAGGACAGAATTCAGCGGGTTCGCAGCAGGTCCTCGGCGGGTAGCAGGGCATTCATGGACCCAGAACGAAAGCCTTCCAGGTCGAGCGTAACGAACTTGAACCCCAGGGCCTTGAACAGCCGGGTGAATTCAGCCGCCATGCCGGGATCCAGGGCGCGGGGCAGTTCGTCTTTGGCCACTTCGATGCGCACGATGTCGCCGTGGTGGCGAACCCGGAACTGGCGGAATCCGAGTGCACGCAGGGCATCCTCCCCCTTTTCGACCACGGAGAGCGCCTCCCGGGTCACCGGACGACCGTACTCGATGCGAGACGAAAGACAGGCCGAGGCCGGCTTGTCCCAGACTCGCAAGCCAGCCGCCTCGGCAAGCTCCCGGATGTCCTGCTTGTTCAAGCCGGCTGCAAGCAAGGGTGCCAAGACATGGTGCTCTTGGGCTGCCTGCTGGCCGGGCCGGAAGTCGGCTTGGTCGTCTCGGTTCACTCCGTACGCGATCGAGTCGAAGCCGTGCTTCTCGCGGAAGGCCTCCAGCACAGTGAACAACTCGTCTTTGCAGTGGAAGCAGCGGAGAGCATCGTTGCGGATGTACTCCGGCCGGTCGAGCTCGTCGGTCGCGACGACTTCGAGGGGGATGCTCTGCTCACGAGCAAATGCAACCGCGTCCGCAAGCTGGGTGCGCGCGATGCTTGGAGAATCGGCGATGACGGCGAGCATTTTCTGTCCGAGCGTCTGGTGCGCGATCCAAGCCAGATAAGCGGAATCAACCCCGCCGGAATAGGCCACCAGCATCCGCCCCCGGGAGCGCAGGGAGGCAGCCAGGCCAGCCTGCTTGGAGGCGAGATCGGGGGCAATCGTCATGAGGGATATGGTAATACGGAAGGCGCTTTCCTGGCATGCTCTGGGTATGCCCACCGGCTAATACAGCCGCTCCTGCTTACGCAGATTGCCGAAGGATCCGACGTTGGCCAGATTGAAGCTGAAGCGAAATTGGTTCTCGTTGCGCACCGAGCCCAGCGCGAAGCGGCGATACTCGACACTCACGCCGCAGCAATCCCAGTTGTAAGTGGTCTGCGCGGTCGCGTATTGCAGGAAGCCGAGGTTGGCGTCAAGCCCGAAGGCGGTAGCGCCGCTGAACCCGCGTTTATTCGGATGGCCGTAGCCCAGGAGCACGCGGAACTGATTGAAATCCTGCTGCGCGACGGACGAATTCGAGATCCCCGGAAGCGCTTGCGCGAAGGCGTCCCCACCGCCCAGGGTGAATTCTCCCACATGGTAGTTCAACAATGCGGTGCTGGCGTTGATGCGGTGCTCTTTGAAGTCGTAGTCGATGTCCCACTCGGCGTCGGTACGGGAACTGGTTCGCACGCGCAATCGTGAGATCAACGGGGAGAGATGCCGAGGTTCGGTGAGAAAAGCAATCCCCGAAAAATCGGCGGTGGTGGTGAGCACGTTGCGGCGCCCGTTCACGAGTGCGCCGCCGAAATCCGGATCCAGGAAATATTTCTGCGCCAACTCCCAGGTGGCGACCTCGCGTGCTTCGGGCCCCGCCTGGCAGTCCGGGCTCTCCAGGGCGTAGGTGCGCTCCCAGGGCACACCTTGCTCAACGGGGGCACCGATGCGCAGGGAAGACATACCCGCGCTGCCGCAGTCCTCCGGCTGATCCGAAGTGCGCTTGGCGTAGAGGCGGTGAATGACGCCGTACTCGACCTCGTGGGTGTTGCTGAGAAGGTCGCGCGCATCAAAACGCAAAATGCTGGCGAAGTTGTTCACCCCGGTTACGTAGCGATAGGTCGCACGAGGCTCGATGACGTGCTTCCACTTGCGCCCCAGAATTGCGCGCTCAAACACGCGCGCAAGGGACGGGGGGCGCATCTCGACCGAGCCTTCGAGCGCCTTGCGGTTGACCGCATTGCTGGTGGCTGCGCCGACGGTACCTCCCGGCATGAGTTGTTGGGTGTAGAGGGTATTGCGAAGGGACAACTCCGGCCGAAAGGACCACCCCCTCAGGGAGAGGGGGAGCGAGAGGACTGGATTCAAATCGAAGCGCCCCAGAAGATTACCAGTGCGGAAGCCAGGTTCACTGCGGGAGAGACCCTCCGCGGCCGCATCCAGGGACCAATACAGAGGGGTGTGCACCAGCTTGCGATCCACGCTGGACACTTCGAAGCTGGGTGCGTGCAGGATGGTGATGACGTCGCCCTTCTGCGAGCTCTCAAAGTTCTGGTAGCGCTCGACCAGCCCGTTGTAGGAAAAGCCGCGCGTCGTGTTCGAGAGGAACGCCTGGGATTTCACTTCCGAGTTCACGGCTTGCGTGAAGGTCTCGCTGAAGGCGAGCCGAAAGACAAACGAACTGAGGTAGTCGATGTTCGCCACCGAGCGAAAACTGTGAAGAAATCGCCCTTCCCCGCTCAGATGGACATCCTCTCCACCCTGGTTTTTGCGGTCGATCACGCCGAAATAGGTGAGATCCACATACGCGGTGTCACTGGGGCGGGCGCGAAACTCTCCCCGCTCCGCCCATCCGCGTTGTGAGTAGTACTCTGCCCCGGCCGTCGCGTCGAAGCTGCGGTTGATAGCCCAGTAAAGCGATTCCCCGACGATGGTGCCCTTGGTGGAGGACCGGCCCATGCTCGGTATCAGAAAACCGGACTTGCGCGCCAACCGCTCCGCCGGGAATGCGGCGTAGGGAAAATAGAAAACCGGAATATCGCGGATCCGGAAACTGCTGCGGTAGACCTGGGCGTTGCCTCCGACATCGACCACCGCCTTATGTGCATTGAAGGTCCACTTGGGGTGGGGCAGCTGGCAGGTCGTGACGGAACCATCGACGACCACAAAATGATCCGGGCCCGTCTTTTCCACGGTCTTGCCGGCAAACGCGAAGGGACTCGAGGAAGTCAGGATGGTGCGGCCGTTTTTGGCCTGAACTCCAATGGTGCCGATGACGTTGTAGAACTTGCCGCTCTGGGTGCGCAGGTTGTACGTGCCATGGCTGGCCTCAATGTGCTCATCGGTCGGACCCCCCTCCAGCACCATGTGGCCTTCTGCAGTGGCTTCGCCCGTGTCGGAGTTGTAGGTGATCTCGTCTGCATATAAGGAGTACGAGCCGTAGCGGATGTCGACGTGCCCGCGCAGCTTGTACATGGGGCCGACTTTCTCCTGTTCCGTGGCTTGAATCCGGACCTCTTCTTCGCGTTGCACCGGGGCGGGAAGGGCGGGACCGGAAGGCGTTTGATTGCTGGTTCGGTCCCGATTCGGGGCAGAAAGCAACTGGCTGGTAACTAAGCGGGGGGCGAGAAGGAGATGACAAATCAAGGCCGCCGTGATAAGGAATCGTGTGCGGGAGATCATCGGAAACGCACGGAGACCCCAGGGTTGGTGGTAATTTCGGGGACACCGTGACCTTAGCACGGCGCTGGCCCGCGAGGCAAAGCGCTGAACCAGAAGAAGCTTCCGGTGGTTGCTCCGCGTTTGGCCGCTTGCTCTGGCCCTGGCGTTCTCGCAAGATCCATCGATGCCTTGTTCGCTGTGCGGCGACCTCTGTGGTTGTGTGCCTGACGATCGCCGGGCCGCGCTTTTCGGGTCCCGGTCTCACGTCCCATCAGATGGCGAGCACGCTTGTGCGCGTGCGGATGCCTTCCCGATCGAGCGCGAGGCTCGGGATAGGGGCGAGCAGCAGTTTGCGACAAGCCTGGAGCGCGCTGCGGGATCTTCGCGACCAAGATTTGTTGTGGATCGGAAAGACCACGTGCGCGGGCGCGTGGAACAGACAGCCAGACCCGATCGGAGCGAAACCGACTGCACAGCGGATGCTCGAACGGCCTCCCCGACGAGACCATCGGTGGGAGAATCCGTGGTCGCACCCGAACCGGAGCACGCGCTTGGGCTGCCGTCGGTTCTCCGTCACGAGGACGGCTTGTCCTGGCGCGAAGAACTGTCGGAGCGCCTCGATCGGTATCGCGCACGCAGACGCCCTCGCGTCCCGAGATATCCTTCGCTCCGGCTGAAGTTTGAGACGCCCGAAACAGCCTGGCCGGCTTCCACCCGGACCAGCGAAGGGCCTGTCCTGGCCACGCGTGATCGAATCGTGAGGGACCGTGTGGAAGCGGCGCCCGATCCAGACCCGGTGGTCACCCCGGAATTCCGAACCGCCGAGCTGGTCTGCCAGCCGGCCCCCGCAACCCGGGCGAGGGAAACGACCGCCAAGATCATCGAATTCCCCAGGGGAAGCTACGCACCTCCCGTTCCATTGAGCGAACTGGCAGAACCGGTGATCGACCGCCCGCGCATTTTGGAAGCCCCCGAAGTCGTGCCGCCACCTCCGGCCCTGGGTGGGATCACGATCGAGCAGGAGCAAAAGAAGGACCCGGAACGGCGTCCTGGAATCGACATGCCACTCGAGTCAGCGCCCTTCGAGCGGCGCCTGCTTGCGGTGGCGATCGATGTCCTGATCGTGCTGCTGGCCAGCGGACTATTTGGAGCTATCTGCGCTCAGATGGCAGGCGCTCGGCCGAAGGTTCCGCAGAGGCTGGGCCTGGCCGTCGGCCTGTTGAGTTTTTTTTGGGTGGCGTATCAGTATTTGCTGGTCGTCTATTCGGGAACCACCCCCGGTTTGCGCGCGATGAAGCTGCGACTGCAGCGCTTTGATGGGAGCGCAACCAACCGACGTCTACGCCAGGGGCGAGTGCTCGGGAGCGTGTTGTCGGGGATCTCACTGGGCATGGGCTACGCGTGGCAGTTTCTGGATGAAGATTCCCTTTGCTGGCATGAACGGGTGACAAAAACCTATCTGGCTCCCCAAAATGGGGATGCGAAAAAGAGATCCGACCAATCAAAACTGTAACTTAGGCGTCCTGGCTGGGTCTGGCGCCGCCCCCCTGTGCTATCTTTTTTAGGTTTCTCTGTGCCCTCCTGTGGGCTCAGCCTGGCATGTCCACATTTCTGGAAAGTTCCAAACGACCCGCCGTTAAGGTCTTCGTCGCCACTACGGTGATGCTGACCTTCATCTCCTTCTGGCGGGCGGCCGCGATCGTCCTTGCCGACCTGGCTTCCTCCGCCTATTACGTTGGCGGTGACACCGAGAAGGTCATCGGCAAAAGCGCTCCCTGGTTCATCCTCGCCGTCATGCTGTTCAGCTACTGCGTGCGCGCCCTCTACATCGAGTCGAGCGGCATGTTCGTGCGCGGGGGAGTGTACCGCGTGGTGAAGGAAGCCATGGGGGGCACGCTGGCCAAATTCTCGGTGTCAGCGCTGCTGTTCGATTACGTATTGACGGGCCCCATCAGCGCCGTGTCGGCCGGCCAGTATCTGGCGGGCTTCACGAAGGACATCGGGCAGTACCTGCACCATCCCCTCAGCTTCAGCGACAACCATTTCTCCGCCGCCTTCGCGCTGCTGGTGGCGGTGTACTTCTGGTGGAAAAACATCCAGGGAATCCACGAGTCGAGCGAGAAGGCCATGCAGATCATGATCATCACCACCGTGATGGTCGTGACGCTCCTGATCTGGTGCACAATCACGGTTTTCAAGATCGGCATTCACCTGCCGCCCAATCCGCTGCATCCGGGCGTGGTCCCGCTCAACCAAGAATCGCTCGGCTGGCTCAACGGGACGTGGTTCAGCCATCTGACCCTGGTGATCGCCTTCGTAGGATTCGGGCACTCGGTGCTCGCGATGAGCGGCGAGGAGACGCTGGCCCAGGTAAATCGCGAGATCGAGCATCCCAAGCTGAAGAATCTGGAGAGGACCGGGCTGGTGATCTTCGTCTACAGCCTGTTCTTCACCTCGCTGGTTTCGTTTTTTGCGGTAATGATCATCCCCGACAGCGTCCGCCCGGCCTTCTTCGCCAACCTGATCGGCGGCATCGCAATGTACCTGGTGGGTCCGTTACCCCTCAAGTTGGTCTTCCATGCGTTCGTCGTGCTGGTCGGGGTGCTCATTTTGGCGGGTGCGCAGAACACATCCATCGTGGGCGCCAACGGAGTGCTGAACCGGGTTGCCGAAGATGGCGTTCTCACGGAGTGGTTTCAGAAGCCGCAACACAAATACGGAACGACCTTCCGGATCATCAATCTGATCGTCGGCATGCAGCTGTTCACGATCATTGCCAGCGGGGGCGATGTCTACAAACTGGCGGGTCTCTACGCGTTCGGCGTGATCTGGAGCTTCGCCATGAAGTCCCTGGCGGTGCTGGTGCTGCGTTTCACAGAACCGGGCAATCGGGAATGGAAGGTGCCGGGAAATCTGCACATTGGTAAAACAGAGATCCCGCTGGGCCTGGCGGCGATTTCAGTGGTGCTGCTCCTCACGGCGGTGGTCAATCTGTTTACCAAGTATGAAGCCACCATCGCCGGCGTGATCTTCAGTGCGGCGTTCTTCCTGATCTTCACGGTTTCCGAGCGGCAGGTGGCGAAGGAGCGGCACGGAAAGCCGGAGCAGTTAGACCAGTTCCGGGTGTACGGCAATCAGGAACTGGGCAGTGGAGCCATGGGCGTCCGGCCGGGGAATCTCCTGGTGGCGGTGCGCGACCCGCGCAATCTTCATTACCTGCGCACCGTGCTGGCTCAGACCGACACCGCCAAGCAGGATGTTGTCGTGATGAGCGCGCGGCTCTACCACCGCGAGCACAGCTTCAGCGGGAGCAGCGTTTTCGAAGCCAGCCAGATCTTTGACCACTACGAGCAGGAATTATTCACCGCCGTGGTCGCAGTGGCGGAAAAGGAGGGCAAGCCGGTATCGTTGCTGGTCGTCCCCGGAACCGATGTCTTTGATGCCATCATGGTGACGGCGCAGCGACTCGATTCGAGCCGCATTGTGTGCGGCCGCTCCAACAAGCTAACCGCAGACGAACAGGGAAAACTGACGGGCGATGCCTGGGAGCGGCTGCCCGAACCCCGCCCCCGTTTGACTCTGGTGGTCTATGACCCCGACGGCACCTCCCATGAGTACTTGCTGGGCCCGCACACACCCCGCATGCGCCCGCAGGATATAGGGTTGATGCACCAGGTTTGGCTGGACGTAACCAAGGATCCCAGATTCGCCGCCGCCCACCATTACCATATCGTCGCGCTCGCCCTGGAAGAGCTCCAGCGGGAACTCCGCGGCGGCACGCGGCCGGAGCTGCTCGATCGGCTTGAGAAGGAAATGCAAGAGCCGGACGACAACTCGTCACCGTCGAACCCGTCGAACTACAACTGACCCTGCTTACGGTTTGAGAACCGCTTCCAGAGCCTTCCGCAGGTCTGAGTAGTGGAACGGGTATCCGCTGGCAATTAGTTTCGTGGGTTCCACGCGTTGGCCCGCGAGCAGGACTTCTTCGGCCATCTGACCGAATGCCAGTTTGGCGACGAACGCCGGGACCGGAAAGACCGCTGGCCGAGACAAAACCGAAGCCAGCGTCTTGGTGAACTCGGCATTGGTGACGGGTTTCGGGGCCACCATGTTCACCGGTCCCTGCGACAGGTCACTGTTCAGGATGTGGTGAACGGCGGCCACCAGATCCTGCACATGGATCCAACTCATCCACTGACGGCCGGAGCCGATGTTTCCGCCCAAACCCAGGCGGAACGCGGGCAGCATTTTCTGGAGGGCTCCGCCGGTGGCGCTGAGCACGACGCCGATGCGAATCTGCACAGTACGGATGCCGGCACTGGCGGCGGGTTGATTGGCGGCTTCCCATTCGCGACAGACTTCCGCGAGAAAGCCCGTGCCGAAGATGCTCTGCTCGCGCAACACTTCGTCAGCGCGATCCCCGTAGTAGCCGATCGCAGAAGCCGTAATCAGCACTCGCGGCCGGTCCTTGGCCTTGGCCAGCGACTGGGCCAGGTTACGCGTGCCGAGAACGCGGCTGTCGCGGATTTTCGCCTTCTTGCTGACCGTCCACCGTCCCACCACGCTCTCTCCCGCCAGATGGATCACCGAGTCGAACCCGGAGATCGATTCCGGCGCCAAGGGCTTTGCTGGATCCCAACCGATCTGGTCTGCGCCCGACGTCGGCCCGCGTACGAGGCGTATCACCTGGAACCCACAAGCTTTCAGGGAAGGCAACAACGCGTCCCCGATTGGACCGGAGACGCCAGTCACCAGAATGCGAGAGGAAGCAAGGGCGGCCATGGCGACCTAAATGTAGCAGAGGAACCGGACGGCTGATCCCATTTCCCGGAATCTCAAAGCGATCGCGATCTGGCACCCGACGTTATAATCGCGGGAAGGGACTAAGGCCATCGGTATCACGCTGCAGTAATCACCTACCCCGGTTTCCCACAGGCTATAATCCGGCATGGCGACGCTGCGCCAACAGATCGCGACCAATGTCCTCACTGTCACCAGGTTCCGTGACCTGATGAAGAGGATGCAGGCCAACCGCCCGGCCGACGATCTGGAAATCATCAAGAAGGCCTACGATTACTCGCTGAAGGTGCACTCTGGCCAAAGCCGCGCCTCGGGCGAGCCCTATCTCGTCCATCCCCTCGAAGTCGCCCTTGTGCTGGCCGAGATGAAGATGGACCCGGTTGCAGTAGCAGCCGGCCTACTCCACGATTCGGTCGAAGACACTTCTCTCACGATCGTCGACATCGGCAAAGAGTTCGGCGAGCAGGTGGCCCATATCGTCGAGGGTGTCACCAAGATCAGCAAGATCGATTTCGCCACCCGGGAAGAGCAGCAGGCTGAGAACCTGCGCAAGATGATGCTCGCGATGGTGGACGACATCCGCGTAATTCTCATCAAGCTGGCGGATCGCCTCCACAACATGCGCACGCTCGAACATCTTGAGCCGGAGCGCCAGCAGAAGATCGCCAAAGAGACTCTGGAGATTTACGCTCCCATCGCGCACCGCCTAGGCATGGGCAAGATTCGCGGCGAACTGGAAGACCTGGGTTTCCGCTACATCGATCCGATTGCGTACGAGCAGGTGAGGGAAGCCGTTGAATCCCACCGCAAAGTGGGTGAGGCCTTCCTGGCGCGCGTCGAAGGCGTGGTGCGCGACAAGCTGAAAGAGGCCGGCATCACCGCCAAGGTGGAGAGTCGAACGAAGCGTTACTACAGCATCCACAAGAAGCTGGTGCGGCAGCACATCAACGTGGACCAGGTCTACGACCTCTATGCCATGCGTGTCATTACCCGCTCGGTGCAGGACTGCTACGCTGTGCTCGGCATCATTCATAACGTGTGGCGGCCCGTGCCGGGGCGCATCAAAGACTTCATTGCCATGCCGCGGCCGAACTTTTACCAGTCGCTGCACACCTCGGTGATCACGGAAGACGGTACCCCGTTCGAAGTGCAGATCCGCAGCGAGGAAATGCACAAGATGGCGGAGGAAGGGATCGCGGCCCACTGGAAATACAAAGACGGCGCCGTGTCCGCGCAAGATGAGCAGCGCCTGGCCTGGCTGCGGCAGGTGGTTGAGTGGCAGCGGGACGTTTCTGATCCCAACGAATTCCTGTCGACTTTGAAGGTGGACCTTTACCCTGAGGAGGTCTACACCTTCACGCCGAAGGGTAAGGTCGTGGTGCTGCCGCGCGAGTCCACTCCGATTGATTTCGCCTATTCGGTGCACACCGAAGTCGGCCACAGCTGCACCGGAGCAAAAGTGAACGGGCGCATGGTTCCCTTACGCCACAAGCTGCACAGTGGCGACATCGTGGAGATTCTGACCCAGCCCGGCCATAAGCCGAGTCGCGATTGGCTGTCGATCGTGAAGTCCTCACGCGCGCGCAACAAGATCAAGCACTGGTTGAACATCCACCAGCGCGAGCGGGCCATCGAGATCGGGCGGAAGCTGATTGAAAAGGAAGCGCGTAAATACCGCATTGCGCTGAAAGTGCTGAAAGACGAGGAGCTGCAGAGAATTGCTTCCGACTACGGTCTCGGCCGCCCGGACGATTTGATGGCCGGGATTGGCTACGGGAAGTTTTCGGCTCGCCAGGTGCTGGGGAAGCTGGCGCCCGCCGGAAGCGAGCCCATCTCGGACAGCGAAGAGTCGAAAGAAAAGTCCGCGGGCATCGGCAGCGTGGTGCGTCGCGTTTTCGGGGGCGACCATAACGCGCTGATCGTAAAAGGTTCGGGCGATCTGCTCGTCTACCGAGCCCGATGTTGCAACCCGATCCGCGGGGAAGCCATCGTGGGCTACGTGACCCGAGGCAAGGGCGTAGCGGTGCACGCCATCAGTTGCCCCAACGTCGTAAACCTGATGTACGAACCCGAGCGGCGCATCGACGTGGCCTGGGCAAGAGATGAATCGGCGCCCAGTTCCTACCCGGTCAAACTCACCGTATTTTGCGACGACCGCTACGGAATGCTGAAGCTAATCACGGGCGTGATTGGCGACGCCAAGTCGAACATCCGCAACATCGACGCCCGCACCGCCAACAGCCAGGCGGTGGTGGACATCGTCCTCGACATCACCGACCTGAAGCATTTGGAGACCATCGTCACCGGCCTGCGGAAGATCCCCGGCGTGCGGGATGTGCAGAGACTGCAGAAAATCTAGAGGCAGGGGTGGGCGCTTGGTGGTGAATGGTTGGCGAAAGCCGTGAATTTCTGCAGGCGCATTGACTTAATCTGCCTCCATCTGCGTTAATCAGCGGCGAAGGTTTGGTCTTCGGAGGGACCGATTGGGAGCAATCATGCGTGATGTCATAGCCACCAAAGATGGGCCAGCTGCCATCGGGCCTTATTCGCAAGCGATCAAGGCAAATGGATTTGTGTTCGTGTCGGGGCAGATTGCTTTGGACCCGGTGACGAATACGCTGGTTACGGGAGACGCGGGATTTCAGACCGACCGTGTGCTGAAGAACCTGGCGGGGATTCTGGCGGCGGCGGGCAGTAGCCTCGAAAAAGTTGCGCGTGCAACCGTGTTTCTTAAGAACATGGGGGACTTCGCGGCGATGAACGAAGTTTACGGGAAGCACTTCCATACTGCGCCGCCCGCACGGTCGACGGTCGAGGTCGCCCGGCTGCCGAAGGATGTGCTGGTGGAAATCGATGTGATCGCGCTCGCGTAAGAGAAAGCTGAACCAGGAGCAGAATTCATGAATCAGGCAATGATCGGACTTGTCTTGGTCGCATTTGCGGTTCCCAGTGTTCTCGCGCAGAGTGGCAGCTCACAAAGCGGGACAGCCAAGAAGTCCACGAATACCGCCGGCGCGAAAAGCCCGGCAGCCGGTGGTCCCACCAAGGTCGCTGGCGAGGGCACCCAAACCGCCTCCGGACTGCAGTACTGGGATATCAAGGTTGGGACCGGTGCGGAAGCGCAGAAGGGACAGAAGGTGAAAGTCCACTACACCGGCTGGCTCACGAATGGCAAGAAGTTCGACAGTTCCGTGGGCGGAGCGCCATTCCCGTTTCGCATCGGCGCCGGAGACGTCATCAAGGGCTGGGATGAGGGCGTGGCCGGGATGAAAATCGGCGGCCAGCGCCAGCTGCGCATCCCCCCGGGGCTGGCGTACGGTGCAAAGGGGTATCCGGGGCTGATTCCGCCAAATTCCACGCTGATTTTCGATGTGCAACTGGTGGGCGTGCAGTAAGCGCCAGGCTTCACCCCCAGAGACCCCGAAACTCAGGCCTTGACGACTTTGCCGCTGCGCAGGCAGGACGTGCAGACGCGCATACGCTTGGTGGTCGCGCCAACTTTGGCGTGAACCGGGCGCAGGTTAACGTTCCAGCGCCGCTTGCTCACGTTGTGGGCGTGGCTGATGGTGTTGCCGCTCATCGGCTTCTTGCCGCAAATTTCACAAACCTGTGCCATGGACTGCTCTCCAGAATCTTCCAGAACTTGGTGCGCAAACAATAGATTGTACAGGATTTGGGTGATTTTCGACAAGGCGCGAGCGGCTCTTTCAGACCCTTCCGAGGAGCGACCGGCCCGGTTGATGTCAGGTCGTCGAAAAACAATTTGCCACTCCCATTCCCGCCAGGGGCGGTCTCGAGGGGCTGTCTCGAGGGGCTGTCTCAAGGGTGGGGCGCCGCCTCTCCGGTGAGCGGGTATTCCGCCAACGGATACGGACTGTTCGACATGGCGGGTAACGCCGGGCACTTCCTGGCCGATGAATGGAAGGCCAATCGTTGCCACTGCGCAGAAAAACTTCGGTTGTCCCGCGAAACCTGCCCCTCGACGGTCCGGCGTTCCTCCCGGCAAAGACCAGACGCGTCATACGCGGCGAAGCTTGCGGGTAGCGCCGGTGAACTTTTGGATCGAGCAGGGAGACAGCCATCCCGCAAATGGGGCGCGGGACTTTGTCGGCTTCCGCTGCGCGAAGTCGTGGGCGACTGCTGAAGAAGGGCGGATCCGCGAACGTGCAATTTCAAAGAGTTGTAAGGACGACGAATCGCGGTCCAAGCCTCCATACGCGCGCTGGCTCGGTCGACGTCGACCTCCCTATGCGATACTGATAAGGATGCAGTCGCCGCTGAAAGCTCCCAGCGCGAGCACAGATCCCAAGTCGGTCCAAGTGAATCTAACCGCCGGGACAGGCATGGAAATCGAGTGGAGGGACGGCCACCGCTCCAGTTATTCCTTTCCGTTTCTGCGCGATGCCTGCCCCTGCGCCCTTTGTGAGGAGGAGCGCGGCAAGAGCAGACGCGAGCCGGGTGATCCGCCGAAGCTGGCTCCGGGCGCCCTGCCGATGTTCAAGGCCGCCGCCAAGCCGCTCTCGGCCGAGGGCGTGGGCAAATACGCCATCAAGTTCAATTGGAATGACGCGCACGATCTGGGAATCTACTCGTGGGGGTTCCTGCGGGAGGTGTGTCCCTGCGCGGAGTGCAAGGCGGCGCGGGCCGAGGCGGGGTGAACCGGGAGCCGGTAGCGGGAGTCGACCGAATTCTCACCTTGTCTTTCCGAATGGGGCTCGGCCCAAGAGGAATCTGCGGTGCGGCGGATGCAGTCAAGAACTAGATTCCTGCGCCTGCGCTGGTCGTCGGAATGGCAAATCCTAGAGAATTGTGAAGCGAGACGGTAGCGTACCTTGTCCATTCTAGAACAACTCAATCCCCAGCAGCGCGAAGCGGTCGAGACCACGGACGGCCCAGTCCTCATTCTCGCCGGCGCGGGCAGCGGCAAGACACGGGTCATCACCTACCGCATCGCGCACCTGATCGAGAACATGGGGGTGATGCCGGAGTCCCTTCTGGCTGTGACCTTCACGAACAAGGCCGCCGCCGGGATGGTCGAACGCGTGGAGGGCCTGGTGGGCGGGTTGTCGGTTGCGAAGCCCGTCATTTCGACGTTCCATTCTTTCTGCGTGCGCGTGTTGCGACGTGATATTGAAGCACTGCGCATTCCGTCGACGGTGCCGGGGCAGCCGCCCATCGGGCATACCAAGAACTTCGTGATCTACGACGAGGGCGATCAGCAGAGCATCGTGAAATCCGTCATGAAGCGGATGGGCATCGATGACAAGCAACTCACGCCCCGTACCGTACTGGGCCGTATTTCCTGGGCGAAGAACCACATGCTCGATCCGCAGGAGGTTTACCTGCAGTCGGGGGATCCAAAGACCGAGAAGGTCGCGCACATCTTCGAGGAGTACCGCAAGGAGCTGCGCAAGGCGAATGCGCTCGACTTCGACGACCTGCTGCTGGAAGGGTTGCGCCTGCTGAAGTCGGTAGCGGCGGTGCGCGAATATTACAACCGCAAGTTCCAGTACGTCCTGGTCGACGAATACCAGGACACGAACCGGCCGCAATATGAACTGATGCGGTTGCTCGCGGGCACGCGGCACAACCTCTGCGCGGTAGGCGACGAGGACCAGTCGATCTATTCCTGGCGCGGGGCCGACCTTCGCAACATTCTGGAGTTTGAGAAGGATTTTCCAGAAGCGAAGATCATCCGCCTGGAGCAGAACTACCGCTCGACCCAGAACATTCTGGAAGCGGCGTCGGCGGTGGTCGCGAACAACATCAAGCGCAAGGGCAAGAACCTGTGGACCTCGCGACAGGGCGGGACCAAGATCGGCTACTACGAGGCGGCCGACGGCGAGAACGAGGCGCTGTTCGTGGCCGATCGCAGCGCACGTTACTTGCGAGAAGCAGTCGAGCATGGCGAAACCCCGCGCGCGGCTGTGCTCTACCGCACCAACTCGCAGTCGCGCCTGTTTGAAGAGGCCATGCGCCGCTACCAGTTGCCATATCACGTGGTAGGCGGCTTCTCGTTCTACGAGCGCGCCGAGATCAAGGACTTGATCTCGTACCTGAAGGTCATCCTGAACCCGGATGATTCGGTTTCCCTGCTGCGCGTGATTAACACCCCGGTGCGCGGGATCGGCAAGACGACCATTGAAACGATCGAGCGGCTCGCACTGGAAACGGGTTTGTCGCTATGGGGAGCGATCGGGCAGAGCATCGAACGGCAGCTCGTGCCACCGCGGGCGCTGCAGGCACTGAAGACTTTCCGCGCGCTGATCGACGACGGGCGCGCCCTGCTGGCCGGGGCCCATGAGGAACGGCTGGAAGAGAGTAACGTCGGCGGCCCGCCGGCTGTTCAGCGGGCGTCGCGCACGTTTCCAGACGCCGGCGAGACTTCTGCGGAGGACGAAGCAACGGGGTTTGATCCGCTGGCGTTTGATTTTGACGCAGCGGAGGAACCGGCCCACACGGCGCCAGAGCAGGCAGGAAGCCTGCTCGACCGCCGGGACGATGTCGCCGCCGCCGAGGAGGGCGCTGGCCGCGCTTCCGCCTTCCGCGCGCCTGGCGGGGCTCGAAGCACGGCCGAGATTTTGAAATTCCTCATCGATCGCACCGGCTACATCAAACAGCTGGAAGACGAAGATACTCCCGAGGCCTACTCCCGCGTCGAGAACCTGCGCGAGTTGGTGAATGCCGCTTTGGACTCGAAAGACCGGGGCGAAACTCTCGAACAGTTTCTCGATCACGCGGCTCTGGTGAGCGACGCCGACGGCTATGAAGAATCGGCCCGAATCACGTTGATGACGCTGCATGCTGCCAAGGGCCTTGAGTTCCCCCTGGTCTTTCTCTGCGGGCTGGAAGAGGGCTTGTTCCCGCACTCGCGCACGCTGCTCGAAATGGACGACATCGAGGAAGAGCGGCGGCTGTGCTATGTCGGCATGACCCGGGCCATGGACACGCTGATCCTGAGCCGAGCGGTGTACCGGCGGCGATATGGGACCGATCTGCCGGAGGCGAGTGTGCCGTCGCGGTTTCTGGACGAGGTGCCGGCGGGATTGCTAGAAGGACTGGGCGGCTCGCGGAGGCGGACGTCGGCCGGCACATATTCCGGATCGGGCGCCAGGCGAGCGGGGGCGTCCACTCAACACAGACCTGGCGATGAGCACGGGTCAACCCACTATTCCTACGAAGACGAGGACCAGAGCGCGAGTTGGGCAGCCCGCGAGCGCGCCGCCCAAGCCAAGCCGTCCTACGCGGGCAAGAATTACAACTCCATCGACAACATTGCCGAGTTCTTCGCCTCACGCGGCAAGAAGTTCAGCCTTCCGAAAACTCCCCTGGAGGAGCCCAAAGGCAAGAAAGGCTTCCGCCCCGGACAGAAGGTTCGCCATCCGAAATATGGGGAAGGCACGGTTTACCAGCGAGAAGGAGATGGGGAAGACGCCAAGATTACGGTACAATTTCCACGGTTCGGGCTGAAGAAGCTGGTCGAGAAGTATGCCCAGCTTGAACGCGCTTGAGCTGAACAAGCCGGATAGGATCGAGCTGCCAAGCGATTCTGCAAAGTGGTTAAGTCCAATCGAAGAAAAAAACATTGTTCCGGAGAGAATACAGCTACTCATGGCGAATACCTCGAAGCTGAGCAGGGAAGAACGCAAGAAGGTAAAACGAGAAGCACGCAAGAAGCGCAAAACGACAAAGCCGCTCGCCCCGCGGGATTACGCCCGCGGGTCGAAAAAGAGCAAGGTGAAAAAGTTGGCGCGCGGTCAGTCGAAGCGCGGCTAGCGAGTCGGGTCTTCGGGGGCGGGTCTTGGGCCCGCCCTCGCTGCATCAGGAGGCGGGGGCGGATCTTTTATGGGCCAGCGCACTGCTGGCAACACCTCAACCGGGAGCGATCTTCTGGCGAGCACTCAACTTTTTGCCACCAAGTCCATAGACAAGCTGATTTCCGACTCGGAAGAGGCGGACCGACGATTAACCAAAACCCTGGGCCCGCTTTCCCTGACCGCCCTGGGCATCGGCGCCGTGATTGGCTCGGGTATCTTCACTGTGGTGGGAACCGCGATCGCCGGACAGAAGTTCGACACCTCTTCCATCCTGAACGCACCTCTCCTCGATTACCTGATCAAGCACACAGCTTCGCTGGGACGACCCGGGGCAGGACCAGCCTTAGCGCTGTCCCTGATGCTGGTCGCGATCGTGTGCGCCTTTACCGCGCTGTGCTACGCCGAACTGGCTTCGATGATCCCGATCGCCGGCAGCGCGTACACCTACACCTATGCGACCATGGGCGAACTGATTGCTTGGATCATTGGGTGGGACCTAATCCTCGAATACGCCGTCAGCAACATGGCGGTGAGTGTGGGCTTCTCGGCTCACCTGGTCGACATGTTTGACTGGTTCGGCTGGCATCCTGCGCTGCGCTGGATTTCCCCGGCATACTTGCCTTCCGGACTTACAGGTCTCAAGGGTGACGTACTCTATGCGCCCGGATTGCATTTCGGGTTCAACTTGCCAGCCTTCCTGGTGGTCATGATTCTGACCGTGATCCTGGTGCGCGGCATTCGCGAGTCCGCGGAGGCCAACAACACCATGGTGATCCTCAAAATCGCTGCGATCTTCGCCTTCATCATTGCGGGCGCGCATTACGTTCATCCCGAAAACTGGCATCCATTTGCCCCCAACGGCTTTTCGGGAATCCTGACTGGCGGATCGATTATTTTCTTCACCTACATTGGTTTCGATTCGGTGTCGACCGCGGCCGAGGAGGCCAAGAACCCGCAGCGTGACTTGCCGATCGGGATCATCGCGACGCTGGTGATCTGTACGGTTCTGTATATCGGGGTCGCCGTGACCCTCACTGGCCTGGTGCCCTGGCAGTCGATGCTCGACGACGCCGCTCCGGTCGTAAACAGCCTGAAGAAGCTGACTCTCGCCACCGGATCGCACACCCTGCATTGGGTGCGGCTCGGGGTCCTGTTCGGCGCCATGCTGGGCATGATTTCCTCCTTGCTGGTTTTTCAGCTGGGACAGGCGCGGGTCTGGTTCGCGATGTCGCGGGACGGGCTGATGCCCAAGGTGTTTGGCGGCGTGCATCCCCGTTTCCGTACGCCGGCGACCGCGACCTGGATCGCGGGCTTCGTGGTGGGCGTGCCCGCAGGCATTCTGGACATCGGAACGCTTGCCGACCTGTCGAACATCGGCACCCTGTTCGCATTCGTGCTGGTGTCGATTGGGGTGATCATCCTGCGCTTCCGCGATCCGGGCCGTCATCGCGGATTCCGAGCGCCCGGCGGCCTGGCGGCGCCGGTGCTCAGCGTATTCTTCTGTACGCTGTTGATGTCCGGGCTGCCGATCCTGACCTGGCTGCGCTTCTTCGGCTGGCTGATCATCGGGCTGACGATCTACTGGCTGTACAGCCGGCATCATAGCGAGTTTGCGGGGCAGGGGAACTAGGCGGGAACGAAAGCGGCCACGGCGTTCCCGACGGCAGCCTTTTCGATGGAAGATGGAGGGCTGCCGATGTCAAGAATCTCGTGCCAATCTTCCATCTGAAATCTAAAATCTGAAGCATGGGTTTGTTTGCCAACCCGCATCCCAGCGCTTTCGTGGCCTCTCTGCCCAAGGCCGAACTCCACCTGCATCTGGAAGGCGCGATTGAGCCGGCGACATTGCTGGAAATCCAGCAGAGCCACGGCCTGAAGACGGTGACACTCGCAGACAGCGAGACGCTCTACCAGTATCGAGACTTTACCGGCTTTCTCATGGCCTTCAAGGCCATCACCGAGCATTTGCAAGCGCCCGCGGACTACGAACTCATCACCTATCGGCTGATGGAACGTCTGAAGGCCGACCACGTGCTGCATGCCGAGGTCTACATCTCGGTCGGGGTATGCCTTTACCGGAAGCAGGCCTTCGCCGCCATTTTTGAAGGGCTGGAGCGAGGTCGAGCGCGCGGCGAGCGCGATTTTGGCGTCTCCCTACTCTGGATCTTCGATGCCGTACGCCACTTCGGGGCCGGGGAGGCGCAGCGCGTTGCAGAACTGACGGTCCAGTACCGGGATCGAAATGTCGTGGGTTTCGGGATTGGCGGGGACGAACGCCAGGCGGCGCCCGAGCTTTTCCGCAGTGTCTACACATACTGCGCCGACCACGGTCTGCGCCTGACCGCCCATGCCGGCGAGACTGAGGGGCCGGAATCGATCTGGGGCGCTCTGAATTTGGGCGCAGAACGCATCGGCCACGGGCTGATGGCGCAAAAAGACCCGGACTTGATCCAGGAACTCTCCGAACGACAGGTGCCGGTTGAAATCTGTGTGACCAGCAACCTGAAGACGGGGGTGTGCTCCTCGATTGCCGACCACCCCGTGAAGAACTACTTTGACGAAGGGGTCATGATTACGCTCAACAGCGATGATCCAGCCATGTTTGCGACTTCCCTCTCGCGGGAGTACCAACTCGTGCAGGATCAGTTTGGGTTCACCGAAGAACATTTGCGCGAACTGGCGCGAAATTCATTCGAAGCGTCCTTCTTGCCCGCGGAGAAGAAGCTCGCTTTCCTGAACTCCTTTGATGCGGTTGTAGCGGGCAAGTGACTCGACGTTTCTGATTTCAGACTCATGCCGCAGCACATCGGAATCGTGGCTTGCAGTGCCGAAGGCGCCGCGCTCTGCTATCGCACCATCTGCCTGGAGGGTGCAGAACTTCTGGGCCGCCACAACCATCCCCAGGTTTCGATGCACACGAATCCCCTGGCCGAATACATGAGGTTCGTGGAAGCCGGCGACTGGGCGGGGGTCGCCGAGTTGATGATGTCTTCGGCCGAGAAACTGGCGCGCGCCGGCGCCGATTTCCTGATCTGCCCGGACAACACCATTCACCAGGCGTTCGATCTGGTTGAGCATCGCGCGCCCCGGCCATGGCTGCACATCGCCCAAGAAGTCGCCCACGAAGCCAAGCGCAATCGCTTCAAGCGCCTGGCTGTCCTGGGCACGCGCTATCTCATGGAAGGGCCAGTGTATCTGCAGCCGCTGAAGGCGGCGGGGATCGAACATCGCATCCCCAGTCCGCCGCAGCGCGACCACATCAACCAGATCATCTTCGACGAACTGGTGAACGGGCAATTGCTGCCCCGGTCACAGGCCTACTTCACGGAAGTGATTCGGAACCTCAAGGACGAGGGCTGCGATGCGGTGGTTCTGGGCTGCACCGAAATCCCCCTGATCGTGACCGCAGAGTCGTCTCCGCTCCCGCCGCTCGATTCCACCCGCTTGCTGGCGAGGGCGGCGTTGCGAAAAGCGGTGAATGGCTAGAGCAAGGCGGGCAGACGAAGGCGTCTGCCCTACAGGTACAATGCCCTGCTGAGCAAAGAGGGGTGGTGATCGCGAGCGTGTGCGTCGTCCTACGCTGAAGTTCTCCCGGGTCCCGGGCTCGTTCGCGGTTTGTCGGCTCGCCGCCGGTGCTTCTGTCCCTGACTGGGCCCTGCATGGCCGCTTCTGCTCCGTCACGCGCACAGCAGACGAACTATCGGTTGTTTGTCCTGAAGATCAGGTCCCGCCTGAAGTCCAGCACGAAAACCAGTGGGCTTGCCTAAAGCTCGAGGGGCCGTTCCCGTTCTCTGAAACGGGAATCCTCACCTCCTTTGTGCAACCTCTATCCGAGCGCGCAATTCCCATCTTCGCTGTTTCCACGTTCGATACCGATTATGTCCTCGTAAAAGAAGCGTGGATCGAGAAGGCTTTGGAGGTCCTGACGAAGGCCGGGCACCAAGCGCTCTGAAACTCGACGAAGCTCGCGGCGGCAGGACGGACGGTTCGACCGCCCTGCCATGGACCTCTTTAGGTCGCAGTTCGCCCCGGAATTTCCGCCAAAGGCTGTTTCAGGAATTCGGCTGCCGCCAGCTGTGATCTAATATCGGGAACCACAACCGTCATGCCGTCCAGCCCTACATCTTGGAAGCGCCGTCTGAAGGCAATGCAGCGGAACCTTCGTGGCGCGCGGATGGTCGTCCGGGGACTCGCGTCCACCGACCACCCGCTGCTGGCTCACATCATTCCCATTCGCCGCTGCAATCTTGCCTGCGAGTACTGCAACGAGTACGACGACTTCTCGGAGCCGGTGCCAACCGATACGATGTTCCGCCGTATCGACAAGCTGGCGGAACTAGGCACTTCCGTGATTACGATAAGCGGTGGTGAGCCGTTGCTGCACCCCGAGCTGGATGACGTCATTCGACGCATCCGCAAGGGCGGTATGATCGCCGGCCTGATCACGAACGGCTACCTGCTGGTCGCGGAACGCATCCGGCGACTGAACAAGGCTGGCCTGGAGTGGCTGCAGATTTCGATCGACAACGTCACACCCGACGACGTCTCCAAGAAAAGCCTCAAGGTTCTGGACAAGAAGCTCGAGTTTCTGGCGGAGCATGCCGACTTCCACGTGAACATCAACTCCGTGGTCGGTGGTGGAGTAAAGAACCCGCAGGATGCTCTGACCATCGGCAGGCGCGCCTTGGAACTCGGGTTCAGCTCCACCATCGGAATCATTCACGATGGCAGTGGACAGCTGCAGCCCCTCCATGACGAAGAGCGGTCCGTCTATGACCAGATGAAGTCCATGGAGAAGCGCAGCTTCACGCGCATCAATTCCTTCCAGGACAACATCGCGCAGGGCCGCCCCAACCACTGGCGATGCCGGGCGGGGGCCCGTTACCTGTACATCTGCGAGAACGGCCTGGTTCACTACTGCTCTCAACAGCGCGGGTACCCTGCGGTTCCGCTGGAGAGCTACACCCTGGCGGACATTCGTCGCGAGTTCCTGACCGAGAAATCGTGCGCCCCACACTGCACAGTTTCCTGTGTCCACCAGGTGTCGATCTTCGATTCCTGGCGCGCTCCGCAGCCACTGGCGCCCGCGCCCGTATCGGAGGGTACGGGCGACCTGGTGCAGATCGAGTAAATTGCGTCAGCCTCCGCCGGCCCGTGTCCCTCCGCCATTGGTCATCCAAAGCGGCGAAGGAGTTGCTTTTTCCCCGAACCTACTTCTTGGGCTGCGCCGTGGGAGGCAGCAATCCGTTCAAGCGCAGGTATGTGGCCGCGGCGGCGTAGTGGTCGGCCCAGTCGTTCGTAAGGGCAATGAGCGCCCACACGCGCGGCACCTCGCGTCCACCATAGGCTTGAATCGTATCGCCCAGCTTGGAATCATCCACCTTCGCCAGGGTGTTGGTACAGAAATCGAAAGAAGCCTTTAGGGCCGCCACCAGCGCGTCCTTGTCGGTCTCCTTGGGTTGGGCGCTCTTGGGCTGCACGAAGTCGCTCGCCTTGGCGCACAGGTAGTAGTTCGAACCGATCATGTGTGCCACCAGGTGCCCGAACGTCATCTGCGGATCGGTGGGTTTGAACGAAAACTTGTCTGCCGGCATGGTTTCGACGGCCGCCTGCAGGTTGTTCGCCTGCCGGGGAAGGATTTCCTTGATCACGGTCGTGACCGGATTTTTCTTCTGCGCAAGGCCGGATACGACGAGAGCGCAGACAACCAGCACGAACCGAAAAGAGCGTTTCATATTGGCGTCTCCAAAAGAGTGCACAAGAAGAATAAACCGTAGAACAGCGATGTGCCACCGGGCTCGAGAGCGGAGGCTCACTTCCTGCATGGCCCATTTCCCATTGGGGGGTCTGCTGGGCTCCCTGCCGCCTGGAATTTTCAGACTGCGATCTCGGGCGTCGCTCCCAGCAGGCTCTTGGTGTACGGGTGCTGGGGCTGTCCTGTGATCTGCTCTGTCGATCCCGTCTCGACGATCTTTCCCTGGTACATCACTGCGATGCGAGTGGTCAGGTACCGCACCACCGGCATCGAATGCGAGATAAAGAGATAGGTCAGCCCGAACGCGCGCTGCAGCTGCGCGAGCAGGTTGACGATCTGCGCTCCCACGCTGACATCCAGCGCTGAGACGGGTTCATCGGCCACGATAAACTTGGGCCGGAGCGCGAGCGCCCGTGCGATGCCGATACGCTGCCGCTGCCCGCCACTGAATTCATGAGGAAAGCGGCGGCCGGCGGATTCATCCATCCCCACGGCGCGAAGCAGTTCAACCACCCGTGTTCTTCTTGTGTTCCCGCTCATGCGCTCATGGATCACCAGAGGCTCCGCGATGATCTCCTCTACGCGCAACCGGGGATCGAGCGAGCCGAACGGATCCTGAAAAATGATCTGCATGTCGCGCCTCAGACCTCGCATGTCAGTGCGAGTCGCAGTCAGCAGATCGCGTCCGTCGAACCGGATGCTCCCCGAGCTAGGCTCGATAAGCCGAAGTAGGAGCCTTCCGAGTGTGCTCTTGCCGGAGCCCGATTCGCCTACCAGGCCCAGCGTTTCCCCCGCCTCGATATCGAGCGACACATCGTCGACCGCGCGCACCTCACCCTTGGCGCCGCCGCCAAAGATGGATTCTCCCAGCGGATAGATCTTGGTGAGATTGCGGACTTCAACCAGGGCCACGCGGCGATGGTACCAGTTATGGGCGATCCCCGCCGCCCCGGGCACCGCGCGGTGAGCCAGTCTCTACCACGCGATGATGGGCACTGCCAGCAGCGCAGCCAGCAGTCCGGCCCACCTCCAGCGGGAGAACCGCTCTTGTAGAAAAACGCGTGCCAGGAAAACGGTAACGGCGGGATAGAGCGAACTGATTACGACGGCAGCGTCCAGGCGACCGGTCTGGCTGGCATGGATGAAGAAGGCGCTTCCTGTGACATCGAGAAGCCCCGCCAGAACGCCCCACCGAACGCCCACCGCATCCATCGGGTTGAACTGCCGGGTCAGGAGCACGATCGTACCGGTCGCGACAAACGACGCCGCGCGCGAGGTGGCGGCGATCCACAACACCGAGCCGCTGCCGGCTTGCTTGATGCACAGGAAGTATCCCGCAAAGCCGATCCCGGCGAGAACCGCCAGCCCGACCCCTCCTGGACGACCCGAGGGACCCTCCGACCGCGAGGTGAGCCAGATCCCGATGCAGGCGAGAACGAATCCTGACATCCGTATCGGGCCCGGCATCCCTTCGGTGAAGGCATCGACGATCGTCGGGATGGCAGCGCCCAGCACCGCGCCAACGGGCGCAGTCAACCCCATGTTTCCCGCCGAGAGCGCCTGGTAGAAGACCGCGAGAGAAGTTCCGCCCAGCAAACCCGCGGCCATGGCCCACCCCAAGCTGCTCTTCCCTGGAAGGGAAGAGTGAAGCAGGAGCGCGAGGGTCAGCATCAAACAGGTGCCGCTCACGTGGGTGATGGTGGCAAGCAGAAATGCATTGGCGCGTCGGGATGCGTAGCCGCCGAGAAAATCGCTCGTCCCCCAGACGAGGGTCGCGGTCAGGCTGAGGGTTACGGGAGCGAGGTGGGGATTCACGAACACCATCCATCAGTCGTTGTTTTGACGGAAGAAGTCCAACGACTCTAGCATGAGGCTCCTAATTTCTTGGTTCCGGCCGACCGGGTTTTGCGGCACAACTGAAGTCTGAATGTCGAGTGAGATCCGGCTTGAAGTCTGCCTGGACTCGACCGCATGGGGGTGGCCGCCGAACAGGGTGGCGCCCACCGCGTGGAAGGACGCAGTGACCTCGCAGAAGCTGGAATTACCCCAAGCGCAGGCCTGGTGGCCATGGTCCGCAAGCGAATCGCGATCGGGCTGGACGTGCTGGTTGGTTCGCGCCTGCGACTTCTGTTACTCGGCGGACGAATTCGAGGTCATGACAAGGGATATTCTGCCGGCCAAGCAACCAGGCGCCAGGGGCGTCGTGTTCGGAATCCTCGCTGCCGCTCCACGTCACCTTTCCTCGCGGCTTCGATATGACCCCGGGATCTTCACGCTTGGCCCTCGAGGCGGTGCAGGAGACCGGTGCCTGAGCGCGTCCGGACGTCCGCCGCGGCCCAGCCTGCCGAGGATCGGAGGTCCTTTACCGGCGTCCATTCCCAGGCATTCGGCCAGATCGAGCGCTGCACGCGCGCCTGCCGTCTCCAAACCCGTCCCGCTCGGGCCCCATGTTAGAATTTCCGCAAGGATTCCTCTGCGCGAGACCCAGGTTTGATCGAACTGGCACCTTCGATATTGTCGGCTGATTTCGCCCATCTGGCGGACCAGGTCCGTAGCGCCGCGGAAGGTGGCGGTACGGTGGTTCACGTCGACATCATGGACGGGCATTTCGTTCCAAACCTGACCATTGGCCCGCCGGTCGTGAAGTCCTTGCGGAAGGCGACGGACCTGCCGCTTGACTGCCACCTGATGATCGAGAATCCCGACGAGTTCATCCCGACTTTCATCGAGGTGGGTGCGGACTGGGTTTCCGTCCATCAGGAAGCCTGCCGGCATCTCGACCGCACCCTGCACCTGATCCGCAGCCACGGCGCCCTGGCGGGGGTAGTGATCAACCCGGCGACGCCGGTCGACACGCTGACGGAAGTGCTGGATATCGTGGACTATGTACTGGTCATGTCGGTCAACCCAGGGTTCGGCGCGCAGAAGTTTTTGCCGAATTCCCTGCACAAAATGCGTAAATTGGCGGAAATTCGTGGCCAACGGGGCCTAAACTACCGCATCGAAGTGGATGGGGGCATCGCACTGGACACGGTTGCGGAGGTGGTGCGGGCAGGGGCAGAAATTCTGGTTGCAGGCAACGCGGTGTTCGGCAATGGTGATCCAAAGACTGACGCCCGGAGGTTGTTGAAGGCCGCCGCCGAGGCGACCTTGCAGAAGGTGTAGCGGTTGGCGTCGGGCAGGCGCCTTTGGTCTGCCCGCTGGCGCAGCTCCAACGATTTTTCCCCGAGGTTATTATGCATCGTCGTATTCCGGTCATGATTCTGCTGGCTGCGCTGCTGGCCCTCTCGGTCGCCTGCACCAACAAGAAGGTCAATAATCCTCTGGCGAACGTCGGCTCCAAGCAGCCCGACAAAGTCCTGTTTGACCGCGCCATGGACGCCATGAAGCACAATCGCTTCGACGTGGCCCGCATGACCCTGCAGACCCTCATCAATACCTACCCGGATTCGGAATTCATTGCTCGCGCCAAGCTGGCGGTGGGTGACTCCTGGTACGCCGAAGGCGGCTCGGCTGCGCTGGCTCAGGCGGAAATCGAATACAAGGATTTCGAGACCTTCTTCCCCAACATGCCCGAGGCGGCGGAAGCCCAGCTCAAGATCTCCAACATCCACTACCAGCAGATGGAGAAGCCCGATCGCGACTACACCCACGCCATGCGGGCGGAAGAGGAATATCGCAGCCTGGTCCTGCAATACCCTGATTCGAAACTGGTTCCGGAAGCCAAACAGCGCCTGCTCGAAGTTCAGGAGGTGCTGGGGGAGAGAGAGTATGACATCGGGCGCTTCTACTACCTGCGTCAGTCGTTTCCCGCAGCCATCGCGCGCCTAAACTCGCTGGTCGAGCGCTATCCGCTCTACAGCCACGTCGACGAAGCTCTTTACATGCTAGGCGAAGCATACGAAGGTGAAATCAACGTGGTGCGCTCCAAACCGATGAACGAAGTCGCCAAGGCACGCATGGTCGAAGAGTTCACGAAGAAAGCGTCGGATGCTTATTCCAAGATCCTCACCCGCTATCCGATGATGGATCGTGTCGAAGATGCAAAGAAGCGTCTCGCGGCCTTGCATCGTCCGATTCCCACGCCCACGCCCGCTGCAATCGCACAAAACACGGCTGAGGAAGAAAGCCGGCGAACGCCCGGCATGGTTAGCCATGTGTTGAGCGGTTTCAGCAAGCATCCAGATGTGGCGCAGGCGACAAAAGTGGGAGAGCCCACGCTGGTTGAGCCGAGGGGGATGAGTGCGACCGACGTGGTAAAGGCTGCCACCCAGGCCATGATGGGGCCCTCGGGCGGCGGCAACAAGTCCATCGAAGTGGAGATTCCCAAGGACGGGTCGGCTCCTCCTGCCCCGAACGCGGCAGCCCCTCGTTCCGATACTCCATCCCCGGATCGCTCCGCGGCGCCGCCAGCGGTTGCAGATCCGAACGAATTGAAGCCAAACCCCGCTTCTGACTCAAACGAACTCAAAGTGGACTCCGCCGCCGACCGCGGGCAAGCTCTACCGCCGCCAGCCCAGGTGAACGAAGTCGAAAAGGCAGGGTCGGCGCCGAGCGCCAGCAGCAGTTCCAGTTCTTCGAACAGCGGCGCAGCTTCGGGATCGTCCAGCAAGCCCAGGAAGAAAAAGGGCCTGCACAAGGTCATTCCATTTTGAAAATGCCGGGGCCTCCCGGCGGCCCCCCGGCCCTGCGATCCTGGAAGAGCATCGCATCTGTCGACCGAGGCGCAAACTCGACCTTTCCGCGCCTGGTTTTTCCTACAAGCCATGACCGCTAGTAACGTGCGGTAATCCCTTCTGCACATTGACTTGGACGGACGCTCAGTTTAAGTTCGCGGTATCTCCCCAATTTAGCAAAGGACATCCCTTGCCCCGCAAGATACTGCTTGCCGATGACAGTGTGACCGCCCAAAACATGGGCCGGAAGATCCTTACTGACGCCGGTTACGAAGTAATTACCGTGAATAACGGCTCCGCCGCCCTTAAGAAGATCGCCGAACACAAGCCGGACCTTATTGTGCTGGATGTTTACATGCCTGGCTACAGCGGCCTGGAAGTGTGCCAACGGACGAAGGAGAACAAGGAGACGTCCCGCATTCCCATCCTGTTGACGGTTGGCAAGTTGGAGCCGTTCAAGCCGGAGGAAGCCCGCCGCGCCCACGCCGATGCCTTCGTGGTCAAGCCATTCGAAGCCAGCGAACTTCTGGCCGCAGTGACCAAACTGGAAGACAAGCTTGTTCCCCAGCCTGAGCCCTACAAGCAGGGGCGCTTCGCCAAAGCGGCGGCCGCGCTCGGTTCAGAGGGTGAAGGCGGGGAGAAATTCGGAGACACCGACGCAGGCTGGAAAGCGCGTCTGCGTATCCCCACCGGCACACGCAAGTCGCGCGATTCTGAGCCGGACGTGGACTATGTGTCTACCCAAGGCAAGGGATTTCAGAGCTTCGACACAGAAGATAGTCATAAGAAACGCCAGGCCAAGGCAGGTGCGACGGAGGGCGAGTTTGAACGTCCACTTCCGGCAGGCCTTCCGCAAGACATCACTTCGGAGGAGATTGCCGCAATCACGGCGGCGGCCGCGCTGCTGAGGGTGGCCTCGCCGGCGCCGGTCGCGGTCCCCGAAGATGTCACCAAGTTGGCCGCGCCTCAAGCTTTGGCGCCGGAAACTGCGGCGGAGGAGTCGGCTCCCGCGACGTTTGCCAGTTCCCCTGCCCTCCAGGGAGCGGAGCCCGAGCAGGGTGTGAGTCAAGCTCAAACGGGAGACGCTCCCAAGACCGAAGCTGCTCAGCCAGAATCGGCAACATTCGACGCCGCGCCCGGCGGGGTAGCCGAGCCGTCCGTTTGTGAAGCGGCAAAGCCCGAGCACATGACTCAACTCGGAGGAGCCAAAAGCGAACCATCGCCGGCGGAAGATGCGCAGTCTGAAATCGCGGCAGCGACGGACGGGGTCACAACCGAGCCGGGCCCAACCAGTCAGGCTAGCGCTGAAGCGGTGCCGGCCGAACCGGAAGTTTCCCGGGCCGCCGAACCCTTGCTACCCCCGGCTGAGGATGAATTCATGGCCGCCTTGCAGTCTCTGATGCCCGTGAGCGGCAACGGTTCCGCTGCCCTCGAGCCTGCCAAGGGCGGTGAGGAACCACTTCCCGCTCTGGCAGCGATTGTCGCTGAGGTGGATTCGAGACTGCTGGGAGCCCACTCCGTCGGGCCGCGCTGGGTAGCCGAAGAAGTGGCGCTCGTCGCCCGCGAAGCGACTCTTTCCCTCCAGAAGGAAATGGAACAAGCGTACGCAGCCTTCGCCGCCGGGGAAGCTTTCTGCGCCTCGGCCGCATCCCCGATGGCGGACCTGAGGGGCGACGTGGCCGCCGTCTCAGCACCCAGCAGCGATTCCGCCGAAGCCATGACGAAGCCTCAGGTCGCCGAGCAGGCTGCGGTTCTTGCGATGGCTGCGGGTGCGGGCGAAGCCGGACCCGTTGTGGCCGGTGTGCAGCCCCCGACCCAGGAAATCTCAGTTGTCCAGAGTGAAGAAAAGCAGAATGGAAACGATGAAGTTGTGGCGGCGGACGCCGGCTTCGGGGTGCCCGGGGGCCAGGTGCCGCAGGCGGTTGCTGAAAGCGAAGCTCCCGTAGTTGCTTCCGCGGAAGCGGCTCCAGCCCTGACGGAAATCCAGATTGCGGGAGGAACAGAGGGAATGGTCGATAACTGGAAAAACATCCGCGAATTCATCGCTGGTGCCGCGGCAAAGCCTGCTCTTGCCAAGCAAGAAGCGCACGAGGTCGAACCTGCCAGGTCCGAAACCGAACCTCCTGCCGCCCCCGCTGCAGAGAACGCGTCGCCCTCGTTCGGTGCAGCCGACCCGAAAGACATCGCCAGCATCGTGGACAGCGTTCTTGCTGAACTGCGTCCCAAGATCGTGGAAGAGATCGCCAAGAAACTCGCCGAACCAAAGAAGGCCTAGTTCTGCTCCCGCCGGGGTGACGCTCTGACCCACCCGCACTGTGACTCGCCCGACCTCTTCACAGGAGACTCTTCGACCGGGACTTTTCGACCGGAATCTATTTTCAGATTCCACCCCGCAAAGACCGCCTGCCGAGCGTGCCCCACGATCCTCAACGCTAAGGCGTTGACCCTCTTCCACGCCAGCGATTAGGATGCTGAAGGAATCCCGCAAGGGCTGAGGATAGGCCGTAAAGTCAGATCGGGCTCGGAAACCGCCCGCGTTTCCTTTACACAAATTCATCAGGACAATTAGACTACTCGTTCCCACTGAACTCTCTGCAGGCGGAGGCCTTCGTATGGCAGTGAATGAAAAAATGAAAGAGCTGGTTGAGAAGGTTAAGCAGATTATTTCGGAACAGCTGGGCGTGGAAGAGGCTGAAGTCACCCCGGGCGCTTCCTTCGTAGACGATCTGGGGGCGGATTCCCTCGACACGGTGGAGCTGGTCATGGCGCTCGAAGAAAGCTTCGACCTTGAGATTCCCGACGAAGCTGCGGAAAAGATCCGCACCGTGCAGGATGCCATCGACTACCTCGAGAAACATTCCAAGGTCAGCAAGTACGAATCGTGAACCAGGGCTGCGCCCCAGGGCCGGCCGGCGAAGGAGAACTAATGGCAGCCGTTGACGAGAAGGTAAAACAGATCATCGTCGAGCAACTGGGAGTCGATGAGGGCGAAGTCACGACCAACGCGTCGTTTGTCGACGACCTGGGCGCGGACTCGCTCGACACCGTCGAACTCGTGATGGCCTTTGAAGAGGCTTTCGATATTGAGATCCCCGACGAGGACGCAGAGAAGATCCGCACGGTGCAGGATGCCATCGACTACATCGGCAAGCACGCGAAAGGTGGGAAGTAGTTTTGGCAAGGCGGGTCGTAGTAACCGGCATCGGCCTGGTCTGTGGTGTAGGGAACACCACGGAGGAAGTCTGGAAGAACCTGCTCGCCGGTAAGAGCGGTGTGGGGCGCATCGCGCAATTCGATGCATCCAGCCACGCCTGCCAGATCGCCGCCGAGGTCAAGAACTTCGATCCTCTGAATTTCGTTGAGAAAAAGGAAGTCAAGAAAATGGGTCGCTTCATCTACTTCGCCCTGGCGGCGTCGGATGAAGCGATGAAGATGAGCGGCCTGCAGGTAAAGCCCGAAATCGCCGAGTGTGTTGGCGTTCACATCGGCTCGGGCATCGGCGGTTTCGACGTCATCGAGCGCGAGCACCGCGCGCTTCTCGAAGGCGGACCCCGCAAGATCTCCCCTTTCTTCATTCCCGCTGCCATTGTAAATCTTGCCGCCGGGCACGTCTCCATGCGCTTCGGCGCCAAGGGACCAAACGAAGCGACTGCGACCGCCTGTACGACCAGCGCACATTCGATTGGCGATTCCCTGAAGATCATCCAGCGGGGTGACGCGGACGTCATGATTGCCGGGGGAGCTGAAGCCGCAATTACCCCCATGGGGGTGGGTGGTTTCGCTGCCATGCGCGCTCTTTCTACGCGCAATGACGAGCCGGAAAAAGCCAGCCGTCCTTGGGACGCGGCCCGAGACGGCTTCGTCATGGGCGAAGGCGCCGGCATTCTGATTCTGGAAGATCTCGATTTTGCGAAACGGCGTGGTGCAGCCATCCTTGCCGAACTGGTGGGCTATGGCATGAGTGGTGACGCCTACCACATCACGCAGCCCGCGCCGGAACACGAAGGCGGCTACCGCGTGATGAAGAACGCGCTGCACGACGCCAAGTTGCAGCCCGGCGATATCGGATACGTTAACGCCCACGGCACCTCCACGCCCATCGGAGACGTGCTCGAAGCTCGCGCCATTCGGAACTTTTTCGGGGACCGCAAAGTGGCGGTCAGCTCCACCAAGTCGATGACCGGACATCTGCTCGGCGGAGCCGGCGGACTCGAAGCTGGAATCTCCGTGCTCGCGCTGCGTGACCAGATCCTGCCACCGAC
>DASQPN010000083.1:0-15369 GCA_035643915.1 Terriglobales bacterium | reverse complement strand
CAAGAACTGAGAACCGACAACTGATTTCAAGGAGTCCCTTATGGCGTTACTCGAACGAGTTTCCACCCTAGTCCGGGCCAACCTCAACGATCTGATCGACAAAGCCGAAGACCCGGAAAAAATGATCAAGCAAGTCATCCTCGACATGCAGAACCAGCTTCTGCAGGTCAAGACGCAGGTGGCGATCGCCATCGCCGATCAGCATCTGCTCGAAAAGAAGCAGAAAGAAAACGAGGACAAAGTGGCGGAATGGATGCGCAAGGCCGAGCTCGCCGTCGACAAGAAACAGGACGACCTGGCGCGCGCCTCGCTGCAGCGCGTCGAAAGCTACCGGGAGCTAAGCGACAGCTTCGCCCAACAGGTCACCGATCAGAAAGCCCAGGTCGAAAGCCTGAAGACCGCCCTGCGCCAGCTCGATCAAAAACTGACCGAAGCGAAGGCCAAGGCCGATCTGCTGATCGCGCGCCAGCACCGAGCCCGCGCCGTAGGCAAAGCCAGCGACGCCAAGATGAATATCGGCGACAGCTCGAAAGCCGCCGCGTTTGACCGCATGAAGCACAAGGTCGCGCGCTCGGAAGCCGTCAGCCAGGCGAAAGCCGAGTTGGCGGTCGACGACGTCGAAGACCGCCTGGCCGCACTCGAGAAAGAAGACCGCATCGAGCAGTTGCTGAGCGAGTTGAAGACCAAGCGGGGGGCTTAGCGGGTGCGTCGACGAAACGCTGGACAGGGGAGGCTGTGGCCGCGCATTGCCCTGGCCGGGTGTGGGCTGATAACAGCCCTGTACGGCCTCGAGAGGATCGACCGGGGCATTTGGGTTTATTCGAATGGAACGTATCGGGCTGCCGTCTATTCTGCAGGGACCGGGGCGGTAGGAGGATTGCTGAGCCTGTTGGCCATGATCCCGGATTCCCTGGTCGCGTTTCTACTGACCAGAAAGGGACTAGGCCAGCGGATGGCGACCCGAGGCGGATCCAGGGCAAACCTGGATGACGGTGGCACGCGCAGATGAGCGGATGGCGAATGAGGCCGGGAAACGTCGTCGCACGTTACAATCAACGTGAGGGCAGCATCATGCGCAAGGTCTTCCACTTCGATTCGCTCCCCGACCCGTACGTTGCCGACGCGGCCGTCGTGTGCTGCTTTGATTACCGCATCAGTACCGCGGTGCGGAAGTTTGTGCGCAGGCAGGGCATTGAGCGTCCGGACATGATCATCGTGGCCGGAGGCGCAAAGACGTTGGCGTCGCCGCGCAATCCCTTCGAACAAGATTTCATCCTTGAGCAGGTGCGCATGTCGATCCGGCTGCACCGGACCAGACGCGTGCTGGTGATGAGCCACTCCGATTGCGCGACCTATGGCGGCCTCGCTCAGTTCAAGGGCGACCGCAGGGCGGAAGCCGAGCACCATCACGGCGAACTCGATCGCGCGGCCCAGCTGCTGGCGGAAAATTTTCCGGAGATCTCGGTGGAGCCCTACTTTGTGAACTTCGACGGGGTGTGGGAAATATCGAGGACGCGGGCCCGCAAGGACGTGGTGCGCGCGGGTGAGCAGGTTGCGTAGTTGCTGAGCTTCGAGACCCAGGCTACGAGGCTCGAGCTACCCGCTAGGGACTCGCGACCAGGATTTTTCGTTTCTCATCTCATCCGATGTGGCTTTGAGTTCTCGTGCGCCTCTTTCCCGACCATGGGAATCTTCCCCCCGGTTTTCTTCCGCCCGTTTCTTCGGACGGCTGCAGGCCTGCCGACTGCAAGCGAGGGGAGTGATCACTCCCCTCGCGGTGTTCATCCGATGCCTGGGACGGGAAGCCTGCTCTGATGTCGGCTACAGTCTCCCGCAAGTCTGGTGTGCGACGAACGTCGCGCGTTACGCCCGGGGCGCGCGCAAAGTGCCATCTACCTCCATTTCTGTTATGGCAAATTGAATATCGTCGTTGGGATCGATTCGCTCAACTGGCTTGCTTGGTTTTGAGTTTTATTCCAAGAACCAAGCTGGAGGAGATAACAGTTTCACACTTGACCTTCCATGCGGCGAAATCACAAGCCCTTTTGTGAACATTTCTATGGTCGCCGCAGGGGGACATTGTCAAGGTCGCGCGACAGCCAATCTGTCAAGCCCATCAGGCCAGCCCATCAGGGCAGCCCAATTTAAGGAGTCAATCAGGAGCCGGCTCCAGGGGAGCCTGTTCGAGCGGTCGACTGACTCCCGCGACCGGACAGCTACTACTTTCACATTATTGACCCTTCAGTTCCACTTCCTATAATCGCGGCACTTCGTTTTGGGGTGAGATCCGTCGTTCCTAAAACATTCCACCACTCGTTGGTTCCGGACGAGCAGAAGAGTCGAGGGGGAATTCGATGCATCGTTGCCGACGCCGGATCTGTGTACTGGCGGTTGTGCTCGCCGCTCTGAGCAGCTCTGCGCAGCAAATCACCGGGGGTATTCGCGGGATCGTAGCCGATCCCAGTGGCGCGATCGTGCGGGACGCGACCGTCACCGCGCGGCAGAGCGAAACGGGCCTCACGCGCTCGGCGATCACGGACCGCACGGGAGCCTACGTGCTGGTGGAATTGCCCGTCGGCCACTACCAGCTTGAAGTGCAGGCAAAGGACTTTCAGAAATATGTGCAACAGGGAATTTCGCTGAACGTCAACGAAATGGCGACCATCAACGTCCGGCTCGCCATTGGAGCGGGCACGGAGCAGGTGCTGGTGCAGGCAGACGCCCAGTTGATCCAAGAGACCGTGACCAGCCTGGGAAAGGCGGTTCTGGAGCGCGAGGTTCTTGACCTGCCATTGGACGGGCGCAACTTTACCCAACTGGGTGTGCTGCAACCGGGAGTCGTGCCCATCACACCCGGATTGGCGGAAGCGGGCGGCTCATTGCGCGAGGGCCAGGCCTATGCCGTGAACGGGCAACGTCCCGAGTCCAACAACTTCTTGATTGACGGCGCCAATAACTTCAACGGGGTGGACGGTGGCTTCGTTCTCAAGCCGCCTGTGGATGCGATAACCGAATTCAGGATTCTCACCCACAATGCCAGCGCCGAGTTCGGAAACAGTCTGGGCTCGACCACCAACATCATCACCCGTTCCGGCTCAAACGCGATCCATGGCGCGCTGTGGGAATTCTTGCGCAACGACGCCTTTGATGCCACGAACTACTTCGCCAAGACCACCGAACCTTTGAAGCAGCATCAGTTTGGCGCCACCGTCGGCGGACCCATTCGCAGAGACAGGACTTTCTTCTTCGGGTTTTACGAGGGCTTCCGCAACCGCCAGGGCGAAACCGCGCCCAGCACGGTGCCCTCGCGATTGCAACGGCAGGGCAATTTTTCCGAGATGTGCAAAAGCGGCTTCGATCCGAACAGCGGCACTTGCAACGACCGGGACCCGAACGGTCCCAATCCCAACCAACCGATTCACCAACTGTTCAATATAATTGCCAACGCGCCAGTCGCTTTCAACCAGTTGCCTTTCATCAACCCGCTGTCCGAGGGTCTCGTGAGTCTGTTCCCCGAGCCCAACGATGGACTGAACATCTTTAACTCGACGGAAACCTTGCGGGAGGACAGCGATCAGTTCGGACTGCGGCTGGACCACTATCTTTCTCCCACCGATACTCTTAACTTCCGTTATTTATTTAGTAACGGAACCCGCTTGGATCCACTCTCGACCTCGGGAGCGAGTGTGCCGGGTTTCCCGGTCGGTGAAGACCATCGGGCGCAGAACTTCGTTGTCCAAGAGACACACACTTTCTCTTCGGCCATGGTGGGCGTCTTCCGGTTTTCGTATCTGCGCAACAAATTCCTCTTCGATGAGCACATCAACCACACCACCCCGGCCAGCCTGGGTTTTCAGTACGACCCAAGCCTGGCGATTGCGGTCGGGCCACCCTTCCTCCAGGTCAATGGCTATACGACCGTGGGAGATCCGATTACCGGGCCGCGGAACAGTTACGAGAATGCCTTTGACTATTCCGGCTCCATCAGTTGGGTCCGCGGCAAACATGAAATCAAATTCGGAGGGGGATACCAGCACCTTCAAGTGAACGTCCTGCAGGGCATTGCGACCAACGGCTTCTTTGTTTTTGCTCCCTTCCCGATCACCGATTCCTTCGCAAGCTTCCTGTTCGGCCAGCCTGTGTTCTTTCTCCAGGGCCGAGGCGATTTTTCGCGTGGCATCAGGGGCAATTCCTTGAATGGATATGTTCAGGACTCCTACAAGGTTACGCAGCGGCTGACCTTGAATCTCGGGTTACGCTATGACCTGCCGTTCCCCTATACCGAAATCAAGAACCGGCAGACGCTCTGGATTCCTGGCCGGCAGTCGACGGTCATGCCCGGTGCTCCGCCGGGACTGCTTTATCCGGGCGATCCGGGAGTGCCGGCGGGCCTGATTCCAACTTTCAAGAAGGGGTTCGCCCCGCGGCTGGGCTTCGCATGGGACCCGAGGGGCGACGCAAAATGGCTGATTACCTCAGCCTACGGAATTTTCTACGAGCCGTACTACACGGGCCAAGGTGGACCGCTGCAATCGCCCATCAGCGCCCCGCCGTATCTGCAGACCGCCCAGATCAGCGTCCCCCCGGATTTCAGCGATCCGTTTCTGGGCAAGCCTCCGGCCTCAGGCGCGTTCGCCACGCCCCTAACCAACCTGACTCTGACTCCGAACTTGCCCCTGCCCTACTCCGAGGACTGGGACCTGAACATCCAGAGGGCCTTTGGCTCGGATCTGCTGTTCGAGATCGGGTACGTGGGAACCACGGGGACCAAGCTGCCGCGCTTCATTGAAGGGAACCCGGCAACGATCTACGTTCCGGGCTTTGACAGCAAAGGCCGACCGATCTCCACCTCGGGCAACGCGGACCAGCGGCGGATTCATTCCGGGTGCACGCTGGCCGATCCGCCCAGCCGGTGCACCTATTCCTCCACCGGACTTATCGCAGGCATCGCGAATTCCTCCTACCACGCGCTGGAAGCCAGTGTGAAGAAGCGATTCAGCCATGGGATTTCCTTCCTGGCTTCCTACACCTATTCGAAGACGATGGACGATGCGTCCTCGTTTAACATGACGGGGTCGGCTGCGAGACCGGTGGCGGGCGAGAACGACCTGGCGCAGAATCCCAACAATCTTGCCGCCGAACGTGGGCTGTCTCTGTTCGACGCCCGTCAGCGCTTCGTGCTGAGCTACCAGTGGAGCCTGCCCTTCTGGAGGCAGCCCCACGGCTGGTATCAGCAGATCCTAGGCAATTGGCAAGTCAATGGGATCACGACCCTGATGAGCGGGACCCCATTCACCGTGTTCGATTCCAACGACGTCTCGCTGCAAGGGGGAGCGCCGGAAGTCACCGGATTCTCGGCGAATCGACCGAACCTGGTTGCCGGGCAGAGTCCCAACTCTGGGCCGCGTAGCGCAAGCGCCTGGCTTAACTCAAACGCGTTTGCGCGTATCCTCCAGGACCCCAACTCTCCGGTGCTGCAATTTGGCACCGCGGGCCGTAACATCGCGGAGGGACCGGGATACGCAAATTGGGACTTTTCCGCGTTCAAGAATATTCGGGTGGCGGAGTCCAAGCAATTCCAGTTCCGGGCGGAGTTCTTCAACATCCTGAACCACACCAATTTCCGGCTTCCCGACAGCGACATCAGTTCGCCAACGTTCAATCAGATTCTGGCGGCGCGTTCACCCCGCCTGATCCAGCTTGCACTAAAATTCTTGTTCTAGAAGAAAGCGAGGTCGCAGCCAGAACGGGATCGTGAATCGTCCACTTCTTGTACGACGCTTGCTGATAGGCCTGCTGGTGCTGGTCGTGCTGTGGTGCGTGGGCACGGTTGCGATCTATCGGGTCATGCGGCAACCGCCAGAGCGTTTCGCAAAGGTTATGGCGAAAATACCTGGCCCGGTCGCCTTCCTGCTTTTCCCGTTTGAAACGCTCTGGACCCATGCTCGGGCAGGCGCCCTTCAGAGGGGAGATCCGGCCCCGGATTTCTCATTGAGGAAACTGGACCACAGCGAGAGAATCCAACTCTCCGCACTTGCCGCACGGCAGCCGGTGGTGCTGGTGTTCGGCAGTTACACCTGACCGCCGTTCCGGCGGGAGGTTCCTGCCCTCAACAAGCTGTACCAGCAATATCGCAATCAGGTCGGGTTCTTCGCGGTCTACATCGTGGAAGCCCATCCCACCGATGTCTGGCAGATGCAGAGCAATGTGCGGGACAAGGTGCTGTTCGCCAGCCCCAAGAACGAGCAGGAGCGGGCATTGGTTGCGGGAGCTTGCGTGCGCAAACTGGGCATCGAATTTCCCGCGGTTCTCGATGAATTCGACAACCCAACTGAGCAAGCTTACACGGGCTGGCCGGATCGTCTTTACCTGATCGACGCCCAGGGGCGCGTGGCCTACAAGAGTAAGCCCGGTCCTTTCGGGTTCAAGCCGGATGAATTGAAGGCTGCCCTGGGACGCGTGGTGCCGGCTCACTGAGACCCTCGGCTGCAGGTCTCGAAACCCAGAGCTTGACGACTCCAGCTAAGGTTCCTGATCGGGCTCGGAAGAGGCTGCGAAGGGGAGTTCTTCGGTTGCTTCCTCGCCCCAGTCGAGCGAAAGCGTGCGAGTGGTGGTTTCGATCTGACCGAGTTCGGGGATTTCTTCCGTGATGGCGGCGCCTAGTTCGGGGAACTTGCGGGCGGTAACCATCACGCGGCTCTCCATCGAGCCGGCGGCCCTGTTGTAGGCTTCGACGGCGCGGTCCAGGCCTTTACGCAGGTTATCCATGTGGACCGCCATGCTGCGCAGGCGGTCGTGCAGTTCTTTGCCGAGCGAGCTGATCTGCTGGGCGTTGCGCGCCAGCTTCTCCTGGTTCCATCCGTAGGCTACGGCCTTCAAGAGAGCAATCAGCGTCGTAGGGGAAGCGGGGATCACGCGCTGGCTTACGCCTTGTTCGATCAGGCTGGGGTCTTGCTCGAGCGCGGCGCTGAAGAAGGTCTCGCCGGGCAGGAACATCACCACGAATTCCGGATTGGGATCGAACTGCTCCCAGTAACCTTTGGAAGCTAAGGCTCGCATGTGATCGCGGACCTGGCGCGCATGATCGGCGAGCTTTTCGCGGCGCACTTCGTCGTCGGTGGCTTCGATGGCTTCGAGATACGCCTGCAGCGGAGTCTTCGCGTCCACGACTACGTTCTTGCCGCCGGGCAGCTTTACGATCAAATCGGGCCGCAGGCGGCCATCGCTCGTGCTGACTGTGACCTGCTCATCGAAATCGCAGTAGGAGGTCATGCCGGCGATTTCGACCACCCGCTTCAACTGGATCTCTCCCCAGCGCCCGCGCACCGACGGGGTGCGCAACGCTTTCACCAGGTTGCCGGTCTCGGTCTCGAGCGCCTTCTGCGTGCCGATGAGCGACTGCACCTGTTCGGTCAACGTGCCGTAAGCCTGGCTACGTTCTTTCTCCATCTGCTGGATCTGGCTATCCACTTTGTTGAGCGATTCTTTGAGGGGCGCGACCAAGGTCTCGACGGCCTTCTGACGAGCTTCCAGGTCGCCCTTGGCTTCGCTCTGGAACTTCTCCAGGCTGGCCTGGGCGAGTTGCAGGAAGGACTGGTTGTTGCTCTTGAGAGCATCGGAGGCGAGGGCCTGAAAGGCCTCGCGCAGCTCGTCGGTGGCGTGGCTGATCAGGTCGAGCTTTTCGGCGGCTGACTGGCGTTCATGCTGGAGGGTGGCTTCCAGGGCCGCCGCCTGCTCCCGCAGCCTGGAGTTGATTTCCTGCTGCCGGGAGAACTCGGCGCGGGCGGTCGCTAAATCCTTCTCAATCAGTGACAAACGGGCTTCGGCGGCGGCTGAGCGCGAGCGCACTGCGAGATAGACAAGGGCGCTGCCCAAAAGCGCGCCGAAAACCAAGCCGATCCACAGTTCGATGACCATTGGTAATTAGCTGACTTGGATTCTAGAGGCTAGAGTGGGTGTCTAGCAAAGCAGAAGTTTACGCTTGGCCAAGAGCCTCCCAGGGTTCTGCAGTGTAGGCGTCACTCCGATGCTTTGGATCCTCATCACTTCCGTAGCGCTGGTTCTGGGAGCGGGCGCGACGCCGGAGCAAGCGAAAGTCAAACCGGCGGCTTCCAAGAGTTCCGATCGCGCGGTCGCCTCCGATTACACGTCCTCCCCAAGTTTTGACCAAGAAGCCGAGCAGCAACTCCTGGAAATGGCGAATGAGGCCCGCGCGCAAGTTGGTGCGCCTGCACTGCATTTCGACCAAGAACTGACCATCGCGGCCCGCGCCCACGCGGGCGTCATGGCGCAGCAGCAGCAACTCTCCCACCAATTTGCCGGCGAGCCCTCCCTGCCTCACCGACTGGCCGCAGCCAGCGCGCTGCATCTGGATCGCGCTGGAGAAAACGTGGCCCTCGACCTCAGCACCGGAGAGGCGCATGAGCATCTGATGCTTTCGCCACCCCATCGCGAAAACCTGCTCGATCCCAGCTACAACATAGCCGGCTTCGGCGTGATACGGAGCGGAGAACGTCTGTACGTGGTGCAGGACTTCGCCCACAGTTTGCCCGCGTACTCCGCGGAGCAGACCGAAGACGCGATCGTGGGCAGCGTGAACCGCATGCGGGGCACGACGCATCTGCCGGCGCTGGTGCGAAAGGCCGATTCGGGATTGCGCGAAGCGGTCTGCTCCATGGCGCAGGAAGACCGGCTTGGCACCCGCTCCATGCACGAGCTGGCGCAACGCCACAGCGTAGTCAGCTACACCAACCTGCATCCAGAAGTGCTGCCCGTCAACGCGACCCGTCTGATTGGCGACCACCACCTCAAAAATGTCGCGGTCGGGGTCTGCTACGCGCGCACCGGCACCTATCCCACCGGCGTGTATTGGGTGGGCCTGGTTTTCTACTGAGACGTTCCGAATTCCGCCATAGCGGCACCTCATGAAATGACAGTTGTTTCCCGCCGGTTTCCGGTCGCGCAGCGGCGCGGCGTTCAGCGGGCAGAAGGCGAAAAGGGATGTTTACCCGGGCGGTCCTTCTGGGCTGTCTTTGCTTTCGCTTAGCTTCTATCTTCAGTTTAAGATTACTTCTATGGCCAAGAAAACTGGAATGAGCGATTCGTCCCTCTGGATCTTCGCGATCGTCTTGCTGGCGGTTGCTGCCTGGATGTACTTCAGGTAGCCCGCCAGTCGGGACCAGCGCTTCCGTGCCAACCAGATCGGCGACACTCGAGCTTTTCCTGAGCCGAGAGGCCGGTTACGTCAATTCGCTGCCTGCCCACGCCGAAGTGGGGTTAACCATCACAATAGTCGGGTGCACCTCCGCCAGGAAGCACCCAAGACTCAGTGAGACGCTGGGTTCCCGATCGCTCTGAAACCTTCTCCAGGCGCGACTCGGCGCTGGGCATCCCCGGCGCCGCGTTCCTCATCAGGCTGTCATGCATGACGTTCTTCCGGTTCCCAGCCGCGCTCTTTTCTTCCGAACTCGGTTCTGCGACCTCGGTTACCTCGTAGCGGGAGGCCCCTGCCCGCGGGCCGGGCCTCGGCCCTTGACTGGGTCGATCCGCTGCCGATCAGGACCTGACGCGGGTACCATCCAGCCTGCTTGCGCGGTAGGCATCTGAGCAACGTACGGCACTGGTTTGGCACAGAAAAACGGCGTGTCCCTAGGGTGTGTTATTGCGGGAAGCTTAGGCGCTCGGGCTGGGACGCTTCCGGGCCTCGAGGAATATCCGGAGGTGGCGCCGGTACCACATCGGGCGCTGAAAAGAAACTCGGTTCCTCGGCGCATAGGGCTGCTGGGCCGCTCACGTCACAGTGCGAAGAAGAACCGCCACGAACCTGAACCTCCCCGGACCCGCCGCACTCCGCGAAACGCGGATCATCCAAGACTCGTTGGGCCCGGGCAGCGTACTCCGAATCTGGATAAGTGTTGACGAGCGTCTGAAGGGTGATACGGGCTACATCGAAGCGCTTGCGCTGCGCGACGGATCTCGCGCGATCGAACAGCACCTCGTCCGGCCGGGTTGAGTTGAAGTCGGCATTGGGGTCCATGATGCACGCCGTGAACCCGAGCAGGACCAACGCAGAGGGGAGAAACGGCCACCGCGCGCGCATTCCCCACCTCCCAGGTGCTTAGGGTTTTGAAAGGCCGATCGCAACCAGTTTAGCCCGTCCCGGAAATATAGATACGCCGGTCCAGCGCAGCCGGCGATAATGGGAATCACGGGCTGGTTTGATGGTCATCCCAGGGGGCGGGGGACACGCGCCGTTCCTGCTTTTCCGAAGGCTGGTCTGTGCTACTCTCCAGGCAAGCCTCTCCCGCCACTTCGCTGGCCTTTTATGGAAGGCGCGTCCCAGATTCGCATCGGCACCGCCGGGTGGTCCTACAAGGACTGGGAGGGAGTTTTCTATCCTCCGGAGGTGCAGCGCCGCAAGCTGCATCCGCTGGAATACCTGGCGCATTTCTTCGATGTGGTCGAGATCAACACCTCATTCTATGGCCACATCAAGCCGGAGCTGGCCAAGCTCTGGGTGCGCAAGGTGACGGCGGTCAATCCCAACTTCGCGTTTACGGCGAAGCTGCACCGCTCGTTTACGCACTCGCCGATGGCGGTGATGGAGCCGACCTCGGCTGCTTCGATCAAACCCAATGACGAGGACGAAGCGAAAGCGCGGGAAGGGCTGGACGCGCTCGCCGCGGAAGGGAAGCTGGGGGCGTTGCTGATTCAGTTTCCTGTCTCGTTCAAGAATACCAGCCTGAACCGGGAGTATCTGGAGACGCTGCTCCGACAATTCATCGAGTATCCGCGCGTGGTGGAGGTGCGCCACGACAGTTGGGACAATCCAGAGACGCTGGCCACTCTTGCGCGGGGAGACGTCGCGTTCTGCAATATCGACCAGCCCGTGATCGGGAACTCGCTCGAGCCTACGGAGCACGTGACTTCGAAGCTCGGGTATGTGCGATTGCATGGCCGCAACTACAAAGACTGGTTCGACAGCGATGACCGAAACGATCGCTACAACTACCTGTACAGCGAGAAGGAACTCGAAGGCTGGAAGGACAAGATCGAGACGGTAGCGGGAAAAGCGGAGACGACTTATGTCATCACCAACAACCACTACCAGGGGCGAGCGGGCGTGAACGCGCTGGAGTTGAAGGCGATGCTGGGCGGCAAACGCGTGAAGGCGCCCCCGGAGCTGTTAGAGAATTATCCGGAGCTGAAAAAGTTCGCGGACCCCGACTACGAAGCGGCGAATCCGAACTTGCCGCTGCTCGCTTAGTTTAAGGGCACCACTGAGGCACCGAGGCATGGAGAAAAGCTCGGGTAAATATTCCTCCGGGAATATTCCAGAGACCGAGGGCCCTTGCGGAAAAGAGCTAGCGAAGAAGACTTTCGTCGCCGTCTCGGTGGTGGAATTTACTTAAGCGCCACTTCCATTTTCGCCGCGTAGTGCGATTCCACGTATTCGTTCAGGAGGGTGATGAACTGGGCGACGATTTTGTCGCCTTTCAGCGTGGTGAACAGGCGGCCATCGACATAGACCGGGGCCTTGGGTTCTTCGAAGGTTCCGGGGAGCGAGATGCCAAGGCTGGCGTGCTTCGACTCGCCGGGGCCGTTGACCACGCAGCCCATCACCGCGACCTTCATCTCTTCGACGCCCGTGTAGCGGTCTTTCCACAGCGGCATTTGTTCGCGCAGGTAGGTCTGGATCTGCTCGGCCATTTCCTGGAAGAAGGTGCTCGTGGTCCGGCCGCAGCCAGGGCAGGCGGTGACCTGCGGGGTGAAGCTGCGGATCCCGAGAGATTGAAGGATCTGCTGGCCCACACGGACTTCTTCGGTACGGTCCCCGCCCGGGGCAGGCGTGAGGGAGACGCGGATCGTGTCGCCGATGCCTTCCTGCAGGACCACGCCCAGCGCGGCGGCCGAGGCAACGATGCCTTTAGCTCCCATGCCGGCTTCGGTGAGTCCCAGATGCAGCGGGTAGGTGCAGCGTGCGGCCAGCTCGCGATAGACGTCGATCAGGTCCTGCACGCCGCTGACTTTCGCGCTGAGGATGATCTGGTCGGGGCGCAGGCCATATTTCTCGGCGAGCACGGCTGAGTTCAGGGCGCTCACCACCATGGCTTCCATGGTGACTTCGCGGGCGTCCTTCGGCTCGGGAAGCCGGGAATTCTCGTCCATCATCTTGGTCAGCAGGGCACTGTCGAGCGAGCCCCAGTTGACGCCGATGCGAACCGGTTTCTGATTCTTGACGGCGACTTCGATCATGGTGCGGAAGTTGTCGTCGTTCTTGCGGCCGACGCTCACGTTGCCGGGATTGATGCGGTACTTGGCCAGGGCGCGCGCGCACTCGGGGTACTTGGTCAGCAGCAGGTGGCCGTTGTAGTGGAAGTCGCCGATGATGGGGACGCGGATGCCTTGCTGGTCGAGTTCGTCGACGATGGGGGCGACAGCCGCGGCGGCGGCTTCGTGGTTGACGGTGACGCGGACCAGTTCCGACCCAGCGCGGGCGAGCGCCGCGACCTGCTTCACGGTGGAGGGGATGTCGGCGGTGTCGGTGTTGGTCATCGATTGCACCACGACTGGTGCATCACTGCCCACCCGCACGCCACCAATGAACACTGGAACTGTTTTTCTGCGCTGGATATTGGCCATGGGGAAGTATTAGTTTAACACGCGGATTTGGCGGAAATCGGGCGGTACGATGTTGCTAAGTCGCTGAGTTCAAAAATACAACCACACGACACGAAGGTACAGGAAGGCAAATCGCTCAAGTCCTGTCCTGTCCCTTCGTGTCCTTGTGGTTTAAGGTTTTGACGTCAACTGCCCAGCGGCAATCGTTTCACGATGTCGTTGTAGATCACCGTGACCGCGAACAGCACCAGGAACACGAACGCAGCCTGGTAAATGCGTTCTTTGATCTGCAGGCTAATGTCGCGACGCATCAGGCTTTCGATCAGCAGCAGCATGATGACGCCGCCGTCGAGAATTGGAATGGGCAGCAGGTTGAAGATGCCGAGGTTCAGGCTGATGCCGGCGGTGAGGCCGAGCAGCGGCATCCAGCCCTTTTCGGTGACGGCATGGCCGATGGCACTGCCGATTCCGATCGGGCCCTCCACCTGGCGCATGGAGACTTTGCCTTTCACCATCTTCTGGATCAGTTCCAGAAGCACAAGCGAGTAGCGCTTGTTGTCCTCGAGCGAGCGCTGGAACGCGGGGATCAGCGCGAGCGTGCCGACCTTCATTCGCGGAGTGCTCTCGAAGCCCACGCGATAACGCTTCTCCTTTCCTTCCGCGTCGGCCAGCACCGGCTGCAACTGGAAGCTGAGCTTCTGGCTGCCGCGCAGCACCTCGACCGTGACCACGCGATCCTTGGTCTGCTGCAGGGTGTCGATCAGCGCCTCGATCACGGGGACGGGCTTGCCGTCGACGGCGACAATCTCATCGCCTTCCCGGATCCCGGCTTTCGCGGCCGGCATTCCGGCTTCCACATCCGCAACCATGATGGATTGCGCGGGACTCCAGCCTGCCGAGCCGATCTCGGAGACCGAGACTGGCTTGGGTTTGATCGTCGTCTGAAGAACCTGGCCGTTCCGGCCGATGATAAGGGGCAGCGGTTCGTTGGGGCTCAGCATAATCTTGAGCCCGATCTGTTCCCAGGTAGGATTCTCGATGCCGGCGATGCGCAGGATGCGATCTCCGGCCTGCAAACCGGCTTGCGCGGCGGCCGAGTCCGTCCTCACGTAGGCGATGACGCCGGGCTGATCGATGAACGCCGGGTACTCGTAGTGCACCATGTACACGATGGTCAAGAGTCCAACCGCGAGCACGACGTTCATGAACGGGCCGGCGATGGCGATGATGAAGCGCTGCCAGCGGGGGTGGTTCAGGAATTCGCCGGGATCGTCCGTGCGCTCGTCCATCGGGTTCTCACCCGACATCTTGACGTAGCCGCCCAGCGGGATGGCGCTGATGCGGTAGTCGGTCTCGCCCCTGCGGAAGCCCAGCAGGCGTTTGCCGAAACCGATCGAAAAGACTTCGACCTTGACCTTGAAAAACTTGGCGGCAGCGTAGTGACCCCACTCGTGGACCAGGATCATCACACCCAAGACAATGGCCATCGCAACTGCGGTTAACAAGAAATGCGACATAAACTTTCGATTACTCCCCCGGACAGGATATAGAACTGGCGCGCGGCATGGGGGAAGTACCGCGATTCAGCCGTTCTACGCGCTCTCGAGCCGCGCGGCGTGCATCCAAATCTGCCTCGAGCACGTCTTGTATAGATTCCATTGTCCCAGTTTTCGTTGTAGAAAGCACGTCTTCAATGATCTGGGGGATTTCATCGAAGCGGATTCGACCGTCCAGAAACGCCGCCACCGCGATTTCGTCGGCGGCATTGAGGGCGACTGGCTTGGCGCCACCGGCCGCTGCGGCCTCATAGGCCAGCCCTAAACATCTGAATTTCCTCATATCCGGGGGGTAGAAGTCCAGCTGACGTAAGTCCATGACCGGGAATCGAAGGTCGGATGGAATTCGTTCCGGATAGGTCAGCGCGTAGAGGATGGGGAGCCGCATATCAGTCAGGGAGAACTGAGCAAGTATGCTGCCATCGACGAATTCGACCATGGAGTGGATCGTAGACTGCGGGTGCACAATGACTTCCACCTGACTGGGGAGCAGGTGAAACAGGCGGCAGGCCTCGATGACTTCGAAACCTTTGTTCATCAAAGTGGCCGAATCGATCGTGATTCGTCTCCCCATCTTCCAGGTGGGATGGTTCAACGCCTGTTGTACGGTGATGGCGGGGAATTCGGATTTCGGGGTCTTGAGGAAGGGGCCGCCGGAGGCGGTGAGCCAGATGCGTTGAACTTCCTCGATTCGGCCGCCGCGCATGCACTGGTGTACGGCGTTGTGTTCGCTGTCGATGGGGAGCAGCGGCTTGGCTTGCTTGCGGGCCTCGGCAGTGATCAGCTCACCGGCGGCGACCAGGCATTCCTTGTTGGCGAGGCCCACAGTCTTGCCGGCCTTCACGGCTTCGTAGGTGGCTTCGAGACCGGCGACGCCTACGATCGCGCTGACGACAAAATCCACATCGGGGTGGGTTGAAACGCGCACCGTGCCGGCGGCGCCGTGGACGACTTCTATCCCTCCCAGGCCTTGGGCCTTGAGGCGGGCGCGCAGGGCGTCGGCGTTCGCCTCCGAGGCGATCGAGACCACCCGCGGCTTTGAGCGGATGGCCTGTTCGAAAGCGGCGTCGAGGTTGGAACCGGCTGCCAGGGCAATGACTTGGAAGCGGTCCGGGTAGGATTCAACTACGCTGAGAGTGCTCCGGCCGATGGAGCCGGTCGAGCCCAGGATGGCTATACGTCGCATGCGGAA
>DASQPN010000082.1:0-22228 GCA_035643915.1 Terriglobales bacterium | reverse complement strand
AAGTGCGCAACGTAGCTGATCAACTGCGGATCGCGGATGCCGATCTCTTCGGCATAGTGACGTCCCACAAGTTCGACAAAAAGCTGCTGCAGCGGATGCGATTCCGGAATCATGGTCTTTGGGCCCCCGTACTCCGCGCCCCGCGCGGATTCTGTACCTGTTGCCTGACTCATTAACTCACCTCCATAAGCAAACGCAAGTGACTTTTGTAAGCAAACACAAAAAACTGATGCTGAGTATTTAGTGCGTTAACCCCGCGACTTCGTTGCACGCGGAGATTATTGGCACTCGCGCCGCATGGCTGCTAGTGACAACTCGCGCGCCCAGAGACTGTTTCCGCTAGAATGATCGGCCAAGGAGAAGCCCTTTCTTTCCGTCATGGAACGTAGAAACATCTCCAGTGGTACTCCCTGGGAGCCGGTCGTTGGTTACTCCCGTGCAGTCCGAATAGGGCCTTACGTGCACGTCGCCGGCACGACCGCGACCGGCCCGGATGGAACGATCGTGGGCGCGGGCGATCCTTACGCTCAGGCCATCCAGATATTCAGGAACATCGAGTCGGCTCTAGAGAAAGCCGGCGCCAGCCTGAAGGACGTGGTGCGCACCCGCACCTTCGTCACGAACATTGCCGACTGGGAGAAAGTCGGCCGCGCCCACGGTGAGTTTTTTCGCGACATTCGCCCGGTCGCCACCCTGGTCGGCGTAACCGGCCTGGTCGATCCCGCCATGCTAGTGGAGATCGAGGCGGACGCCTACGTGGGAGAATCGCACCGGTAAAGACCCACCCGCCGCATTGCGAATGAGAGATTTCGAGGCGGTCGCCGTCGTACAATCCCCACTCTCAGGAGAACGACATGAGAACTGTGTGCTGGGTGGTCCTGGTCACGCTGGCCCCGAGGGTGCCGCTCGTGGCCCAGGATAAAGGCGCAATGCCCCCCATGAAGGCCTTCACCGTCATCCGTGCGGGCACGCTGATCGACGGAAAATCCGACACACCGCGCCGCGACCAGATCATTGTGATCCGCGGCAACCGCATCGACAGCGTTTCCGACGGGGCCGGCACGCAGATCCCGCAAGGGGCGACGGTGATCGACCTGTCGAAGGCCACGGTTCTCCCCGGACTCATCGACTCGCATACCCACATCTTTCTTCAGGGAGAGGACCCGGCCGAGGGTGGATATGACGCGAACATCCTGAAATATCCACTCGCGTTGCGAGCGGCGCGGGCAACGGTTGCGGCGCGGCGTGCGCTCGAGCAGGGCTTCACCGTCCTGCGCGACGTTGAGACCGAGGGCGCCGGCTACGGCGATGTCGGCATCAAGCAGGCGATTGAGGCTGGTTACATTCCCGGGCCGAGGCTGCGGGTCGCCACCCGCGCCCTTTCGACCACGGGCGGATATCCGCTGGAGGGCTACGCGCCCGAACTGGTGATGCCCAAGGGTGTGCAGGTGATCGACGGCCCGGTTGAGGCGCGCAAAGCCGCGCGCGAACAACTCGATCATGGCGCGGACTGGATCAAGGTCTACATGACGCACCGCTCCTGGGTGGGGAAGAACGGCGAACTTGCCTCCCAGCCCACACTCACGGTGGAAGAGCTGAATGCCATCGTCGATGAAGCGCATGGCTGGGGTAAAAAGGTCGCCTGTCATGCCTACAGTGGAATCGGAATGCAGCGTGCCCTCGACGGCGGCTGCGACTCTATTGAACACGGCCTCGAAATCAGCGATCGACAGATCGCGCAGATGGTGAAGCAGGGCACTTGGTACTGTCCCACGATCAGCGTGTACTACACCGACTGGGCTCCTCCCGACACGCCCGAGGGGCAACGCGACCGCCTGCGCGCCTCGGCGCACGCAGAGTCGTTCAAGAAAGCGCTCAAGGTGGGGGTAAAGATCGTCTTCGGCACCGACATGGGCGGCATCCCCTGGACCGAACCCATCGCCCAGGAATTCCCGCGTATGGTTGACTTGGGCATGTCGCCGATGGACGCGATCAAGAGCGCGACCTCGCGTGCGGCCGAAATGCTCGACATGACCGGCCAGGTCGGTGTCGTAGCGCCCGGCGCCTACGCCGACATCGTCGCGGTGCAGGGCGATCCGCTGAAGGATGTCAAAGAATTGGGGAACATACAATTCGTGATGAAGGACGGGAAGGTGTTCAAGGGTGAGGGCCGCCCGAACTAACGGCGGAGGCCGTTGGAGGGCCGGGTCCAAAGTCCCCCGCGATCTGAGATCGAAAACTCCGCTTTTCCGGAACGGATTTATTCCGCTCTGCTGCAGATAGAAACTCTTGACACCGGCTGCGCGAGGTTCATAATGCCCCAGTCTTTCCGAGACCCAGGTTGAGCGCGAGTGTAGCCAGGGAGGACCCTATGAACGCACTACAGCTTTGCGATCCGGAGGCGGCGGCGGTTCCGGTAGAAGCCAGTGTGGCGGATGCAATCCGCAAGATGCTGCACTATCACGTCGGTGCGGTCGGGGTGGTTGACCGGGAAGGCCGGGTGGCCGGTATCTTTACCGAGCGCGACGTGCTGCGCAAGCTTGCGCTCAGCAAACTCGATCCGGAACGGACCCCGGTGCGCGACCTGATGACGACGCCCGTAGAGATGGCGACCCAGGTCACCGGCGCGGGCGAGGCGATGGCCACTATGGTGGAGCGCCATTTCCGCCATCTGCCAGTTGTCGATGGCGACGGGAAGCTGCTCGGCATCCTCTCCATCCGCAATCTGCTGGAGTGGCGCATCGACGGCCTTACCCAGGAGCTGGACTCGCTCGAACAATACGTCAGCAACGACGGCCCGGGAGGCTAGACCGCCCCGAAGCGCGGTCGAGGGTGAGTCCGGCGGGTCGAAGGGGGCCTTCGGCGGTAGTTTCTGCCAGCAAAATGGGAATGCCTGATCCACCGGCTGCTCTCTTGAAGACAACGGCTGCGGTCCGCATCGCGACCGGAATTCTTTTCCTTCTTTTCGGCCAGTACAAGGTCGCTGGCCGCGAATTCGCCCACCATGGTTTCCCGCAATCTCTGCAGGGCTACATCCGTGGAGACGCGCTCGCCTTCTATCGTCCGTTTCTGGCACACCTGGTCCTGCCCCACCCGGTGTTCTTCGGCTACGCGGTCGGAGTGCTGGAGGTGTTGATCGGAGTATCGCTGCTGGTGGGAGTGTGGGTGCGGCCAGCCTCGGTGCTGGGCGCGTTGTTCATGCTGAACCTGATCTTCGCCACCTGGTGGGAGCCGGGGCACGAAATTCCCGTGTGGCGATACTTCGGAGCGGAACTCGACAAGATCCCGCTCCTGTTTCTCTTCCTGATTTTCTACGCCGCACACGCCGGGCGAACCTGGGGCTTTGACCCGGTCCCGCGCGAGCGGGCATAAGACTCGCCCGCGCCCTCGGATTTTGGTTATTCTTGCTTCCCACATTTCGTTTTGAGGAGACCCATGGCAAATCAAGTCCGGCACTCCGTTGTGCGCTGTCTTCCCACGTGGCTGCTAAGCACGACGATCGCGCTGGCGCAGGCCGCTCCCACCCCAGGCCCGCGCCAGGTCATCATCCGCGCCGGACATCTTCTGGACGTGAAGAACGGCAATACCCTCACCGGCCAGGCGATCGTCATCGAAGGCGACAAGATCGTTAGGGTGGGCCCGGCGGCGGACGTGAAATCCGCGCCGGGCACGGAGATCATCGATCTTCCCAACGCCACCGTGCTCCCCGGCCTCATCGACGCGCACACGCACCTGACCTTCGAACCCGACCAGCTGGGCTACGAGTCGCTGGGAATCTCGGTGCCGCGGGAGGCGCTCACCGGGGCGAAGAATGCCCGCATCACATTGGAAGCCGGATTCACGACCGTGCGCAACCTTGGCGCCAGCGGCTATAGCGATGTCGCCCTGCGCGATGCCATCAATAGCGGCGATGTTCCCGGCCCACGCATGCTGGTGAGTGGTCCCGCGCTCGGCATTACGGGCGGCCACTGCGATGACAATTTGCTTCCCTTTGAATATCACCACCAGGCGGAGGGCGTGGCCGATGGCATCGATGCCGTGCAGCACAAAGTCCGTGAAGTCATCAAGTATGGTGCCGACGTCATCAAGATCTGCGCTACCGGTGGCGTGATGTCGAAAGGTGACGATCCGAACGCGTCCCAGTACACGCTCGAAGAAATGAAAGCCATCGTGGCTGAAGCGCACCGCCTGGGCCGGAAAGTCGCCGCCCATGCCCACGGGGCTGAGGGCGTGCGCTGGGCGTCCATCGCGGGCGTGGACTCGATCGAGCACGGACACCTGATGGACGACGACTCGATCGCGACCCTCCATAAGAACGGCACCTACATCGTGCCAACGCTCTACCTGATGGACTGGAACCGCGACAACCTGGGCAAGCGCAACGCTCCCGACTACATCATTCGTAAAATGCAGACGGTCTCCGCCGTCGGGCAGAACAATTTGAAGAGAGCCTTCGCGGCAGGACTGAAGGTAGGCTTCGGTACCGACGCGGCCGTCTATCCCCACGGGCTGAATGCGCATGAGTTCGCCGTATATGTGAGGCTCGGCATGACGCCCTTGCAGGCCATTCAGACCTCGACCCTCAACGACGCAGATCTGCTGGGCTGGTCGAACAAAGTCGGCACCGTCGAGCCTGGCAAGTGGGCCGACGTCATTGCGGTCGACGGCGATCCGCTGAGAGACGTCACCACGCTCGAGCACGTGAAGTTCGTGATGAAGGGCGGAACCGTGGTGAAGAACGAATTCGGAAAGTAGCGCGGGCAGGGCGGTCGCCCCTGTCGAGGAGCGAAGCTCCACGATCGGAGCATCGAGTTTTTATATGGGAAGAATCGAAAAGGCCGGCTGCCAAGCCGGCCTTCGGGTCTCGACTCAACCGCGGAACTACTTCTTGGGCGCGATCGCGTCCTTCGCGGCCTTGGCGACGCGGAACTTCACTACCGTCTTGGCCTTGATCTGAATCGGCTCACCCGTTTGTGGGTTGCGTCCCACGCGAGCCTTCCGATGCGCTTTCACCAAGCGGCCGAGGCCGGGAACGACGAACACGCCATTCTTCTTGGTCTCTTTGATGGCGGTGTCGGCGAGATGCTCCAAAAACGACGCTGCCGTCTTGTTGTTAGTCTCGAGCTTCTCCGCCAGGTGGCGCACCAGTTGGGTCTTGGTTAAACCTGAAGCCATGAATCCTCCTCAATGGAACAGCATTGTTTTGTTGCGAGGAAAGCTATCTTACACCACGGGTCCTGTGGAAAAGTAGCGTTTCAGCCGCATTTTACGCGGTTTTTTCAGAGGGGGGTCCCCAGAACGGTACTAAAAACGCCCTTTTCGGCAGATCGAAGCTTTGGAAGTGGCCCTGCCAAGCAGGTTTGGGAAGGGGCCAAAGGGAACCGGCGCAGTCGTCCCTCAAAAGTGCGGGGATGCCATAATAGGGCAGGGAGAGTCCTTCGTGAGCTGCGCGATCTGTGAAATCCGCAAGGAAAAGCGCTTCTGTCCCGCCGTGCACGGGCGCATTTGCCCCCAATGCTGTGGCGAACAACGCGAGGTGACGCTCGATTGCCCCAGCGATTGCCCCTATCTCCAGCAGGCCCGGGAGCATGAAAAGCCGCGCTCCGCGGGCGATTTAGACGCAGCCGCTCTTTTCACGCGGGTGGAGCTCGAAGATCAGTTTCTCTACCAGCACGAACACCTGATCATGGGACTCAGCTACGCGCTGGCCAAGAGCGCTCGCGCCGACCGCGCGATCCACGACTCCGACCTGATTGGCGGGCTGAGCTCCCTGGCCCGCCGCTACCAGCGACTGGTGAACTCGGGCCTTCACTATGAAGAACCGATCCAGGGAGCGGCGCAGCGAGCCGTGGCCGCGGAACTGGACCGCATGGTGAAGGAGTACCGCGAGGCCGAGCAGAAGCACGCCGGCTTCTCCCGCCTGCGCGATTCCGAGGTTCTAAAGGCGCTGGTGTTCCTGGTGCGCATGGCCCACGGCCGTACGTCCGGCAGGCCGAAATCCCGGGCCTTGGTTGACTTCGTCTTCGCGCAGTTTCCCGAGCAGGGATCTGCTCTCGCTTCTCCCGAGCAGGCGGGCGGCCGGATTATCGTGCCCTAGTCCCATGGTCGGTCTCCCGTGGCCTTCTGGGGAAGCCTTCGGACCACCTGGCCCGGCGGCAGCTCTTCGTGTAGTTCCCGAACTGTCTTCTTGAACACCGGATGCCTCGCGTCGGGCGCAATCTCCGCCAAGGGCTCCAGGACAAACCGGCGCCGGTGAAGGGCGGGATGTGGAATGGTCAGGCCCTTGGTTTCCACGATCGAGTCGGCGAACAGCAAAATATCGATATCGATGTTGCGGGGTCCCTTTTTCTCGATCCGCCGCCGCCCCATCCGCCGTTCCACATCGAGCAGAGCTTTTAGAAGCTGGCGGGGCGGTTTTTCCGTTTCCAGCACCGCCGCGCAGTTCAGGAACCAGGCTTGCGCGGTGAATTCGACTGGCTCGGTCTCGTACAACGAGGACAGGGCCACAACCCTTCCGAATCGCCCCAGGCGCTCGATCGCCGCCCTCAGGTTCGCTCGACGATCGCCGACGTTCGAGCCCAGCGACAGATAGACGCGTTTCGGCACCCGGCACCAGTGTCTGATTTCCAGACCCGCGCTGGCCAGCAAAAAATCACGGGAACAGGAGCAAGACTTACAAACCGCTTACACCGAAAGGACGATAGCGACCCGCGCGGCCGGTGCGTCAGGACTATTACCTTGGTGCCTTTCGCCTCTCCGAGGGCGGGGCTAAAGTGAAGGGGCTATGAACCTGGAGTCACTCCTGGTGTGTCGCGACGCGGAGGCGGTGCGCGTGCTCCGGCCGACTCTGGAAAAGCTCTCCATCCATGTGGAGGTCTCTGCGGCCGCCAAGTCGGGCGCTGAGATTCTCTCCGCCGCGAAATTCGACGCAGTCCTGGTTGACTGCGACGATCTTCACGACGGCATCGAGGTTCTCAGGAATTTGCGCCAGACCCCGAGCAACCGGACCTCGGTCTCTTTCGCCATCCTGAATGGAAAAACGACCACCCATCAGGCCTTCGAGATGGGAGCAAATTTCGTCCTGCAGAAACCCATCACGACCGCGGGTACTCTGCGCTGCCTGCACACTGCGCTGAGCTTTATGGTCCGCGAGAAGCGCCGTTATTTCCGCTGCCCGGTGGAAATTCCCGTTGTCCTTCAGTTCAACCAGGGCGAGGAAATGAAAGTCACCGCCACCAACCTGAGCGAAGGTGGCATGGCATTGCACTTCGAAGGCACGCTGGCAAGGAATCCGATTTCGAAGGTGCGTTTCACTCTTCCCAATACCAAGATCGCGATGGAACCAAAGGGCGAAATCGCCTGGGCGGACGGTCTGCACCGTGCCGGAATCAAGTTTGTGGAGGTGCCCGACCGTTCCCGCGAGCAACTCGAGGAATGGGTCCTGCGGCGGATTGGAGAGGAAGCGCGCTCGATTCGGTAATAGACGTTCCGGCTGACTCGTCCTGTTTCCCTGGCTTTCTTGAACCCCCGGTGGGACCTGCCTTTCTGCTTCAGTTCCGCAGTATCCAGCTTGCGACTTGCGTTCTCTCTGAGCCCTGGCTAGTTTCTTTGGAAAAGACCGACAGGAGCGTTCGAATTGGCCCGGTTGACCCACGACCTCAGGATCGCGCGTGTTCAGCGCACGCTGCGCTGGCTCGAAGAAGACGTACCGCTGCTGGCCATGCGGGTCAAGGACTTGTCACCCGAACGACAAAGGCTGGCAAAGCGTTTTGCCGCGAGTATGATCGACCACACCCGGGCGGAACTCGAAAGGCTGAACGAAGAGCGCGCGCGCGAAGCGGTAGAGTCGGAAACTCCCTGCGAACCGGCAGACTGAAACGATTCCCGAAAATCGCGGGCCTTACACAGTTCGTGAGAACTCACTCAAAACGAGCTGCTGAGGAGATCGGCCGCCTGCCCTGGACGAGTCGGGGGGCCCGCTCGCCCATCGGACCAGGCGCCCGCCTGGATTAGAGCGATTGTCCCGCCATCAGGTGGGAAGAGGAAGGCAATGCGTCGTGGTTCTCTTCGAGCGAGGTCTCTTCCCACAGCGTCCGGTCCCGCAACAGCCGCGACACCAAAGCCGTGTGCATGGCATGTCCGGCGCGGTCAGCAACGATGTTGCCGAGAATCTGTTTTCCCGCCAGCGCGAGATCTCCGATCAGATCGAGCACCTTGTGTCGTACAAACTCGTCCGCATACCGCAGGGGGGGATTCATGACCTGGTCTCGCGTCAGCACGATCGCGTTCTCGGTGGAGGCTCCACGGATCAGCCCCTGCTGCCGCATCGCATCTGCCTCGTGCAGAAAGCCAAAGGTCCTCGCCCCTGCAATCTCACGCAGGTAGTTCCCGTCCGAGAGATCCACCCGGAAGGTCTCCTTGCCGATGAGCGGGTGCGGGAAATCGATCGTGTAAGAAACCGAATAGCTGTCCGCCGGATATACCGCGATGAACTTGTTACCCTCGCGCAACTCCAATTCGCGCCGTATGCGCATATAGGAGCGAAGGCGGCGCTGTTTGCGGATTCCCGCCTTCTGAATCATTTCCACAAAAGGCCGGGAACTGCCGTCGAGGATCGGCAACTCGAGGTTGTCCAGTTCGACAATCGCGTTATCGATTCCCGTGCCGATGAAGGCGGAAAGCAGGTGCTCGGTGGTCGAAATCAGTACGCCCTTTTTCATGAGGCTGGTGGCGTAGCTGACCCGCGCGAGGTTCCGGCCGGTGGCCTCCACCTCGAAATCATCGAGATCGGTGCGCCGGAAGACGATGCCCGACCCGGCCGGCGCGGGCAAAATTCTCAGATGAACGGGCGCGCCACTGTGAAGACCGACGCCTGTGCATTCCACCGATGCGCGGATTGTCTGTTCGGGCTTCAAGGGGAGGGCTACATGTGCCTGATCCGCACTAGCTTACAGGCGCCGTCGAAGATTCGCATGTGGCAAATTGACCACACTCCGTGGTGTGGCGGGAGCCTCTCCCGGAGCAGCAGACAGCTATCCGGTTGATATTGAACGAGATAACGCTGGTGGTGACAAGAGCGGGCCGAGGTGCCGAGGAGGGCACTAGAGTCCAACTACCTTCATGGGTGATTTTCCCCGGTTACTTTTTGGCGGGCGGTGTAGTCGGGTCGTAGGTCGTCTTAGCCTGGAACATCGAATCGTTCAAGCCGGTGTTGTAGGTGACGGTGTTCAGAAAGCGCTGGTTCGACATGTCCCCGTTGTAAAAGCGCGAGATGCTGTAGGGGGTCATGATCCCCTGCTCCGGCCGATAGGCGTCATAGACTTCTTCCTCGGTATTGAGCAGCTTATCGGTGGGGTCACGCCACGTGAAGGTTTTCTTGATGGGAAGGTGGGTCGTGGTGTCGAGGTAGAGCGTTACGCTTTCATTCTTGGCGTTCATGACGCTGACCTGGTCGGCGGGCTTGTCAGCCGCCACGGCGGCGCCTTCGTAAAACAGGGCGACTCCCGGTTCCTTGAGCCACCGCCGCAGCACCCATTCCAGAGAGTGCTCCCGCCGTCGTAGATAGTCGGTGAGGACCTTGGTCTCCTCGCCGGCCGTCCCTTTGTAGGTAATCTCGTAACCGCGGTCGCCGTTATAGACGTACGCGATGTCGCGCTGCTTGGTGACTTCGATCCGCTCCTTGTCAGGAAATTTGACGAATCGCCAGAACAGAACACCCGTGCTGGTGGTCTCGCCGTGATGGAAGCTGTAGGTGCGGCCCTGCTGGCTGACATCCTGAATGTTGAGGTAGGCCTCGCCTCCCAGCGCCTGGATCGCCTGATCCAGCAGGGCCTTGGCCTTGGTGGGGTTCGCCTGCGCCACCGGAGCGGCCTGAGAAGATGGCGCACCCCGTGCGGTCCCTGCGTTCTGGGCAAACGCTGAACCGACAAGGATTAGAAAAATGACGAGTCGCTGCATAGTCCAGAAGCTTAGCAGGCGCATAAACGCGGGAGACTTCGATCCGCGCCTTTCGGGCGCTGTGCGCCCCAGCTGCTGCACACGATCCGATCGGTGCTCGCAACATTCCGGTTAGACGCAGGAAACCCCGATTCCGGCTGCATGGGCAGCACGAACGGGCCGGCAGAAGGCTCCGCGGTGAACCGTCATCCCGCCAGCACCGCTCCTCCGTTCACGTTGAACACTTCACCCGTGATGAAGCCCGCATGCTGGGTGCACAGAAACAGGATGGGGACCGCGATCTCATCCGGCGTGCCGACACGGCCCAGCGGGATGGACGAGAAAATGCGCTCCTGGATCTCCGGGTCATTCAATGCCGGTTCCGACATGTCGGTCGCGACCCAGCCCGGCGCCACGCAATTCACGTAGATGCCGTCTCCGGCCAGCTCGGTTGAGAGCCCTTTCGCCATACTGATCAGGGCTCCCTTGGTGGCGGCATAATCCACGTGAAAAGCCTCTCCGCGCTGGCCCGACGTCGAACTGACGAGCACAACGTGCCCTCCCTCACCGGTTCCCAGTTTCTTCTGTTTCTTCATTTGCCCAACCGAATGCCGAACCAGAGAAAAAACGCTGTCCAGATTTACCGCGACGGTTGCATGCCATTGCGTGTCGGTCATCTGGTCGACGGGCGCGTCCTGGGGCGGCCATATCCCATGGTTTGCCACCAAGATATCCAGCCGCCCGAAGCGTTTGACGGTCTCGTCCACCAGATCTTTGGCACCCTCGACCCCGGACAGATCGCAGGCAACGGCCGCGCAGTGTTCCCCGCCACAGGCTTTCACCAGGGCCTCCGCCCGCACTTTCGCGCGCTGGTAGTTGAACAGGACGCGCGCGCCGGCCGCGACGAACGCCCGCACGGCGGCTGCGCCAATCCCGCGCGATCCACCGGTGATGAGAGCAACTTTGCCTTCCAGGGAGAGAGCAATCGACATGCTTATTAGTGTCTAGGCTGGCCTTACAAGTTGCAAGTCAGGAGGCCACGCGAACAAAACAACAGAACCTGCCGCCCCGATGGGCACGGGCTTGAGCGAATCGTTTACAGACCGTAGCCGGGCATCCTGCGCTCGCTGACACAGTACCGACAGCGTCGCCCTCCGTCTAGTCCCCCAGGCTCGGCGACGCCTTGCCGGTCTTCATCTGTCGGATCAGAACACGCACCAGCATCCCGTCGTAGCGCGTGCCGCTCATCTTCTCGATTTCGGCCAGCGCCTGTTCAGTGGTCTTGGCGGAAGCAAACGACCGTTCGGTGGTCATGTTCACGAACGCATCCGCCAGGCCGAGAATTCGGGCCCACAAAGGGATCTGCTCCCCGCGCAAGCCGTTCGGATATCCCGTCCCGTCAAAAGCTTCATGGTGATGCTCGACCGCCTTCTGCAACATGAGGCTGCCGGGAATCGTGGCTACAATCTCCGCGCCTGTCCGGGCATGCGCTTTCATGCGGGCGTATTCCTCGTCGGTCAACGGACCGGGCTTGGTTACGATCCGTTCCGGCACGAAGAGCTTCCCGACGTCATGCACGCGAGCTGCATAGAGCAATTCCACGATCTCATCCGGTGGCAGAGCCAGGGCGCGTCCGATGAGATCCGCGTACCGCCCCACCATGTCTCCATGCCCGGAAGCGTGGAACTCGCGCGACTCCGCGGCACGCGTCAGGGCCTCAATCGATTCCTTGAGCACCTGCACATTGCAGTCCTCTTCGCCTCCGCATAACTTGCGAAGGGTGGCGACCAGTTCCTCCAGATCATCGGGCCCGGTCTGTTCCCGCTGCAGGAAACCCTCAATGTAGCTCGAGATCTGCTGGCGCTGCGACGCGAAGTCCTCGCCCTCGCCAAATTCTTCGGCCATCGAGACCCGATTACCGCCGGCGTGCTTGGAGACGTACATCCCGGCATCGGCGACCCGGATGATGTCCTCCGCCGAGAAGCCGTGTCCCGGGAAACTGGCAACGCCAAAACTGCCCGTGATCTTATGCTCGACCAACATGGCGTCCTGTGCCAGCCAGAGCCGCAGACGTTCGGCCAGCGCCTGGGCCTGTTCGACGCCGGTTTCCGGCATGAGGATGATGAATTCGTCGCCGCCATAACGGGCGACCACGTTCGATTGCCGGCACCTCTGTTCCAGCAGACGGCCCACACGCGCCAGGACGAGGTCCCCTTCGAGGTGCCCGAGCGTGTCGTTGACCTCCTTGAATTTGTCCAGGTCGACCAGCACCACGGAGAAGGGGCGACCGGAGCGTGAAGCGCGTTTCCATTCCGAAGAGAGCGCTTCCCAGAAAAACCGCCGCGTTTTGATGCCGGTCAGGCCGTCGGTGATCGACTGCTGCTGCAGTTTCTGAAAGACGAATGCGTTGTGTAACGCTGTCGCCAGCAGGTCGGCCAGCGTGTTCATGATCAACACGTCCTGCGGCGAAAACGCACTTTCCTGCCGGCTCTCGACGTTCAGCACTCCCAGCAGAGTCTCGCCATAGGTAATCGGGATACAGAGAACAGCACGAGAATCCGGAAGCACACCGAGCAGGTGTCCTTCCGCGGCATTCTGGACTAAAGCTCGCTCACCGGTTCGAGCGACCCGGCCAACAATCCCCAAACCCAACGGAATCCGTTTCCCCTTGGCTTGCGCGGTGGCGCCCGCCTCGGCCTTGATCTCAATATCTTTCGTGACGTAATCGAGAATGCCAATCCCGATATGATCGAACTGGAAGTTTTTCTGAATTTCCCCAACAATTTCGGCCAACATCTGCTCGGAGTCTTCGCTCGAGATGGCGGTCTTCGAAATATTGTTCAGGAAACTCAGGTGCCGCGAACGGCGCTGCTCCTCGGCGAACAGCCGGGCATTCTCCACCGCCACCGACACCTGCCCCGCCGCCGTCTGCATCACCTCCAGGTCGCGCTGCTGGAAGACATATTCGCGTTCGGTGCTCATCGCCACCATCACACCGGCGGGCTTGCCCCCCAGCAGGATGGGTGCCCCACAGAAACACTTCGCGGGCTGGCCTCCCACTTGACTGGCTCCCAGCCGCTCGCGCGTCTTCTCGAGATCGGAGCGAATCAGTAGCGCCTGCCCGGTGCGGATGATGAGCTCGGTCAATCCCGTGCTCACCCGGCGCGAGCGTTTGGGCAGCACCTGGTTGTTCTCCGTCTCCAGCTCGAAGCGGATCTCGTCGTTCTCCTGAAACGCAATGTAGAAGTTGCTCGTGTCGAAAATCTGCCCCAGCTCCTGCTGAATCGTGCGTAACACTTCATCCTGGTCAAGGCGAGAACTAATGGCCTGCCCGATCTGCGTCAGCAGTTCGTACTCCTTGGTGCGCCGCTGTGCATCGTGCATGACCACGTAGTTTTCCAGTGTGAGCCCGATCTGCAGAGCGAGTCCGATCAGCAATCGCAGATTCGAAGATCCGAACACTTTCAGCTCCGCGTGTGGAAAGAGAATGACCCCGAAGTTGTGCTCCCGGGTCTGCAGGCTGACCGCCGTCAGGTGGCGGATATTTTCCTCCGCCAGCACCTTCTTGAATTCCTCAAACCGTCCACCCGGAAAGGCGGGCAGCGGTTCGGTCAGATCCGGCAGATTGCGGAACGTGAAGAAGCCCCCGCGCCGGTAGGCCAGCTCGCAGATGTATTCTCCCGCGCCCTGGCTTTCCAGTTTCTGCAGGAACTCGGGCGAGAAACCGCGCTCGACCGACGGCAAGACGCTGCGCCACTGCTCGGCTATGCAGATAACCGCGCGGCGCGTCGGCAAGGGATTGACCAACCGGTCGAGCACGGCCGTCATGCTCGGCACCAGATCCGCCGCCGCCAGCAGCCGGCGCGGGTCCACGCCCAGCGTGGAAAACGCCAGCGCATTCTCCTGCACCGCATTGCGCTCCTGCTCGAACAGCACCATCACCATGGCGATCCCCAGCAGCATCTGCGGCAGCGGGCCGAGCATGTGCCCGGTCTTGCCCAGCACTTCCGAGAACGGACTGCGCAGTTGTCCCAGGCCCATGAGCGCGGCCCATAGCGCAAGGGCGAGGGCCAGCATGTGGAAGGCTACCGAATTACGTTGGTGCGCGAAGCGGTAGAAGGTGAACGAGCAATACAACAGAAGCGCTGCTATGCCCAGTTCCAGCCGCACGTGATGCAGCGGGAACACCAAATCGCTCTGGAACACGCCATTCACCCGATGATCGCGCAGGTTCCACAGTGCCAGTCCGACGCCCGCCAGTCCGATCGCCACGTCATACCAGCGCAGGCGGAAACGCTCCCGCATCAGGCGGGTCGAGACGAAAAGACAAAGCGCCATCATGACGACCAGCAGCGAACCTGCCAGATACACCCAGGCCGACGGCGGGTAGTAGGCATTCCAGGCGTCGAGCCCAAAATGCAGCGAGTAGGCTGCCCATCCCAGCTGCCAGGCGCGGAAATACGCCTGCCGGCTCTGCTCGTAGAGGTAGGTGAAGACCAGGAACAGCAGCAGGGCCACAATCCCCGGGATGATGACCACATTCGTGGCAAGGCCGTTCATAGCGCGCAAAACCACTCAGACTTCTCGTTCACCACAGGTTCACCGGGAGTGCAATCGGCTCATGGTTTCACAGCCCAGGCGCTAAAGACAATACGTTTTCAGTACAGGGGGTGAGGAGAACTCGTCTTCGCGACGCGGTCTCTCGCCGCGCGCGCGACGGCGCTTGACGGTGCTTGACGGTGCTTTCGACCCGCCCGTAACATGTCACCTTCATGCCTGATTCCCCTACTCCTATCAAAAAAGGCGACTTACCATCGTCCGGCCCCAGGGTTCGCTTTGCCCCATCGCCCACCGGATTTCTCCACGTAGGCAGCGCCCGCACCTTCATCTTCAATTGGCTCTACGCCCGCCGGAGGGGCGGAACCATGGTGCTGCGGCTCGACGACACCGACGTCGAGCGAAATACGGAGGCTTCCGTCACCTCCATCTTCGAGGGGTTGAAGTGGCTCGACCTCGGTTGGGACGAGGAGTACAAGCAGTCCGAACGCCTCGCGCTTCATCAGAAGATGGCCTGGGCGATCTTCGACCAGGGCCAAGCTTACCGCGATTTCACTCCCGCCCACACCGGGGATGCCGACAGATCCGGGGCTCAAGGCACCTGGCTCTTTAACCCCGGCATGCGGGAACTGTCCCGCGAAGAGAGCGACCGCCGTGCAGGGGCGGGAGCGCCGTTCGCGCTCCGCTTCCGCGTGCCTCGAGGAATCGGCCAAGAAGTCCGCTTCTCCGACGCCGTCTATGGCGAGCAGCGCAAGGCCGCCGACGACATTGAAGACTTCGCTCTTTTGCGTAGTGACGGCATGCCTACCTACCACCTAGCCTCCTGCGCCGACGACGCTGACCTGCGCATCTCGCACATCATTCGTGGCCAAGACCATCTCACCAACACCTTCAAACACGTCCTGATCTTCGCAGCCGCCGGCGTCCAGGCCCCGCAATTCGCCCATCTACCGCTCCTGGTTGCGCCCGACGGAACCAAACTCTCCAAGCGCCGCCACGGTCCGGTCGTCAGCGTGACCACCTACCGCGACGCGGGCTTCCTGGCGGAGGCGTTCATCAACTTCCTGTGCCTGCTGGGTTGGTCTCCGAAGAATGATCGCGAGCAGATGGCGCTGGCGGAATTGCAAGACGCTTTCACGCTGGAAGGCATCAACCGCGCCAACGCCGTGGTGAATTTCAAAGACCCAGCCCCTACACCCGAAGAAACCTTCGACCCCAAAGCTGTCTGGTTGAACGCCGAGCACATTCGCAGCCTGAGCGTCGAAGAGCTAAGCGCCCGCCTCCTGCCCATCGTGCGGGAAGCCGGCTTTCCGGTTGACCCAGCGAAGATGCTCAAGGTCACTCCGCTGATCCGGGAGCGCATCAAGCTTCTGCGCGACGTCCTCACCGCCGCCGACTTCTTCTTCGTCGACCAGCTCCCGTCCTACGACCCGCTCGAGCTCATCCCGCAAAAGGGAGACGTCGCCATGGCCCTGAACGTCCTGAAGAGAGCCCGCGAGGTCCTGGGCGAAACCGAGTTCAAACACGACCTTCTGGACCAGGCGCTCCGCGCTGCCGCCCAGGAACTGGGGATCAAGGCCGGACAGATGTTTCAGCCCATCCGCGTGGCCGTCTGTGGCCGGAAGAACGCGCCACCGCTGTTTGAGACCTTGGAGGTTCTGGGACGAGAGACTAGCTTGGCCCGTATCGAACAGGCTCTCGAGAAATTGCAGTAAGAGTAGTACGCAGTAAGAGCAGCTGTCCTCCCGAGCGCGGTCGAGGGAGCCACCCGGTTGGGCATGCAGAAGCGGGCCGTAGCGCTGCGACGTCCGCCCGCGTAACGCCCTCGAGCAACGCCGTCGAGCGGGCTGGTGGAGGGATGGAATATGGAAGATGGACCGAGCCATTTCGCGAACGCCCCGATGGTCTTCGAGCGCGCCGCTTTCGATCGCAGCGGGTGCGCTGGAGCAGAGACCGCGTCGCCCCGCATAAGGCAGAATTAAATTGGCAAATTGTCGTTCCTCTGAGCTCCTTGAAATCCGAGGGGCCCGTGCGCCTGTTTCTTTAAGCGAAGGGCGCTCCCGCCAAAACCGAGGCCGAGGAACGCCTGGTGGGAGCGGCCCACTGCCAACGACCAACCGCTAAGCGAAGCCTTTTCAAGATTTTGCCTGTAACTCCGGTAAACTCAAAGATTTTGCAGACGGTGATTTTGCAGACGGTGAAGAGCCCTTTGTTTTCTGGACTTTGCAGAGAAAGGGGGAGGGGAGTCCCCGGTAGGAACCGGTAAACTTCATCCCAATCGGAAACCATGGCGCGCGGGGTCCTCGCCCGCGCCTTCTGACCCGGCGGCATTCAACAGTTCAGCCCGAAGTTATAAAATGAATTTGAGATGAATCCGTCCAACACCTCCACCGAGGCGGCCACCAACGCGCCCGCCGAGTCCCGTCCGTCAAACTTCATCCGCGACATCATGCTCGACGACCTCAAGACCAACAAGTACGCGGGCCGTGTGCAAACCCGCTTCCCTCCTGAACCGAACGGCTACCTGCACATTGGCCACGCCAAAGCGATCTGCCTCGACTTCGGCCTGGCCGACGAGTTCCACGGCCACACCAACCTGCGCTTCGACGACACCAATCCATCGAAGGAGGAGACCGAGTTCGTCGACTCCATCATGGAAGATGTGAAGTGGCTTGGCTTCCACTGGGACGGTCTCTATTACGCCTCCGACTACTTCGGCCAACTGTACGAATGGGCCGCCAAGCTCATTCAGGACGGCAAAGCCTACGTCGACGACCTCAGCGCGGACCAAATCCGCGCATACCGCGGGACGCTGACTCAACCGGGGAAAGACAGCCCGTATCGCAACCGCTCCGTGGAAGAGAACCTGAGCTTGTTCGAGCGCATGCGGGCAGGCGAATTCCCGGACGGTACGCGCGTCCTGCGCGCCAAGATCGACATGGCTTCGCCCAACCTGAACATGCGCGACCCGGTGATGTACCGCATCCTGCACGCCGAACATCACCGCACGGACGACAAGTGGTGCATTTATCCGATGTATGACTACGCTCATGGCCAATCGGATTCGCTTGAGAGGGTCACGCATTCGATGTGCACGCTCGAGTTCCAGGATCACCGGCCGCTCTATAACTGGTTCATCGAGCAGCTCGGCATTTTCCCCTCGCAACAAATCGAGTTCGATCGGTTGAATCTCACCTACACACTGCTGAGCAAGCGCAAGCTGCTCCAACTGGTGCAAGAAGGACACGTGGGCGGCTGGAACGATCCGCGCATGCCCACGCTGTGCGGGATCCGCCGGCGAGGTTATACGCCCGAGGCCATTCGGAACTTCTGCTCGTCCATCGGAGTCTCGAAAACCGAGGGCTCGATCGAACTGGCCATGCTCGAGCACTTCGTGCGCGAAGACCTTAACAAACGCGCCCCGCGCGTGATGGCGGTGCTGCGCCCGCTCAAAGTCGTCATCGACAACTACCCGGAGGATCAGGTCGATGAGATGGACGCGGTGAACAATCCGGAAGATCCGAGCGCCGGAACGCGGAAGGTCGCGTTCTCGCGCGTGCTCTACATCGAACAAGACGACTTCCGCGAGAACCCGCCGAAGCAGTACTATCGCCTCTCACCGGGACGCGAGGTTCGTCTTCGCTACGGCTACTTCGTGACCTGCACCAGCGTTGTACGGGACGCCCAGGGCGAAGTGGTCGAAGTGCACTGCACCTACGATCCGCGAACGCGCGGTGGAAACGCACCCGACGGACGCAAGGTGAAGTCCACGATCCACTGGGTCTCAGCCGCGCATTCGGTCGATGCGGAAGTACGCCTTTACGAGAATCTCTTCACGAAAGAAGATCCGAACCAAACGGAAGAAGGACAAGACTTCACCGCGAACCTGAACCCGAACTCTCTCGAACTCGTCACCCATGCCAAGCTCGAGCCCTGGCTGGCCAACGCCGCGCCTGGAAGCCGCTATCAGTTTGAGCGCCTGGGATATTTCTGCGTCGATTTGGATTCGGCGCCCGGGAAACCCGTGTTCAACCGCACGGTCGCGCTGAAAGATACCTGGGCTAAGGTGGAGAAGAAGCAAGCCGGCAAGAAGTAGTTCGAAGGGGCTTGCAGGCGGGGTTGGGCCAAGTTTTTCGGCCAACCGCCAAGAACCAACCGCCACGAGCTATCTATGTGCGTGCGGACTCTGTGCCGGATTCTTGCCGCTTGCGGTAGCGCCCTTCAGAACCTTCACCTCAAAATCCAGCGGCAGCTTTTTCGGCGGGTAGCAGGCGGCGTTATCACAAGCCTGGTACTTAAGCTCACCGCGAATGGCGTATTTGCTGGGCATCACCGTGTGCAGCGGCCGGATCAGCATGGTGATCGTGAAATCGCCGCTGTAGACGTTCAGAGGCTCATCCGGCGCGAAAGGGAAGCTCATGTCCTTTCCCGCGGGATAACTCAGCTTGGTGATCGCAATGTCGGTAGGCGCGTCCATCTTTAGCGCAGTGGGAATGAGGAATTCTGACTTAGGAGTATTGGAGTTGATGTGAAAGCCCGGCGCCACCCGGAAGTGCAGGCTGACCTCACCCGCCTGGCCGCGCGTGACGCTCACGGGAGCTACGGGCGCCAGCGTGACCGACGGCGTCTTTTTGCCGGGTGACTGCGCCCCCGCGAGGCTCGAGAGCAGCGCCAGCGCTACAGCCGTCCTGGGCATGATTTGCATCCGTGGGAATAGTAGACCGAACCCCACCCGCCGCCTACGTTACTTTTGCGCCTGTACCGGGTGCCCCTGGCCCAGAGCCTTCTTGATGTTATCCACGAACAGACTGCGACTCTGCAGGCCGAATTCCCGGGAAACGATCTTGCCGTCCCGATCAATAAAGTACGTGGTGGGCAGTACGTCGACCCCGCCGTACTGCTGGCCGACCGCTTCTTTGCCGAGCAGGATCGTGTAGTTGACACCCATTTCCTTCGCGAATTTCTGGATTTCTTCCTTGCTGGCGTCATCCATGGCGACGCCCACGATCTCGAGACCCTGCGGGCCATATTCCTTTTGCAGCTCGACAAACCACGGCATCTCGATTTTGCAGGGACCGCACCAGGTCGCCCAGAAGTTGAGCAGAACCGCCTGGCCGCGATAAGCGCTCAGGGTAACGCTCTTGCCTTCGAGAGATTCCAGCGTAAAGTCGGGAGCTGGCTTCCCGGTCGGATCGAGGCTGTCAGGCCCGCCTGCGCCGGCGCGGCGCGCGGCATGGAAACCCACGAATAGCATGGCCGCCACCACGGCCGCCACGAAGAAAAGAGCTGCAGGATTACGTTTCACGGATACCCCTCACTACAGCGCAAAGCGATTCAAAAATGAAAAATAGCTCGCGAGCAATGTAAAGCGTCCAAACACCAGCAGAACACCCAGCGCGATCAACAACGCGCCGCTCGCCACCTCCAGCGCATGCATGTGCGAGCGGAAGCGGCTGTAAAACTTCAGGAAGCGACCGATGCCGAGCGACGTGAGCAGGAACGGCACGGCCAAGCCCAGCGAGTAGATGGCCAGCAGAAAGATTCCCTTCAGGACGGAATCCTGGGCGGCCGCGAGCCCCAGAATGACGGCCAGGATCGGGCCCACGCAGGGTGTCCACCCGAAGGCGAACGCGAAGCCGATCACAAACGCTCCCCAGGGCGTGCTGCCCCCCTGCACGCGGTGCAGGCGCGCGTCGGTATAGAGCGCCTTGATCTTGAAGATGCCAGTCAGATGAAGTCCGAACACGATGATCACCACGCCGGCCACTCGAGCCAGCGTCGACTTGTAGAACCTCAATATCTGCCCGACTTCGGTCGAGATCGCGCCCAGGGCGATGAACACAATGCTGAACCCTAGGATGAACGCTGCCGAATTCAGCATCACTTTGCGGAACAGTTGCCCGTCGTGCGCTTTAAGCTCTTCGACGCCCGCGCCGGAGATCAGCGACACGTATCCGGGGACCAGGGGCAACACGCACGGGGACAGGAACGAAATCAGCCCGGCGAAAAACGCGGCCAGCGGTAGAGGAAGGCTCGACATTGAGGTTATTCTACCCGTCCTGCGCTGAAAAATGCCTCCCGACGGCTGCACTTCGGACCCAACGGGGAACACTGAACCCGAACCATGGAGCCGGTACCCTTAACGGACGCGCTCCGGTAAGGGATGCTCCAGGGCGCCCGAATGTTACAGAAATCGGCCCTTCACACCGATCTTGCGACCCTCTGGGGCCCTTCAGTCCTGCATTTTGTGGTCCTTGTTTGGTTGAGACGGGGGCGAAGTTCCCGGCTTCGGCTGGCGAGCGGCGGACGGCAAGGCGGCGGGCAACTCGGGCGGCGACTCTTCCACCACCTTGCGAAGAAAACCGGGCGGAATCGAGGCCGTGAGCACCGCGCGATCGCCCTGGCGCTGGACGCTCAGGCTCTCGAAGAAGGCCTTCACATCCGGATCCGTTCCTTGGGTGGCGACGGAGGTTTCGGCAGCGTGAAAAAGGCTAAGAAACCTCGACACTTTGTCGGTGAGGCCCTGCGCGTCATCTTCGTTCTCGGAGAACGCTTCCGCGCGCACATGCAGGCTCGAGGAATAGACGGGGTAATACGCCGACACCACGACCGGGGACGGCTTCTGAAATAGCATCGACCAGCTGCCCAGCTCCCGCGAAGGTTGGATGCGACCGATGAACCAGGCTAGCTTCACGACCGGGAGCGTCTTGCTCACCACGGGAAGGGATTTGTAGTACTGGCGCAACAGTGCGGGTCCGGCAAAGGGAGAAGCCAGCTTGTGCGACCGGTCTACGATGCCGCGTATCACCGCGGGATCGTCGTGATTCGAGACGGCCACGCTGTCCACGTTCAGCATCGCGACCCGCACGGTTCGGCCCTCGAGCGGAATGCTGTAGATGTCGGCGGAATGGTAGTTCTCCACGGCGCGCGCAATCTTGTGCAGGTAGGCGTTGAGGCGCTGGCTCTGAATCTTGCCCACGAAGACTTCGGAAAAACGGGCCTGCGATCCGGACCCACCCGTCGCGCCATTGCCCCAGCTGGCGGGGTAGTGGACCGCGAACGCCGCCTCATCCAGGTCGCGCTCGAACTGGAAGCCGGTCTCCTGGATGAACTGCTCGTAGTCCGGATCGTGCGGTACCAGGGGTAGCTGGCCGATTGCTTTTAGCGTCCGCAGCCACTTCAGGTTGACGTAGAAGAACCCGTCCGCGCCCGGCAAAAGGCGAGCCGCTTCGGGCGGAGCACGACGTCGCAGCTGGACGACCGCAAACACGGCGGCGGCCACCACGAGTACTGCCAGAAGGACGGGAACGCGGCGTCTTAAGCGCACGGCGAGCGCCTATAATAGCACCGGCCAGACGGGAATGGAGCTCCCGGGAGAACGCGATTGCCAGCCCATTCTGGCGGCAGTGGGCAAGGTAACGCTATGCTTGCACGCAACTTGCCGCTTATGGTACCTTTAAAAATTGTCCCGGTCATCTGAAGGGGATCCGTAGGGAGATTTGCGTCTGCGAAGACGTGATCCCTCAGTTTGCTGGCGTAGCTCAGTCGGTAGAGCATCTGATTTGTAATCAGAGGGTCAGGGGTTCAAATCCCTTCGCCAGCTCCAAGAACGATTTTCCGGCAGGGCGGCGGAAGCGGTTTAGCGGCGCAACAGGTTTTCCAAACACACTCCATTAGGAACTGTTCCGACGGGTAGTGGTTTTCGTGCGCGAGTGTGCTCGCGCCATTCCTGTTT
>DASQPN010000081.1:0-20159 GCA_035643915.1 Terriglobales bacterium | reverse complement strand
TTTGAGGTTGCGCAAGAGCTGAAACTGGACATCAACCCCGAGCTGACGATCCAGATCGATATCGACGATCCCACTCCGCAACTCGGTTATCCTTTCGCCAAGAAGTTGCTGGAACGCAAAGCGCCCTTTAGCGCGCTGTTCGCTTACAACGACATTTCGGCGATGGGGGCGATTCGGGCTTTCCAGGAAGTGGGGATCCGGGTTCCGCAAGACATTTCGGTAATCGGATTCGATGATATCCAGGGCGCCGCTTACAACACGCCCAGCTTGACGACGGTCCGCCAGCCGCTGACTCGCATGGGTAACATCGCTGCGCGGACGCTGCTCGAACGCATTGAGGGCGGTAAGGACGATCCGGGCGAAATCGCCATCGAGCCCGAACTGATCGTGCGGGAATCCACGGCCAAGCGGAGATCCTGACCGCATTGCGGCCGTAAAGATCCCTCCGCGTGAGACATTACCGCGGCGAGATCACATCGGAGGCGGCACATTTACGTACTCGGAATCGACGTAGGCACAGGCGGCACCCGGGGACTCGTCATCGATGAACAGGGCCGGCTGATTTCTTCCGCCACCGCGGACCACCAGCCCTTCGCCTCACCCAAGATCGGCTGGGCCGAACAGCATCCAGAAGACTGGTGGAAGGCGTGCGGACGGGCCGTCCGCGAGGCGCTGAGCAAGGCCAGTTTGACTGGCGATGCGATCGCTTGCGTCGGTTTCTCCGGACAAATGCATGGGGCCGTGATGCTGGATGAGCGCTCCCAGGTCGTGCGGCCCGCGCTCCTATGGTGCGACGTGCGCACCGAACCGCAATGCCGCGAGCTTACAGAGAAGATAGGCGCAGAACGGATTATCCAGCTCACCTGCAATCCCGCGTTGCCTAACTTTACGTTGACCAAGTTTCTATGGGTGCGGGAAAACGAACCCGAGAACTGGAAACGCGTGCGTTCCGTGATGCTGCCCAAAGACTACGTGCGCTTCCGGCTGACGGGCGAGCGGGCCATCGATAGGGCCGATGCTTCGGGCACGCTGATGCTGGACGTCGCCCACCGCTGCTGGTCGCGCGAGGTCTTGCAGGCGGCTGCGATGGATGAGCGGCTTCTTCCCGCGTTGTATGAATCCACTGACGTTTGCGGAAAAGTCTCGGCCGACGGCGCCGCGGCCACCGGACTGAAGGCCGGAACCCCGGTGGTCGCCGGGGCAGGCGATCAGGCCGCGGGCGCGACCGGAATGGGGATCGTCGCTCCGGGAGCGGTGAGCGCCACCATCGGTACTTCCGGGGTGGTGTTTGCCTCGACCGATCGTCCGGCGCTCGATCCGAGGGGGCGCCTGCACACTTTCTGCCACGCGGTTCCGGGACGCTGGCACGTCATGGGAGTCACGCAAGCGGCCGGGCTATCGCTGCGCTGGTTCCGTGACCGGTTCGGAGCGGGCGAGGAAGACGGACGCGATCCTTACGAACGCTTGACCGACGAGGCGGCCAGCGCCCCACCGGGTTGTGATGGACTTCTGTGGACTCCGTACCTGATGGGCGAACGCACACCGCATCTGGATGCGAGTGCGCGGGGAGCGCTCGTCGGGCTGACCGCCTCGCACACCCGTGGTCACGTGATTCGGGCCATCCTCGAAGGCGTTGCCTTCAGCCTGCGCGATAGCTTCACCATCTTTGGCGAGATCCAGGTGCCCGTGAATCGTATTCGGCTCGGTGGCGGCGGAGCACGGTCCAAGCTCTGGCGCCAGATCCAGGCGGACGTTTACGGACATGAAGTCGAACTGGCGGAAGCCGAAGAAGGCGCGGCCTACGGTGCGGCCATCCTCGCTGGAGTCGGGGCCCAGGCTTGGCCAACCGTCGAGGATGCCTGTCACTCGATCGTGCGGGTGGCGGAGCGGGTCCCACAGCGAGCTGAGATCGCAGCCATCATGAATGCTTCCTATGCGGCCTACCGGCGCGTGTATGGAGCGACGAAGGCCATTTTCACCTCCTGAATCCTCCCGCTTCTCGGTGTACAATGCGCTTCCGCGACAAGTTAGGAAGAATCGTTTTTCTGCAGGAGACGAGACTCTAGTGTCGGTCCCGCATTGTTCTGTTGCCAGGTGGCTGAAGTGAGAACCTGCCGGGTTCTGGCCCTTGTCCTGGCCCTGCTCATCGCATGCTTCGGCTGCAATCAGCGTGACCGCACCGACGGCACCCTGACCCTTGCGGTGGTTCCTCAGGGCTCGACCCATGAGTATTGGAAGTCGATCCACGCCGGCGCGGTGAAAGCAGTGCAGGACCTGGCCGCCAAGGGGATCAAGGTCGCGATCATCTGGAAGGGTCCCCTGCGCGAGGATGACCGCGAGCAGCAGACCCAGGTCGTCGAAGGTTTCGTTGCCCAGGGCGTGCAGGGCATCGTGCTTGCCCCTTTTGACAGCCACGCGCTGGTGCGTCCGGTGGAAGAAGCCGCCCGAGCGGGCATTCCGACGGTGGTGGTGGATTCGGGACTGGACAGCGATCAGATCGTGGCCTTCGTTGCGACCGACAACTATAAAGGTGGAGGGCTGGCTGCCGACCGCATGGGCGAATTGCTAGAGCGGGCCGGCAAGGTTTTGGTGTTGCGGTATCAGGAGGGCTCGGCCAGCACACAGGCGCGCGAAGATGGGTTTGTCGACCGGATCAAGCAGGCCTATCCAAAAATCGAGTTACTGTCCTCCAACCAATACGCGGGACCTACCCGGGACACGGCCAAGCGCGCCTCCGAAAATCTGCTCACCCGGTACGCCGACGAGGTACAGGGCATCTTCACGCCCAATGAATCCTCCACGGCGGGGATGCTGCTCGCGCTTGAAGACATCGGCAAGGCGGGCAAAGTAGTTTTCCTCGGCTTCGATACCAACGCCGCCTTCATCGAAGCGATGCACAGCGGTCAGATGCAAGGCGTCGTCGTCCAGGATCCTTTCCGCATGGGAGAGCTTGGCGTGGAGACGATGGTGAACTGTCTGCAACACAAACCGTTTGAGAAACGGGTCGATACCGGGGCGACCTTGGTAACGCCGGAGAATCTGGACACGCCCGATGCCCAACGGCTTTTGCATCCACCGCTCGCCAAGTACCTGGGGGGCTTTTGACGCGACTGCAACTGAATGGGATTCGAAAGAGTTTCGGAGCGACCCAGGCGCTCGTCGGTGTGGACCTGGAAGTCCGCAAAGGCGAAGTTCATGCGCTGATCGGCGAGAACGGCGCGGGCAAGAGCACACTCCTGAACATCCTCTCGGGGGCCTTCTCGCCGGATGCGGGCACAATGCGGCTCGAGGACCGGGAGTATCGTCCGTCCAGCCCGGACGGCGCCCGTCGCCGGGGAATCGCGCACATTCATCAGGAACTTTCGCTGTGTCCGCACCTCTCCGTGGCGGAGAACATCCTGCTGGGTACGGAACCCGCGCACCTAGGATGGGTCGATCAAGCAGCCATCGAGCGGCGCGCTCTCGAGGTTCTGCGCGACTTCGAGCAGCCCGCGATCGCGCCCGGTCGCCGTCTCGCCGATCTTTCCCTCGCGGCCCAGCAGGTCGTGGAGATCAGCCGCGCGCTCGCACAGAATCCGAAGCTGATCCTGATGGATGAGCCCACCAGCAGCCTGCAGCGCTCCGACGTCGATCGCCTGTTCGCTTCGATCCGCCGGCTGCGCGCTGCGGGAATTAGCGTGATCTATATCAGCCATTTCCTGGAGGAAGTGCGCGAGATCTGTGATCGCTTCACGGTGTTGCGCGACGGGGCCAGCGTATGGACCGGGACTCTCAAAGATGTGCCCGATGCGGACATTATCACCGCCATGGTGGGGCGGCCCGTGGAAAACATGTACCCCCACCGGATGCCCAGCCGGACGAAGGAACTCGCTCTCGAAGTGCGGCATCTAAGCTCTCCGCCGGCGGTTCGCGAGGCAAGTTTCCAGCTGTATCGCGGGGAAGTGCTGGGCATCGCCGGCCTGATCGGTTCAGGGCGCACCGAGATGGTGCGCAGCCTGCTTGGGCTGTTGCCGGCGGAAACCGGGGAGATCGTCGTCGGCAAGGATCCGCTTACCGCCCGAAAGTCTCGCTCCAAGCTGCAATGGCTGATGGCCCGGGGAGTGGGGTATCTGAGCGAAGACCGCAAAGGAGAGGGCTTGGCCCTGACGCTTTCGGTCGCCGACAACGTGACGATGACCAACTTCTCGTCCTGCTCAAGCTGGTCGTGGATTGATCTTGATCTTCAGGCAAAACAGACGAAGACCTGGATTCAGAAGTTGGGCGTCAAGACGAAGGGGCCGGAAGCGCGCGTGCTCACCCTGTCGGGCGGGAATCAGCAGAAGATCGCGATGGTCCGCATGCTGCACCAGGGGGCCAGCATCATTCTCATGGACGAGCCCACCCGGGGTGTGGACGTGGGCAGCAAGGCACAGATCTATGAAGCGATCGCGGAAATGGCTGCCTCCGGCAAGTCGGTGCTGGTCGTGAGCTCCTATTTGCCTGAGCTCTTCGGCATCTGCGACCGCCTGGCCGTGATGGTGCGGGGCGTGCTGTCAGGGGCGCGCCCGGTTGGAGAATGGACTCCGGAGTCCGTGCTGGAAGCTGCGATTGGCTCGTCTGCGGATCCCAGGGGGAGGCAAGCCTGAAAGCATGAACACCACAGCATCCACGTCATCGGCAGTGGCAACCGGATCCAGCCGATCGGCCGCCCGCCAGTGGCTGCGAGCCCTGGGGCCTTTTCTCGGGCTCGCGGTCGTGATCGTGTTCTTCGCGACCATCAGCGGAAATCCCGGGCGCTACCTCTCGGCCAACAACTTGCGCATTGTGCTGACGCAGACTGTCATCGTCGCTCTAAGTGCGATCGGCATGACGGTGATCATCATCAGCGGCGGCATTGATCTTTCCGTGGGCTCGGTGGTCGCATTGTCAGGGGTGACCGCCGCCATCGCACTGCAGGCGGGTTGGCCTCCTTTCGCTGCGTTGATCTCCGGGGTGGTGGTAGGGGCACTCGTTGGCTTTGTCAACGGCCTCGCGATTACCCGTCTGAAGGTGGTGCCCTTCATTGCGACGCTTGGCATGCTGGGTGTGGCTCGTGGAGTCGCAAAGTGGGTTGCCGACCAGCAGACTGTCAACATTCCCCGCACCTGGCTGAACGAGCTGGCCACCTCGTTCCCGGCACGCAGCTGGATGATTTTCGCGCCGGGCGTCTGGATCGCGCTCGCGCTCGCGATTCTGATGGCACTGATTCTGCGCCGGACGGTCTTCGGGCGACGGGTTTTCGCGCTCGGCTCGAATGAGGGCGCGGCTCGCGCCTGCGGTATCCGTACGGGCCGGCTCAAATTGTGGATCTACTCGGTGGGTGGATTGTTTTTCGGGCTGGCCGGGATTGTGCAGATGTCACGCCTGCGCCAGGGTGATCCGACCGTCGCGGTGGGCGTCGAGCTGGACGTTATTGCTTCCGTCGTGATCGGGGGTGGAAGCCTGAACGGGGGCGAGGGCAGCATCCTGGGATCAATGATCGGCGCGCTGGTCATGGCCTTCCTGCGAAACGGTTGCCAGCTGATGGGATGGCCGAACTACATTCAGGAGATCATTATTGGGGTGATTATTGTCGTCGCCGTGGCGGTCGACCGGCTGCGCGCGGTGCGGATGGGCCAAGGCTGACAAATGGGAACCTGGCAGACCGGGGTCAGGGTGAGCCCCGCTCACTCGATAACGATCTTCTCCGACCACGGGTCGGCTCCTCTCTCCACCTTACCCGCCTGGGGCGGCGGGGCCGGGATGGTTGTGACGATGGTCTCGACTGGGGGTTGCTGCGACTCTGCCTCGTGCCCGGTGGGCGGGGCGATGGTGCGCGCATCCACCGGGAGCAGGTGGGTATTCTGCGCGGCCCATTTCGCCGCCAGACCATTCAAGGGGCTCTTGGTGTTGTATTCCTGGTAGGCAATCATGCGACCGATGCGAATGATGAGGTCATCAAGGCCTTCAGCAGCGGCCCAGAAATCGCCGATGCAGACCATCGAATCATCAAAGTTGGGATGGAAAACAGGAGTGAGCATTCGGCATTGAGGCGCGCGCCGCGGGTAGCCGAGTGACAGGCTTACTTCCAGCACGTGCGTGTCGCGCTCCAGTATTTCTCCCGATCCGGCCACATAGAGCCCTCGAATCTTGTAGGTGCAGCGGTACATCTCGGGTGGCATCCCGGCTTTCCCGGTGATCTGGATGCGGGGCCAGTTGCGCAGGCGCTGTTCGAGGGCCTGCTCCTCGAGTATGAGACGGCGTGTGCGCGGCGAAAGCATGGAAGTCAGAATATCTCCTCAGGAGAGCACGCCCGTCTTCTTCCAACGAGCCAAGCGATTCACATGGTACTGCAGATAAATGGTACTGAAGAAGAACGTCATTGGTCCGCTCAGCGTGAGGCCGATGTTCTCGATGGAGTTGTAATAGTCCTCGACGGCCTCGCGGATGGAGAAGATCCCGAACAGATAGACGACCAGTCCGGCGAAAATAAAGACTCCGCTGAGCGCCGTAGACCCAGTCACCGCTGCCGCAATCATTCCCGTGATAATGCCGGCGGGGTACATGGCCACCAGGACCATCGGCTTGTTATTCCCACACAGCTTGCGCCCCCAATTGGCGAGCACCAGCGCCCAAATCAGGTTGAAGAGATTTCGAGTGACGGCGTCCAGCAGCAGCACCAAGGCCCAGTGCAGGTTCGGCGGGAGCGGAACGAGTTCGACCGCGGGGGGAGTAACGGCAGGCGTCGCGGGAGCAAGCGGGGCCACGGGGATATCCCCCAGGACCTGCCGCACCGGCACCCAGTCGCTCATGCCTTCGCTTTGCGCGAGGTCTTCGGGCAGAATGTTGCCCGATTGCACGTAGCGCTGCAGGTCGGTAAGGGTGTATGGACCGAAACTTTGATCGCCCCGCTTCACCAGATAGTCCATGCAAAATGGCTCCTACGATGTGAAGTTCACTCCATAGTTGTCGCAATCGATCGTGCAGACATCGATGATGGCCCAGATCCAGCTCATGGGGCCAGCGAATCCCAGGGTCACAACGGTGATCGCCAGCTGCGCCAGCGCTTTCTTTTTGTAGCCGGCATAAAAGTTGTGCGCACCGAAAGCCCCGAGCAGAGCGCCCAGCAGGATGAATCCAGTGCGACTCTTGGGCTCGTGGACGGGTTCAGTTTCGCTATAGTACGGACCGAAGATGGAAGGAACGACGCTCGCGCCCAATTCTTCGACGCTGGGTTCCTCAACTTCCTGCACCGGAGCTCCGGGTATCGGCGGGGGCGGCGGAGGTGGCGGAGAGTAGGGCCGCACACTCGATGGCAGAGCGGCATGCGCCAGATCGGGCGCGGCAATGCTCAGCTTGGGCTCCTCCGCGGGAGCGCAGCGGCAGCCGAACACGGTGCAGCCGCCATTCTCCGCGTAGCAATCGGAGTGATGCTGCGTATCACAACCCGCGCAGCTGAGATGCTCCTCGACCGCCGTGTCGATCGCTGCCCGGCAATAAGGACAGACCGTACCGGTCATGACCGCTGCTTCTCCTTGTAGCGGAACGAGTAGCGGCCGATCTGCAGGAGGTCGTTATCCTGAAGCACCCGTGACTGAATCGCCGACCCTGCCAGATATACCGGACCCACGGCACGAACCTGCACGCGGGAACCGGTCAATTCGAAGGTCGCATGTTCGGGGAGAATGTTGGAGTCCTTGAACAGGTAGATGTCGGACTGCTGCCTGCTTCCCACAGTTGTCCGTGGCTTGTAGAGGATAAATTGCTTTCCCGCCAGTGGCCCCGACAGGACGTAGAGCCAGCGATTCTTGAGTGCACTCTCTACCAGGCCCATGCCCACTCCGGTCGACAGCCCGACGAGTGCGAAACCTACGGCCCGGCTCACACTGCCCACGTGGGTCAGGAGCGCGATGGGATCAAAGATCATGCCCCCGATCGCTGCTCCTATCATTCCGCCCATCACCCCGTAGGTTCCCTTCTTGGAGGACTGGCCCACAATTCCGTAGATGACGCCCCCTGCAGCCCCGAATGCCGACCAGGCAAGGCCACGAGCGATCCAGAGCGCAGGATTCCGTTCCGAATGAGCGCCCAGATCCACGCTTATGTTCATAAGCACTGCGTAGACCACTTCGCCGAGGATGTTGAAGACGAACCCCAAAAGCACTCCCAGCGGGAGCGAGAGCACACCCCGGAGCAGCGCTTTCTTGAGGGAGCGTTCCACGGTGCTTTCGGCGATACCGAACCCGAGGCACATCAGGGTGAGAATGATGGGAATGAGCCAGAAATTACCCCAACGAGCCCCCCCTTGGGAGCCATCGACAAAACCCGGCTCGGCGATGGCCCAGCCGGCGACTGCACCGAGCAGTCCCGAGAGCCCGAGGTAGAACCAACCCTGCAACAGGATGCTGCCGCGTTCGTCTCGAACAACGGGACCCTGCTCGGCAGCATCCGTGATCGTGCCGTAAGACTTGCTTCCGGGGGAGGCGGGAAGAATCGGTCCCCCGCCCGCTTCCTGAACCTTCACCCGGGAGAGGTCATCCAGCGTAATCTTGATGGCGTCCTGGTGATCAGTGTTGGACATCCCCCTCCTTCGCCGGGCTGCCGGTCGCCCCCGGAGGCTTCGCTGGGCCATGGTTCTTGTCTTCACTGTTCTGGGGAGCCGATCGGAGCAAATCCATGCCCGTTTTGGCCGGGACTTCAACCATGGGACCCACAGGCATACCGGTTCGCGGGTCGACCGGGACCGCCATCACCAGCACCTTTGGAAACAGGAAGTAGGCGATCGCGAACCCGAGCAACAGGACGGAGAGGTGGCTGAGCACGGCTCCGACCAGGCGTTGCAGGGAGTCTTCGTCGGAAACAGGAGCGCGTTCAATCGACTCGACCCGGATCTTGGCAGAGGAATCGTCGGGGGCGTCACCGGCAAGAACCGGCTCTGGCTTGTTGGTGTCTTCGGCTCGCTCGCCTCCCCGCTGGTCTACGATATCGATGCGCGTCAGCCGCACGATCCGGTTCTCCTGCCATGCGAAACATCCCTCCTCGTCGGAATGCGGGTCGTACACCCAGGCCACCTGGCGCGGGGATGAGAAGAAGTTCTTGTGGATGAAGGTGTCCTGATCGGAGAGAAACACCCCGAAGCCGGGATGGGAGTGGTACCAGCCGAGGATGCGCTCGTTCGGGTACTCCTTGTCCTTAATCTTGTAGATGTGCTCCCAGGTGTCCTGGGTAAAGGTGACGTGCGCTCCGCCCTGGGTGGCCTTGACTCCAGTAATACAGGCCGCGATCTCGATGCCTTCCCCGGTTTCCCGGCCAATGAGCACGCCGCAGACTTCGGTCTTGTTTTCCGAGCGGGCGTGCTGTCGGATTTGGCGGACGACTTCGCTGTCGATCCGCAGCACGGGCTGATCTTGTGCTTTCGACTTGCGGCTCACCCGGCGGCCTCCTCCTGCACGGCTCGCCCAAGAATTTGTTCGGCGTCGCCAAAGGGAATGTAGCCTATTTCGCGCTCGCCGCCACGAGCAGTAAAAAGGTCGAGCCGTGGCAGGCCGAGTTGATCCAATCGGCGTTCTCCGAGTTCCTGGCCTCCAGCGTAGCTGTGGAGAACCTCCACCGTCCTGAGTTGGCCATCCGCCGGGCATTTGGCGGCTTCAAAGCGAATGCTGCCCGCCGGAGCGAACCGCTCCTCCTCCCGGCCGCACACCGGACACCAGAACTTATGAATGACGTCTCGGCTGAATTCAATCGCGACATCGTGGGAACCAAGATCGTGCTGCGCTCGCTCGCGGAGTTGTCGCAGCGTCAAGTCCCGAGCGCTCTCCGGCAGATGGATGATCTCCGGCACCGTGTGGTGGCTCATGCACTCGGCATTTTCGGTGTACTCGACCACGTAGGAGGAATGGTGCAAGCCCTCAAAAACATAGCCCTTGCTGGCCAGGGTTGGCAGTCCGTGGATGAGCTTCACCGCTTCCTGCACTTCGAGACCGGCAATGATGGAAGAAATCGTCGGAGTCGTAGGGACCTTACCTTCATTGTCCTGTTCGAGAACCAACAGGTTGCACGACATGCGTTTTTGAAGCAGATTCCAGTCGACCTCTCCCAAAGTGCATTCGTAACAGGGCGGCACGCCTGGCAGGAAGACGCGCGCAACGCCATTGATGCCTTCGATCGCACCGTCAATCCACGGCCGGTTCACTTTCCACGCAGCACGGTTGATCCACAACCGCGCCTCACGATTATCGAGCCCGGCCAGGATGAGATCGCTCCACTCGAACACGCCCAGTCCAATGCCGTGCACCACATTCGCGACCAGGGGTTGGACGGTTGCGTCGGGCGCCAGGTCGCCGTAAGCGCGGACCGCCACTTCCGCCTTGAACCTGCCAACATCATGGCTGCGGTAGAGCACGGTGCGGGAGAGGTTGGACTCCTCGATGCGGTCCAGATCGACCACCACGATTTTGCGGAACCCGAGCAGAGCAGCATTTTTCAGGATTTCGTTCCCGAGAGCACCGGCGCCGACCACCAGCAAGCGGCACTTGGCGATCTTCGCCTGATCCCACCAGGGGATCAGCCGCATGCGGCTGAACCGGTCTTCCTGAAGATCGCCCTTTAAGGTAGGCGCCATGCGGGCGTTCTCACTCTCGTCCTGCCGTGATTTCGGGCTGCAGGCGGAGAATGTCTCCGTCCTGCACTTGGGCATCGGCCAGAGTCTGGGCGTCCTGGATTTGTCGTCCGGAGTTCTTGTGGTGAAACTTGTAGCTCAGCGGAGCGCCGTCGGGACCGTGGGTGGGCAGGCGGAGTTTTTCCACCAGCACCGCGATGATCTTGTTGCAGGGAGCATCATTGGGAAGTTCTACGGGAACGCGCTTGTTCTCGGTCGAGTCGTACACCGTAACGTTGATCGTGGCCATGTCCTAATCGGTTCCTGTTCCTTCCTTCGCTTGACTAGTGGCGCACCTCTTGCAGGTCTTTTCCGCGATCGGTGCCTTTGGCGAGAAAGTCTGACAAACGTTTCTCACCCTTGCCGACGAAATCCCAATCGGAGTCCTCCAGGAGGGCATCCGCTCGCACGGCAAAATTGAGGTTTTCCGCATTCGGGTCCATCTGCTTGTCGACCATGGACGTGACGATCCCGACCAGTTCGCCTTTGTCGTCGAAGACCGGTCCGCCACTGTTCCCGGGGCTCACGGGTGCCGACATCTGGAACAGGTTGCGATCCGTGCGGGAGATGATTCCGGTGCTGAGAGTGAAGCGAAGACCTTCGGGATGACCGATCACGAAGACGGTTTCACCGTCCACAACTTCCGCGGGTCGAGCGATGGGCTGCACGAAATCGCCCTGACCGGACTCGCGCTTTACCCATATCAGGATGAGATCGAGGGCTTTGTGACGGGCGATCACCTGTCCCTCGCCCCAGGTTCCAGAGGCCATCGCGACCAGCACGTCGCGGTCCCCGCGATTCGACTTCCAGCCCATACCATCCACCACATGGCGTGCGGTCACGAACAGATAACCATCTGTGTTGGCTTCGAGCAACATGCCAGCTCCGAAGCTGGCGCTCGGAGCTTCCTGGTTGGTAAACCAGGTTCGCCGCGCAGGCGACATCACCGATACCAACGGCTTGAGATTTTCCGAAACCTGCTTGGCCGACATGGGCGCACTCATCGGCAACGTGGGAAAGTCGGTCCGTTCATCGAGGTCGGCGAGGCCCCCACTCACCAGGGATGGCACCGGGTGCAACGTCAGCAGAAGCACAGCCGCGACCGAGGTGAGCAGACCGCTGATGATCAGTAAGGTGGCGAGCAGGCCAGTCCAGGCAAACCGGGTCCGGGGCGGAAGTCCCCGCATGGCCACGCGCAAAACCAGCGCCACCAGGCAAAGCAGAGGCAGGAAAATCACGAGCGGGCTCAGCGCGAGCTTGGCCCACCACGGTACCGCGGGCGGCAATTTCGGTTCGAGACGGACAGGCTGCTCGGGAGGAGTACCGGTTTCCGCTATCTCGGTGCTGCTAATTACTATTTTTTCCATGCACTGGGAAAGTTAGCTGGCGACAGAGGGAGGGTAGATTGTTGGGCATTCTCCCTGAAATTGCAAGTAGATGTTAGGCAAGCTTCTTGAAGGCCAGATCCAACAGAAATGGATGAGTAAGTCACGGGCATTTTGACCAACCAATCTTGGATTCTGGCGAACCTCCATCCGTCGCGGTGGTCTCTAAAATGGCTGCAAGTGATTGACAAGACTCGTGGGAGCTGATGGAGTCGAATGAACAACCGAAGACCGTCCGGCAGAGTAAGGGTGACCGAGGTCGAGGACTTGGCTCGCCGAAAGCAAGAGTCCCGCAAAACCCGCACGGCCGAAAGGGAATCGCATTCGGCTCCCGAAAGCCCCTCAACGCAGCGGGGACGATACCGGCCTCCACCGGCCGCCCACTGGAGCCGGCTGCGCTTGCGCAGGACTGGTCACCCTGCAGAAGCGGATTCAGTCCACTGCCGTCGTTGGGCAACCTGCCTTGCATTTGAGCGAACGGATGCGCGGCAAAATTCAGCAGCAACAAGAAAAATAGCTGGACGGCAGCGATCACGACCGATGCATGGGCAAACAACCTCTGATCGGTTTTGTGTTGGCACCGGAGCACAAGGCCATAGGCTGCCAGCAAGAGCGACCAGAAAAGCAGCGAGCCTTCCTGCCCCGACCACAGAACGGCGAACTTATAGGGCGCGGGCAGATCGCGATCCCGCGCGTCGGGCGGTTTCTCCGATTCGTTCCGAGTCCGGCCCCCCCGAACCAGGGCAACGATCCCGGCGACAAAACAGTAGCCGCTCAGGACCAGAGCCAGGAGAAGCACGAAGCTTCCGATTTGCGCCATGGGACACTCTCTGCATGATGTCGCTCGCAGGAGCAAGAAACATCATGTCGAACCAGCCTTATACGGGGGGAGGGGGGAGGGATCTTGTGGGCTATGGCCGGCTCCTTATTTCAGCGCTTTGATCTCGGAGACGAGCGTTTTGATCTGCTCGGCCGTCAACTTGTCTTTGAACGGAGGCATTTTCGGCGTTTGCTTGTCGTTGCCGTTCTCGATTGCCTTGAGCAGATCGGCTTCGTTCTTACCGGCCTTTTCCTTCATCGGCGGAGTCTTCATTTTCTCTCTGCCTTCGGCTGCTGCGCCGTGGCACATGACGCACTTCGCCTTGAAGGTGGGATCGTCCGTCAGATCGTCAGCCAAGCACATCAAGGACATGACCGAAGCCATGAGCAAGATTGCCAGAAACAGTCTTTTCATCACTTACTCTCCTAATCTGTATTGTTTGTGTGTGGTGTTTGGTCTGCTCCGGGCAACGGTATTCGAGCGGCCTGGGAGCCGAAATGGATAGCGCGCAACGCGGGGTGCCGCCCATCGCCACCTCTGTTTTCAGAAACATCGGCATGCTATTTCCCTGTGGAGCGCCTGAGCGATGAGTTCGCGGACAGCTGGTGCGCGTGGTTGTGACAAGTCAAGCTGCACGAGTTGGAGGCGCGGCTGTAGGAAACGGGTGCCCCCGCGTTCGACGCCACGACATTGGCGTCGAAGTTCACCAGCCTTTCGCCCGAGATGCTGCCGTTCTGCCCTCCAATTCCGTGCGCCGTGTGGCAGGTGGAGCACGAAAAGCCATCATTCATATGCCTGGCGTGTTCGCTGAAGCTGGTATTCGCGAGAATCTGGCTGAGGTCGTGGCACTTGGCGCACAGTGCGTACGGCCCGTTCACGGTCAGGTCGGGACTGGGGAACAGGTTCGCAATCAGCTGACCGGGCGCCGCTGCCTGGCTGAACTCGTAGTGACGCTCGAGCAGGTGCGGATATTTCGATCCATGCGGACCATTGGCTCCGGTGCCGCCAGATTCCCGATTGTCGTCGCTGTTGTGACAATCAGTGCAGAGGATGCGGTCACCCATGCTGCGCCCGGGCGTGGTTCCATCCAGATTCAACATCTGGGCACGCAGACTTGGCTGGGGCAGCGAACTGCTTCGGTCGTGAGTCACAGGGTGGCTGGAAGTGGCGGAGGCACTGAATTGAGGGATGATGTTCAACGGATCGCCCGCGGATGCGATCCAAACCGGCAAATATCCGAATTTCGTGTCCGCCGCTTTTCCAGCGCTGGCCCCATGGCAGCGCAGACAGTTTTCGTACTGGTTCACGGCTGGAGTCAAGACCGTTTGTCCGTCCGACGCGCTGATTCCCACCACCGAGGTTTGCGAGGGACGAATTGCCGGAGGTGCCGCAAACGTTGTCACCGGCAGCGAGCCGTGCGGGTTGTGGCAGTCCACGCAGGTGGCATGTCGATTGTTATTGAGCACCGCGTCTTCTTCCCGGTCATGGATATTTGTCCCGGTTGCGAACGGGTGCCCGGTCTTCGCGAATTCAACAAAGACGTTCGGCGCTACCGGCGAGACATTGGAGCCGCCGTTGTGACAGGCCAGACAAGCTTGCTCGTCCGTGCCGCGAAGCAGTCGCGTCGGGCCTGTGGCGTTATGCAGTGTATGACAACTGGTGCACGCATTCGCCGCCACCGTGCCGTAACCGCCGACATGGGGCTGATTGGACGTTGTATTCGTGGCTTTGGCGTGAGCGCTCACCGCCCATCCACCCAGATAGTTCACGTTGCCATTCACCACCCGGTTCGGATCATGACAAGCGAGGCACAACGCGCCGCCGGAATTGTCGCGGACGAGAAAGTCCTGGACAATCCGATCTTTGCCCTGCACATGCGGATCGTGACAAGTGTTGCATTCGACGTTGCCTTTCACGAGCTTGACCTGTGGATCTGCCGTATTTGCCGGAGAGGAGGAAAGCAGGACATTGAGCACAGGCGAATCGATTAACGGAGTCTTCATGCTGACCGGATGCGAACTGCGCAGGTCGCCGCCGAATTTGGAGGTCGCTTTCATCGACCCGGTCATAATCAACTTGCCGTAAGCAATCGTCTGTCCCGGCGCGACAGTGCCGTCGTGGCAGCTGAGACACAACTTGGTCGGACTTCCGAGCGGCGGTTGCAGTCCAGTCTGATGATAGGTGGTGCTCGAGTAATTCGAGTACGTCTGCATGGACAGCTGCTGGTTCCAGAGCGGCGTCATAGGACCAGCCATAGCGGAGTGCGGCGCATGGCAATAGAGGCAGGCCCCGGCCACGCGCCCCTTGATCGGCGACTTGCCCAGAGGAGTCATGTCGTGCGCGCCCAGCACGTCGTTGAAACCCTGCGCCCAGGCCCCGCCGCAGGACGCAATCGACAGCAGAATGGAAAAGAGAAACTTCCGGCTCACTGGGTACCACCTGAGGTCTGGGCCGTTGGGCCGAAATAGTGAAACACCTCGACCCGGCGGTTGAGGGAATCGACCACGTAGATCAGGTTGCCGCGATCAATGAATAATCCGGACGGCAGGTTGAAGTCGCCAGGAGCGTCCCCGCTCTGTCCGAAGTAGTACAACAGCTGTCCGTCGTGATTGAAAACCTGCACCACGCCCCAGAGCCCATCTACAACGTACAAGTTGTGTTCACTGTCCAGCCCGATGCCCTTCGGTCGAAACATCGTGCCGCTGCTGTCGCCGGAGTTGCCGATTGCGTAGCGAAAAACGCCGGATCGATCCAGCACCTGGACGCGAAAATTCATCGCGTCGACCACGATGAGTTCGTCGCCTGCCAGGCGCAGTTCGGTGGGGAAATTGAATTCGCCGTCGCCCGCGCCGTTCTGGCCGATCGTCTGAACGATGTTCCCTTCCAGGTCAAGGACAAAGATCTTGTGGCGCAGCGTGTCGGACACATAAAGTCGTCCGGCTGCTGAATCGACCGCGATGCCTGTCGGCCGTTTGAAGTATCCTTCTCCGCCTTTGAGGCTTCCGATCACCCGGCGGAACTTGCTCTCGGCGTCGAATACGAAAATCTTCCCGGCTTCCGAATCGGTGACGTAGAAATTGTCTTCATCGTCCACGGCCACACACTGGGGCGCTCGGAATGCCTCTTTGCCCTCGCGTTCGATGAATTTGTACTTCTGCCGGGGAAAGTCGAACACGTGCACACCCGGGACACCGGGATCGGTGATAATCAGTCTTCCGCGTGAGTCAGCCGCAATACTGTAGGGGCGTACAAGGTCGTGATACTCAGGAGCGCCTGCGACGACATCCAAAAGGCGTGTCCAGAAGCCTTTCTTCAGCTTCACCTCTCGTTGTGAGGAAAAAGTGCGCTCGTACACCAATCTCCTGCCGCCGGAGAGCTGAAGTTCAGGCGGACCGGGAAGCGGTTCGGCCTTCGTCTTTGACCCTTTAGACGCGCTGGCACTCACGACCAAAGCCATTGCGACTACAGCCGTCATGCCTACGTGTTGGAATGTCTTTCGCAAGATCACCTTGTCATCAGAAGAAATGAACCGACCGGAAGACACCCGCATAAAACGAATTCACGCGGGCAGGAATGCCGTTCTGGGCGCCGAATCCCTGCAGCAGGCGGCTGTAGCCGGCCATGAAATGTAGCTGCCGGAAGTACCAATCCGCTTTGGCATCCACCTGCTGCAGCAGATTTTCGGAAAGTTCCGACTGGTTATGGGTGCGATAGCGAGCGTGGGAGTAGTCTGCCGTAAACACCAGGCCACGGAGCGGCGTATACCCCACTGCGCCGCCGTAAGAACTTCCTCCGTAGAGGATCAATAGGGTTGGCGGAACAACCGGGCTTGGAACCGGTGTGGGGATCAGCCCGACTCCGCTCTGAATGGAGTTTCCGTTCGATCGGCTGTAGTTTCCGTTGAACGATATTTTGCCCGCCGACAATGCCGAACTGTAGCCTTGGCTGAACGAACTGGAATCGCTTACCGAATCGATGCGATTTTCACTGCCATTCGCGGTGACCGTCCAGATACAGGAACCGAGTTTGCGGCCGATATTCATCCCGTACCCATAGCCCGACTGGGTATAGCTGGCCAGCGCCGTTTGCGCATTGCGCGCGTACCGGAAGGAGGCGTTCCCGCTCCAGGGTCCCACACGATGGGAGTAGCTCAGGCTTCCCGTTCCGCCGGTCGTGGCCTGGTCGTAGACGTTGGCCGTATAGCGGGTCACGCTGCCGTAGGTCGCGAGCGTACCGCCGAGCAAGGCGTGAGAATAGGAAGCACCGGCGGAGTACGCATCCGCGGAGACGCCGAATCCTCCGTAGGTCTGGTTGCGGTGGTCTACCGTTCCCTGCAAGCTAAGATCATGCACAGGAGTGTAGGTCGCGGTTCCCGACAGATCGAGCGAGTGGGATGCCTGGCCCACGATGGTTTCCTCGACCCCGCCGCCTCCGGTGACTACAGGCTGTAACAACGAACCCGCCAGATTGTCGGTGTAGGAGACGCCCACGACCACCATGAGTCCCCGCGCCAGGTTCGTGCTGACACTGGCAGCGGCGTTGTCGTAGGTTTGCTTCGCGGGAAAGCCGGAAAAATCCACCGTGAAATGGTTCCTGCTCAGGTTTGCGACCAGACTCGTCCTCTGCTCGAAGCGGCGCGAGATGCCGAGTTGCACCTGATTTTGATCGGTGCTTCCGACCAGGGACTGCGAGGCGTCGGTAATCTCCGGCAACTGCTGCGTCAACTTAAAATCGGAATAGCCGCCGACCAGGTTGAACCCGAGCAATTGATATCCGCTATGCAGACTGAAAATTCTCGAATCACTGTTTCCTCGCGTGGCCGCCCCGAGCACCTCGTAGTTACTGCTCCCGAGCCCGTAGCTGACCGAAAGCGATGGCAGGGAGGGCTGGTACATGCTCCAATTCACGTTGAAGTACTGATCTTCCCCACGCGTCTTGTAATCGACCGCCCCTGGAATGCCGAACTCTCCTTCGTGATTCCAGTCCTTTCCAAAGCTGATGGATCCGGGGTATCGGCTTCCGCTAAGAAGCTGAGTCGTGGCATTGATCCCGCTGGCATCGAAGATGGATTGAATACTTGAGTTGGCTCGCGACAAGTTGTAATAGGGGCTCACCACGAAATTCATCACACGCGGATCGATGTAGTTCCCGCGCAGATCGGCCTCGCCTCCAACACTCAAGCTATGGTTGGACTGCAGGATGTTCCCATTCGACCCGAAGTAGCCCACCGAAAGACTGCCATCGAGATTCATATTCAGGTCGTCGCCGACGGTCACCTGTCCTTGCGCCGCGCACGCCGACAGCAGTAGTCCTGCCAGCGCTATCCAAATTCGTCGCGCCGCCAATCGCATGGCCACTCCTTATAATTCCTCGATCTTTGCGGTCTTTCTTAACTGTTGGTGGAGGGCTTGTCGAAACGTTTCAATCCTGCTCGCTTGCAATTCTTTCTTGAGGGAGTCTCTGACTTGCTCGTAGCTGGCCTGGTGAGGATCCCGCCGCCCGTTGAGCCGCAGAATGCACCAGGAATTTTCCGTCCGGATGAGCTCACTCACCTGTCCTAGCTTCATGGCGAACGCCACCTTGGCCGCTTCGGGAGGCATCTGATCACGGGTGATGGACTGATGGTCCCCCATCATCACGCGCCAATCGTCCTCGGAAAGTTTTTCCGCGAGCATTCCGAACTGCTCATAGTTCTTGGCCGCCCTCGCCTGGCGCAACCCATCTTCGGCACGCTTACGGGCGGTCGCCTCCTGCTGAGGCGTGGGCTTGTCGGGGATAGCGATCGAGATGGTCTGAATGGAAACAGTTTCTGGCGAAGAAAAGCGCGCCGGATTCTTCTGATAGGACTTCTGAACCTGCGCCTCCGTCACAACTGCCTTTTGAGCCACTTCGGCCAGCAGCAAGTCGTCGATCATGATCGACCGACGCACTTTTTCGCGCAGCTTCGGCATGGAACTGCTGCACTCTTCCTTCAGGTAAGCGCGGAATTCATTTTCTGAACCGAATTGATCGCGAAACGCCTTCAACGCACGGTCGAGACGCGACGAAGAAACTTTCATGCCTCGCCGTTCAGCTTCCTGGAACACAAGTTCCTCGAATTCAATCGTGCTCAGGGCCCCGCGGCGGATATCCGCTTCCATCGCCTCCGGGAACTTCCCTCCGTGCTGGCGAGCGTAGGGAAAGATCGAGAGCATCTCACGCAGAAGATCGTGATCAGTCAACACCGCTCCATTCACGCGAGCCACCGGTCTTCCCGTAGCGATGATCGATGAACTGGTGAACGGAGACTTAGCAATCGGGGCGAGCAGCGACGAGTCCACCTGACCAGTCGCCGGCGCGATGCCGATCAGCAAAATAACTGCGAGACGAAATGTCTTCATCATTTCATTCACAACCGACACCTTGAAAAAAGAAGGGGCGAGCGGGGCCCTCCCCCCATCCTTGAGTTAGAACGTGATGCTGTTGATCCCGTAGGCCTCGTTCGATCTATCGGCATGGCAGCTACGGCAAAACTGCGATGACGAGTTGCTGGCTGGATTGGTCGAGTCATACCAGCCCTTCACGAACATACGCGTGGGGTATATGGCTGGGGTACCACCCGCGTAAGAACCACAGTAGGGATCGGTTGCCCCGCCAGTCGTGCAATTTGCGGAGGGGGTCCACACTTGCCCGAGGGATTGGCGACGCTTCGTCATAGAGTGGTGGTCGTGGCAGCTGGTGCATTCAACATATGCACCGGCGGCCGTTGAGGGCGTACCGTTTCCAACCGTGGTACCACCCGCCGCAGCTCCATACAGGCTGCCTGCGTGACCATAAGCAGCGACGAATGCTGCCTGGGCCGGATCGTTCGTCCACCACACCTTGCCGTTTGCGTCCACCGTACCCGACCAATGCTTGCCACCTGGAGCTGCGGCCGGAACGTAGGGGATGTGGACAGGGTGATCGTTCGTCAAGCCCTCGGTATCGTTGGCCAGCCAGGTCGGAGCATGAGCGGAGCCGCCGTCGACTGTTTCAACGGTCGTTCCATGCATGCCCGAGACACTGGCTGATCCGTCATGGCAAGTCAGACAGACCGCCGTGCGATACAGTGGGTCCTTGGTGCCATTTACGAAACTGGCAACCGTGGGGTAAGTCGTAAAAGTGGTGCCGCCTTGATTGGTATAGGTCTTGCCAATGAAGGAAACACCCCAGAGAACTATGGTGCCGGTACTTGTATCTGTACCGCCGGCACCAGCAGAGCCGCTGTGCGGTAGGTGGCATGAAACGCACCCGCGGCCGTTGACGTTGTGCGCGCCCAGAA
>DASQPN010000080.1:0-10960 GCA_035643915.1 Terriglobales bacterium | reverse complement strand
CCCCACGGCTGCCCCGTGCGCTGCGCCTGCTCATCGTCAGGATGCACCTGCACCGAGAGCTTCTCGTGCGGAAAGAGAAACTTCAGAAGCAGGGGAAACCGCCCCGGATCCGGTGCCGCCTCGCCAACCAACTCACGTCCCCATTGCTTACTCAGGGCGGCGAGCGTTCGACCCGCCAGTGGCCCATTCGCGACCTTGCATTGGTCGCCCGTCAGCCACGCCTCGCCGATCTTCTGGTCAAACTTGTGGTCGGGGTAGATGGGCGACAAGTCGGTGGTTCCCCACGGCCGAGGATCAAACGCGGGCAGCATGCGCAACGGATAGAGTTCGTTCATGCAGGATTTAGACACGGAACCGGCTCACCCGTCGGCGGACCGGTCCGAATCTCGCACCTTAGACGGTGAATCGCCGGCCAGGCACGGGCCGGGAAGAATCCAGTTTCGCCGCTGATGGAAGCTGGCGGGACTTTCTTTCGGTCTCCTCGGACCAAATTCAGGGAAAGGGCGGGGCTTTCAAGCACGCCCTCTCCAGAAATACCGGTCAACAAACTAGAGCGCAGCCAGGAACTCCCGCATCCGCTCCAGCCCGCGATCCAGTTCGCCCACCGACGTCGCGTAGGAAACCCGAACGTGATCGGCGGTCCCGAATCCCTCGCCCGGCACGGTTGCTACGTGCGCTTCGCGCAGAAGCTTGCCCGCCACCTCCGACGCGGACTTCACACCGCCTCGCCCGAAGAACGCCGACACATTGGGATACGCGTAAAACGCTCCCTCCGGCAGCGTACATTTCACACCCGGAATCGAACGCAGCCCCTTCACCACGTGATCGCGCAGCTTGATGTATTCCTGCCGCATCTCCTCCACGCATTGCTGCGGCCCTTGCAGCGCGGCCACCGCCGCCTTCTGCACGATGGAGGTCGGGTTCGACGTGCACTGGCTCTGCAGCTTGGCCATCGCGCTCGTCACAGTGGCGGGCGCCAGCGCATAACCCAGGCGCCAACCGGTCATGGCGTAGGTTTTCGAAAGCGACCCGAGAACCACCAGCCGGTCGCGATACTCGCGCAGCGAGCCCACTGAGAACCGCTTGTCGGTGTAGTAGAGATACACGTAGCACTCGTCGGAAACCACCCAGATGCCGCGCTCGTGCGCCATGCGGACAATTTCCGCCAGATCCTCCGGCTTCATGACCGCGCCCGAAGGGTTCGAGGGCGAATTGAGGATGATCATTTTGGTGCGCGGCGTGACGCACTTCGCCACCATCTCGGCGGTGAGCGCGAAGCCGCGCGACTCATCGGTCGAGAGCAGCACCGGCTGCCCGCCCGCATAGCGAATGATGTCCTTGAACGATACCCAGTACGGCACCGGCAGAATCACCTCGTCGCCGTGATCCACCAGCACCTGCAGCGCGTTGAATAGCGCATGCTTCCCGCCGACCGAGGCGATCACTTCCTCGCGCCGATAGTCGGAGCCAAAGTCCGTGGTGTGACGCTGCACGATGGCATCGCGCAGTTCCGCCGTCCCGGCCACCGCGGTGTACTTGGTGAAATTGCCGTTGATGGCGGCGATGGCGGCGTCCTTAATATGCTGTGGCGTGGCGAAGTGCGGCTCTCCGGCGCCGAAGTCCACCACATCAATGCCCTGGCCGCGCAGCTTATCGGCTTCGGCCACCACCGCCATAGTGGCGGAGGGCTCGATGCGGTTGATGCGTTCGGTCAGTCTGATCGCCTGCGTCACTTCGGTGGTTGCTGGAGTCATGACTTCTTCCTCGTCCTGGATTTCCGTGTTTCGGATTTCTTGCCTTCTGAATCTGCAAATTCTCCCAGCTTGTAGGCCGGGTCGAGTTTCCCTCTCAGATTCTGCTCCACCAGTTCCGGCACCAGCCCCTTGACGGACCCGCCCAGTTGCGCCACTTCCCGCACCAGCCGCGAACTCAGGTACGAATACTTCTCGGCCGGCATCATGAATACGGTTTCGAGCTCCGGGCGGAGCTTGCGGTTCATCAACGCCATCTGCAACTCGTACTCGTAATCGGTGAGCGCCCGAATACCGCGCAGCACGCAGCTTGCGCCTACCTTGACGGCGTAGTCCACCGTGAGCCCGCCGAACGTGTCTACGCGCACATTGCTGTATCGCCCGGTCAGGGCTTCCAGCATGGCGGCCCGCTCGCCGACGTTGAACAAGGGATCCTTGTCCGGGTTGCGCAGGATCGCCACCACCAGCTCGTCGAAAATCTTGCTCCCCCGATCGATCAAGTCCAGATGGCCGTTGGTCGGCGGATCGAACGAGCCCGGGTAGATAGCGATAACCTTGTGCAATTGTCCTCGCGGAATGCCGGGTGAGACTGGACGAAACTTGATTTTAGTGGGCGGGGAGCGAGGATGGCAAACGGTTTGGACGGTTCGTCCGGATCGAGATCGCGAGTGCCACGGTTCGGCGCTCTGTTCTTCCCTTAACCTTCACAAACTGTTTGACCCTGCCAGAACCACGGTCCCGTCGGTAGCCCTCTCACCTTGCCACCATACCCGCGCGCCGTCGTAGCCAGGCCCCCGACAAGCCCGACGGGAAGGCATAGCGGGCTTCCTACCGCCGCGCCGCCGGCATCTTCGCCGCTTCCGGCGCGGCCGTCGGCATGGTCGCGAGCTTACCAGTTTGTGGAACTCCCGGGGTGCCACCGTTCGGCGCTGCAGCCGGGGTGGCCGGAATCAATCCCAGCGTCTTGCGAACTTCCAACTCCAGTTTCGCCAAAGTTTCCTTATTGTCCTTCAGGAACTGGCGCGCATTTTCGCGGCCCTGGCCGATGCGCTCATTCTTGTAGCTGAACCACGAGCCCGATTTCTCCAGCAGGTTGTTGTTCACCGCCAGATCGAGCAGATCGCCTTCGCGCGAGATGCCTTCGCCATAGAGGATGTCGAACTCGGCCTCGCGGAATGGCGCCGCCACCTTATTCTTCACGACCTTCACGCGCGTGCGGGAACCGGTCACAACGTCGCCTTCTTTGATGGCGGCAATGCGGCGAATGTCGATGCGCACGGAGGAGTAAAACTTCAACGCGCGGCCACCAGTTGTGGTCTCCGGGTTCCCGAACATAACGCCGATCTTTTCGCGGATCTGGTTGATGAAGATCATGCAGGTGCGCGACTTGGAAACAATGCCGGTGAGCTTGCGCAGCGCTTGCGACATCAGTCGTGCCTGCAGACCCATGTGACTGTCGCCCATTTCGCCATCCAGTTCGGCCTTGGGGACGAGAGCCGCAACCGAGTCCACGACCAGAACGTCGATGGCATTCGAGCGCACCAACGCCTCGGCAATTTCCAGCGCCTGCTCGCCATAATCGGGCTGCGAAACCAGAAGATTTTCTACGTCCACACCCAGCTTCTTAGCGTACTGCGGGTCGAGCGCGTGCTCCGCATCCACAAAAGCAGCCATGCCGCCCGTCTTCTGCGCTTCCGCGATCACCTGCAACGCAATGGTCGTCTTGCCGGACGATTCCGGTCCGAAGATTTCAATAACGCGCCCGCGCGGAAACCCGCCCACCCCCAGCGCGGCATCAAATGAGATGGCCCCCGTCGGAATCACGGAAATGGGGACGATCGCTTCCTTCGACCCCAGCCGCATAATCGAGCCCTTGCCAAACTGTTTCTCAATCTGGGCGAGCGCGAGATCGATTGCTTTGGCACGTTCGTCGGCTGCTTTGGCACGTTCGTCGGCCATGATGGCTCCTGAAAATGTGGATTTTATGAAGACCCTCGTTAGCGTACACCCAACGGGCTCGCGGGTCGTAAGTGCTGTTCATCCCAGCGATTTTGGTCAATATACCACGAAGCGAAGAAAAAGCGAAATATATCGAGGGGAGAATCATTCTCGACAATTTCCCGACCGGCTCACCGCTTCAGGAGGTCCACCGGCTCCCGCACGTCCTGCACGCGGAAATATTTCCCCAGAGCGGGATATTTCTGCGCCACGGCTTCATACATCGCATACGCCACGCTGCGATAGGAGATATGTCCGGCGGGGCCGGTGCGAAGTTCGGAAATGTAGACCACCTCGGCGAAGTCCATTTTGAAGAGCGTTCGTTTGCGATAGCCCAGCGGGATTGCGTACTGTGCATTCTCGGCGGTTTCATCTCCCGGCCGCCGCGCGAGCTGATCGACGGCGGCCGCCGCCTGTTTCATGGCCGCGTCGTAGCCTTGCCGCGCCCCGGCGGCTTCGAGTTCGGGAGGTAGGTCGTATCCGTGTTTGGTCGTGAATCCCTGGCCGATCTGAATACAACGGCGGTGGCGGTGCAGGTCGCGGAAGCCACCGATGTCCATGAGGATGTCGAAGCGAAACTGCTGCCCGGCGCAGTAGGCACGCAGCATCTCATCGTGCTCGCCGCGATGCCGCAGGCCGAGGTCGACAATCTCTCGCCGCATCTTCTCGCCCGCGGCCTGGATCGCTTGCCGCACTTGACGATACGGATAGGGGCAGTGCTCGTAGAGCAGTGTGGTCGCCAGTTCCACTTCCAGGGGTTCTTCGTCGAGCAGGTCGACCAGCTTCGACGGGGCCACCTGCGTTCTTCCCATCAACTCAACCGCGGCCTGCCGCAAGGCGCGGCGCGTCTCGATCTCGTAGGCACTCGGGTCCGCGTACTTCACCAACGTGGGGGCTACCCGGACTTCCCGAAGCAACTCTTGCGCAGCCTTGGCTCCCAGTTCCGGCGAGACCCTCCGAATCTGGGCAACCAGTTCCTCGAGCGATTCCTGGTTGACGTTGTAGGCGGGCGAAAGCGCCGCGTTCTTTAACAGTTCGCCCAGTTGCCGCACTTCTCGATGGGTATGCGAGAGCAGGTGGGAGACCTGCGATTCGAGCGTCCGCGCATTCACGATTTCGCCCAGCGACGTGTTCGTTCCGAGCGGCAAAATGTAGCGCGAGATGTCGAAGGCACGGGCCTTGACAGTGCGCTCGTATGCCTCCGGCTTCATGTCCTCGGGGCGGGGCGTGATGTCCGCCAGGTACTGGTACAAGCGCTGCGAAAGCACTTCGTAGACGTCGAACAGCCCATCCATCGTGTTGCGATATAATGCGCGGGCTTGCTCGTCGCCGCCAAAGTCGGGGAGGCAGTAGCCGCTCTTTCGGAAGTCCTGGTAGCGAGTGGAGCGCTCCTGGCCGTCCCAGCGTTGCTCGTCGGCGACCGCGATCGCCGCCAGAATGGAGAGTTTCTCGACGGCCAGCGCAATGTGCGCCAAATCGGCGATCGAACGGTGCCCATACTGAAAGTAGAAGGTATTGAGAAACTTCTCGGCCTTCTGCTGGGTGATTTCCTTCAGGGACTCTTTCATGGACAGCGCCGAGCGCGAGTACTTGGCCATGGCATAGGCCTGGATTTCGGGCTCCACGCCATACACCGCAAAGACCTCGACTGCGGGAGCGTCTTTCGAAGGGGCGACCTTATGGGGCTCTGGTTTCGTGATTACGTCCGACATGGGAGTGCCAGAATGTTATCTGGCCGGATGCGGATGCGCAATCGAGTGTTGGAACTGCAGATCGCACGGGTACCGTGCTGCAACGGGCCGTTGGCCGTTGGGTGACGATGCCGGAGGCAGTCCGGCGTTGCGTTCAACAGGCGGATGACAGGAATCTCCGCAAAATGGCCCCAGTTTTCTTTTTGCCACTTTTCAGCCTGCGCTGAATCTTATACAAAGTAGTTATTCGAAACAGTTGATGAAACGCCATACTCTCATACTCTTACTCCTTGGACTGTGCGTGCCGGGAGAAGTTTTTGCACAGGCAGTGCTTTCCGCAAGCGCTGGCGTGACGCCCGCGGCCGAAGGGGCAATGCCGCTCTCCTCGCTCGTTCCGGCAGGCACCCAGCCCGTCCCCGCGCTCGGTGCCCATGTCGTGCTGCCCATGATGTCTCCGGAACTTGCGCTCTCGACGTATCAGCGCCGGGCAGCGCAGCAGGCCGCCGAGCTGGCGGCGTATTCCGCGGTGACGGTGATCCGCGCCGAATTACCCGATACGTCCCAGCAAGGCGAGTTCGAACTCCAACGAAAATTCGAGGCACCCCATACATTGCAGTTCACGGCGGTACACTTCACGGGCGACGGATTTGTGAAAAGCAACGTGATTACGCGTATGCTGCAGTCCGAAGTTGACCATGTACAGAAGGACGACCCAGCGCTCACGGCGATCAGTCCCGCGAATTACAAGTTCTCCTACAAGGGAGCCAGCAGCTTGCAGGAGCGCGTGGTGCACGTCTACCAAGTGAAGCCGTACAAGAAGCGGCCGGGACTTTTCAAAGGCCGGATCTACCTCGACGGGCATACCGGAGCGCTGGTCCGCGCGGAAGGCAGCGTGGTGAAGTCGCCTTCGTTTTTTGTGAAGCACATCGAATTCCTGCAAGAGTTCGCGGACGTGCAGTCGTTCACATTGCCCATCCACCTACACTCTGAAGCCAAGGCCCGCATGGTAGGCCGGACGATCGTCGATATCGTTCACCGCGATTACCAGCCGGTTCCAGCGGCTGCTCCACAGACGGCCAGCCAAGTGCCCGCACTGTAGGGTGGTGCCTGCGGGCTCTCCTCCGGTGCTTTCACTCTTACCCAAAGGGTTTGTCAGAAAATCGGCTTCCGCGTCTGAAGGCGCGTTGATGGCAGGAACTAATCGGCATCGCTCGAGCGATGCCCTGGGGCGAATCAAGCGCGGCTGCCCCTTACAATAGGCCAGCGCATGCACGCAGCCCTGCACTCCATCTCGCATCGCCGGTGGCCTTTGCCTTTAGCCCATGGGTCATGGCGCAGAGCTGGCGCGATCCGCTCTTTGCACACTGGCCAGTTTCCGCCCTGCCACTCGTACCCTCGCACCTCACGCTGGACACCTTTGACGGTCAATGCCGGGTCGGAGTCGTGCCTTTTTGGAGGAGCGGTGTGCGCGCTCGCGGAATGCTTGCGCTCCCCCGGCTTTCGCGCTTCCCGGAACTCAATGTTCGCATCTACGTGACCTTCGGCGGCAAAACCAGGTGCCGATTTCTTTAGTCTGGAGGCCGCGAGCATGCCCGCTGTTCGCACCGCGCGTGGCCTTTACCGCCTGCCTTACTTCTAGGCGAGCATAGAGTCCTAGACAGCTGGGGACGAGATCATCTATGCCTCCAGCCGGCGTAGCACCAAGGCCAAATTCCGCGGACGTTACGGACCGTGTGCGCCCATTCAACTTCGCCAGACCGGGACCATCGAGCATTGGCGGACCGAAGGCTATCGCCTCTCCACCGTCTATCGAAGGAACGTGTATCGCGGCGAGGTTTACCCCTTGCAGCGGCCCTTCGAGGACGCCAATGCTGAGATCGCAGTCAACAGCATCGCTGCGGCCGCAAACATCCATCTGCCCGACAATCGACCGTTGCTTCATTTTGCGCGACGCCTCGACGGGTCGCTTTGGCCGCTGCGGCGGGCCGGGTCGAGCAGTCAAGAACCTTCCCCAGGACTCTGTGGAAGTCTTTCGGGGTTGAAGGGGCCGAGTGTGAGGGGGAGTGTCGCCCCGACGGCTCGGGCATGCTCCGCTCTTACCCAGGCCTCACGCGCTGGGCTAGTGACCTCCGCCCTGTCGGGGCTGCTGGTTGACTGGATCGTTCCCGGCTTGCCGGGAAATGACCCCACCCTCTATCCTTGCCGCCAACCCATGCACGAGCACGACGCATTGCTGTTCGACCTGTTCCTCATCTTCGTCGCCGCGAAGGTGATTGGCGAGATTTTCGAGCTTCTTCGGCTACCGGCGGTCCTAGGGGAAATTCTCGCGGGCGTGGTTCTGGGTCCCTACGCATTCGGCGTCATCCATCCCACCGACACGCTGAGATCGATCGCGGAAATCGGCGCCATCTTCGTGCTCTTCAACGCGGGTCTGGAAATCAGCCCGCAGGGCCTCATCCAGGTAGGCCGCAAGGCGTTGCTGGTGGCCAGCGCCGGAATCGTCGTCCCGTTCGTGCTGGGTTTCGGCTACATGCACTGGCGCGGAGACGCCGTGACGGAGTCCGTCTTCGTGGGTGCTGCCATGATGGCGACCAGTGTGGGAATCACGGCGCGCGTGCTGGGCGACATGGGCGTGCTTTCCTCCCGCTCGGCCAAGATCATCCTCGGGGCGGCCGTATTCGACGACATCCTGGGCATGCTGCTGCTCGCGGTTGTGGATGGACTCGCGCGTAGCGAAGGCGTGCGGTGGGTCAAACTTGGGGTACTGGTCGGCGAAGCCATCGTATTCGCGCTGTTCATGATTTTCATCGGGCCGCGGATCATCCGCCGGATCAAGCCCGGAATGGCTCGGCTTTCCACCCATAACGCTCCCCTGATCGTCGCGCTGGTGGTATGCCTCGGACTCTCCTATGCGGCCTCCTGGATCGGGATGGCTGCCATCATCGGGGCTTTTTTTGCGGGCATGGTCTTTGCGGAGTACTCCCCGGAGTGGGACCTGCTGCCGCGCGTGCATGCCATCACGGAGTTCCTGGGCCCCTTCTTTTTCTTCTCGATCGGATCTCAACTGAATGTCCGGCTCTTCAAGGGCGAAGGGCTGGTGGTGGCTCTTGTGATCTCGCTGCTCGCCATCGTTTCGAAGGTCATCGGCTGCGGTCTACCCCTCCTCGGAGAGGGCTGGAACACCGTGCTGCGTGTGGGAGTGGGCATGATGCCACGCGGGGAAGTTGCGCTCATCGTAGCTGTGGTCGGACTCAACTCGCAGATTGTCACGCAGTCCACCTACGCAGTCGTGGTCTTCATGACGGTCGTGACCACCGTGCTGGCGCCGCCGGCGCTTCGGTATCTGTTTCGCAAAGAGGCGAAGCCGGTGCCGGCCGCCTCGCACGGGCACTCCTAGGGCTGCCCTGGAGCGGACCGCTCGGATTTTCCAGGTTCCGGCCGAGGCGGGAACGCGGCCGGTAGAGGTTCAGCGAAGGTGAGAGCGAGAAATCCGGGCAAGGCAATCGGGAGCGCCACGCCACCGCCCGGATGGGCGCAGTCATCGTGTTTAGGTGCCGGGCGCCGACGAGGGGAAAATAGATGCAGAAGGATACCGCGATTGCGAAGCATGAAATCCGCACGCCCGGTGCGGCGGCGGAGCTTCTATCCGCCCGGGGCGCAACCAGAAGGACAAAAACACCCGGCAGATTTACGCGGGAGACGACTGTCGCAATTCGATCGAAGGAAACACCCACTTGAGACAGCAGAAACGGAAGAGGCGTAGATTTGAAGCCGACGATGATGCCCAGGGGCAGAATCAGCAGGCTGAACCACCCCAGGCGCCGGCCGTCTGCGGGCAGCGCTCAGGTCGGAGCAAGCATATCAATTTCGAGAACTCCCAGCTGGACAGCCGCCCGCTGCGGAAACTCTAGAAACGCAACGCAGGTATAATTTCCCGTTCTCATCGTTCGGTACTTTCCTCAGGAGCCATCAGGAGCCATAATGACCCTCTCCGGACGCGTGGCGCTGGTGACCGGCGCCTCGCAAGGTATCGGCCACGCCTGCGCGCTGAAGCTAGCCGATGCGGGTGCGGCCGTGGCCGTCGTGGCACGCAATCAGCAGAAGCTCGACCAACTCGTGGCGCAGATCACCGCCGCGGGCGGCAAAGCGGTGGCTTTCCCCCTCGATGTGGGCGACGAAGAGCAGATCAAGTCTGTTTTCAAGGCGGCGCTCACGCAGTTCGGCAAGATCGACATCCTCGTGAACAACGCCGGCATCACGCGCGACCAGCTCGTCATGCGAATGAAGCGCGCCGACTGGGATTCCGTCCTCAATACGAATTTGACCTCCGCGTATCTCTGCATCCAGCAGGTGATCGGGTCCATGCTCAAGCAGCGCTGGGGTCGCATCATCAACGTCACCAGCGTGTTCGGCCAGACGGGACAGGCCGGGCAGGCGAATTATGCGGCATCGAAAGCTGGCCTCATTGGGCTAACGATGGCTATCGCGCGCGAAGTCGGTTCCCGCAACATTACCTGCAACGCCGTGGCCCCGGGCTTCATCGAAACCGCCATGACGGCCGGGCTGCCGGAGGAAAGCAAGCAGACCGGATTGAAGATGATTCCGCTCGGGAGAATTGGGAGGCCGGACGATGTAGCTGGCGCCGTGCGTTTTCTGGCTTCCGACGAGGCCTCCTACATCACCGGGCACGTTCTGAACATCAATGGCGGGATGCTGATGGGGTAGGTCAAGAGTGCTAGCCACCCAGGACATTTAAGAACGCGAACAGATCTGAGTCGGAGCGTGGGAGCCTTCCTGAATCTTTGCTGGTTCCACTCAATTGCGGGTGCAGAGGATCAATTTGAGCGGCACAACGGGCCAGCTGGCGATCACTCAAGCGCAGTCCGCGGCACAGATTGCTCAAGTGCGGGAACTGTTTCTGGAATACGCAGACTCTCTCGGATTCAGCCTGTGCTTTCAGAGTTTCGATCAGGAACTGGCCGCTCTTCCGGGAGACTACGCTCCACCCGACGGGCGGTTGCTGCTCGCCGAACTCGAAGGACAGCTGGCCGGCTGCGTTGCGCTGCACAAGCTGGGCGCGGGAATCTGCGAGATGAAGAGGCTTTATTTGCGCTCCCGGTTTCGGGGCAGAGGCCTGGGACGGATCTTAGCCGAGACGATTTTGAGCGAAGCGCGGATGATCGGCTACAACCGCCTCCGCCTGGATACGGTCGCACCGTTGATGAACGACGCGGTAGCCATGTATCGGAGGCTGGGGTTCAAGGAGATCACGCCCTATCGCGCGAATCCGATCGAGGGCGCACTCTACATGGAACTGGATTTGAACAAGGGTTCGTAGCGGAGCGAACATGACAAACGCATCTCGTGCGGCGGCCGGTCTTGTTGTAATCATTTTTATCGAGCTGAGTCCGGCGCAAAGCCCGGCAGTTTCCAGTCCACCCCGGAAGGAGACGGTTGTGACAACGCACGCAAGCGGACAGTTTGATGTCAAGCTGACACCCGAGGTGCTCGCCGACAAGG
>DASQPN010000079.1:0-19719 GCA_035643915.1 Terriglobales bacterium | reverse complement strand
GCAGCGCTGGAGCATAAGGGCAAGCTCAAGACGATGTTTCGGGCTCATGAAAAACACCAGCGCCACAGGACAAAGCCTTAGATCACTTCCGCGTCCAGCTTCGAGTGACGGGCGCGGGACCAGGCTGGCCGGTTCGGGACTGACAATTTTTCGGAGCGCCACGGGAAACCTAACCGAGTTGGCGGGCGAAGAGCCCGGACTAAAAGCATGGTCTGGTCATCCCGTTGCGAACCGTGCTGCGGTCGCTGCTTCATGATCCAGACTTGTGGCAAGCGTTGTGCGGCGTATTGGGTCGGCAGTCGCTCAGGCCGTCGGTGGGTGTCGGGAACAGGTCGCGTGCGGAGGGAGCGTTCGCGCTGGCTCGCATCCTTTCTGGCGCAAAAGTGAAAGTAGCTAGCGCCGCGGTTCGGGCGCCGGACCCGGCGGAAGGATCTCGGGCTCGCCGGCTTTGACTTGCGCTCGGGTGACGAAGAAGACCGCAGCCGTCCAGGTAGGGAACAAGTCGAAGCCGGGCAGGAGTTCGGCGGCCAGCGAAGGCAGGAAGGCCCAGTGCCAGCCGAGCAGGCGGATCAGCAGCACGCCCACGAGGATGTCGAGAACCGTATCGGCGGGCGAGATGGCTCCTTCGGCAAAGAGCGGGAAAGCGGCGATCTGGAGGGCGTCCGCAACAATGGCAATCATCCACGCCAGGCGGTGCTCGGGAGTCTTCAGGCCGTTCCAGAAATCTCGGATTCGCATGCCACGTCCCCCGGCGGTTGCTCTCAGGATAGCGCGGTTTGCGTGCCAGCAAAAGGCGATTGACTCCAGAGGACACAGAGGTTCACGGGGGAAACCGAACTGTGGACCGCAATGCAAAGGCTCGCATCGTAGCTCAGAAGAAGGAATCATCTGCGTGCAGGGATAGGGACTCTGGTCTCCCCCGTGAAGCTCTGTGTCCTCTGCGGTTGAAGGGCCTTACCGGCCGGACTTCGCCGCCGCCGCGAAGGGTTTGCGATACAGCGTGAAGCTCTTGTGAGGTTCGTACTGGAAGGCTACGTCGGCGGTGTGCAGTTTTTCACCGTCGCCCAACAGCAGGTAGCCGCCCGGTTCGAGATAAAGGTGCAGGCGCTGGGTCAGGGCGACGCGCTGGGCGCTCGAGAAGTGCGGCAGCACGTCCATGCAGAAGATGCAGTCGAAACGTCCCAGGTACGCGGGGCGGGCGAGGTTCATCTGCGTGAACGTGATGAGGTTGCGCAGACGCGGCTTGGCCAGGAAGTGGTGGCCGACTCTCGCGAAATAGGTTTGCACCTGGGTGCGCGGCAGACCGGCAAGCGCGGTCTGCGGGTAAAGGCCGCGCTCGGCGAACGTGAGCGCCTCCTGGCGGATGTCGCTGGCCAGGATGTGAATGCTCCAGCCACCGCCGGTGCCCTTCATGGCTTCGCACGTCGAGAGGCCGATGGAATACGCTTCTTCGCCGGTCGAGCAGCCCGCACTCCAGATGCGGAGACTCTGGGGGGTGTCGGCGGATTTGCGGGTGTTCAGTTCGGGGAGCAGCTGCTTCTGAAATGCCGAGAATGCGTGGGGATGACGGAAGAAGGTGGTTTCCCCGTCGAGCAGGTGGCCGAGCAGCGCTTCGCACTCGGTGTCGGAAGCTTGCAGCCGCCCGATGAGGTCGGCGACGGAATTCAGCCGGCGCGACTCAAGGTACGCGCGGACTTTGGCGCCCAGAACATCCTGCGGGCAATCGAGCAGGATCCCTCCCTGGCGCTCCAGCACGAGGCGGAGTTCGGAGAGTTCGTGGTCAAGCACAAGGTTGCCGGGAGGCTTCTGCCCCCCGTTCGATCGGCCGAGATTGAGATCTGTACCCATCTGGATCTCGAGGGATCGTGCGACCAGGCTGTTCGCCTGACGCGCCGGTGCGCGAGTCTTTCCGAGTGCGTATCGGCGGTTGGAGGAGGGAGTTCAGCCGCCGCGAAGCGAGTTCCGAGTTCTACGGGGCAACCCCGCCCGTGGCTACTGGCCAACGGCGGCTGCCTGTGTATTCGTCCTCTGTTCCTTGAGTGCCTGCTTCTCCACAAACGTCATTTCCTTTTCGAGCGAGGAGAAGCGCTGCAGGATTTCGTGCAAACGCAACGCCATGTTGCGAATCGTGTCGATCTGCGAACGCACCCCGGCCGAGAATGCGCCGGGTTCGAGCAGCAGCAATTCCGCGTTGCCCAGCACCGAAGTGAGGGCGTTGTTCATGGTGTGGCGCATCTCGATCACGTACTGACCGAGCGTGGCGTGACACTTCAAAATCGCGTTGATCTGCTCGGCGCGTTCAGCGCGGTTCACCGCCTCCGCACGCCCAAGAACTTCGGTGGCGACCAGGACCAGCGTCTCCGGCCATTCCTCACGCTGGCGCAGGACCAGAAGGCGGGGAGACTCTGGACGCCGCATCTCCCCCGTCTGGGCTTGCTCGCAGACCGTGATGACAGGCTTCTGGCTGTGATCGAGAACCCGCAGGACCGATCGCAATAGTTCAGGCTGGAGGGGAGCAACAATGGCCAGATCGAATGCGTTGCGATCGAACCCATGGAGGAGATCGCTGCCCAGCACGGTGAACGCCGGGGCGCTCCGTTCCGCCTGCCAGCGACTCAAGACCAGACGCGAGAAGCCCGCGTCATCGGAAACGATAAGTACGGTGCGCTGATCCACGATGGCCATCTCGGACTCCAGATTCCTGCTTTTAGGCGCCATGCTTGTCTCCGGAGGAATCCGGATTCCACTCGTCCGTTCCGCTGGAGATTTCAAATTCGGGAGTCTCGTCCGACACCACGTTGAACCTCGCCGCCGGAGCCGCCGCACCCGCTCGGGCCGCCAGGGCGGGTTTCGGCGCACGCGCCGGCTCGGGCGTTTCGGGCTCGACGCCCGAAAACGTATCGAGCCGCCTCTCCAGACTGGGACTTGTCGTCTTGGCTGGGGAAGCGGTCGTTCCCGCGCTGTTGCCCAGCGCATCATCAATCGCGGCTCGCAGGTCCACCAGCATTCGCAAGGGCTGTCCGGAGGAGTACTCGGCCTGGAACATCACCTTCCAGGACTGGCAGATCATACGTATCCGAATGATGGGCTCTTCGGCGGAAAACTGTGCGCGGCGGCAATCGATGGTGGTCACGCCCTGGTGCTCGAGTTCCCGCAGCCCGTCGAAGATCCCGTTCAAGTCCTGGTGCATCAGCCGGAAGAACGCGCGCCGCATCAGGAAACTGAAGCGCGTAAAGGAGGTCATCGCCCCCGGCAGGAAGTAATTCTCGCCGCTCTGCACCTTGATCTTGCGACCCTGCTCGAGGATGCCGCTGTGCAGAAGTTCGTTCAGGGTGCGGGCTTTTTGGGCGGCCTGCAAAACGTTTTCGAGCGGCTTGAGCCAGCCGGGGACGGATGTGTCGACCGTTCCCAGCGCTGGGGCCAATGTCTTGGCGACGTAGTGGAGCGTGACCGAGACGTCGTCCAGGCGGGAAGGCGCGGCCAGCGAAAACAGCTGGACCAGCAGGAAATCAACCTTGTCGCGATCGGAGGGGGACCTTTCCTGCTTGCGCAGGTGGTGTAGCAGCAGCGTCTGCAGGAGTTGGGGCGTGACCAAAGTCGTGGTTTGGAGGAACTGGCGCAACTGGTGGATCTGGATGCGCTCGTCCATCTCGTCGAACCATTGGCGGGCCTGCTCCACGGATTCCTGCGGAGGCTGATCGACGCCGGTCTCCAAATCGTTGCAGGGCGTGAGATCGATGACGAACTCGCGGGCCAGGGCGGAGTATGTGGGGTAGAGGATTCGGGCCGCATTCCAATCGGCGGTCAGTTGATTGAGGTCGGTGGCGCTCATGGTTTCACGATCCAGTTCGGGACATCCCGGGTAAGGCGGACCACCGCGCACCGCCCGTGGTGATCCGGCACAGCGACGACCGAGGCTGCGGTGTCCAGCGAACCGTCGGAATTTTGCAGACGAAGCGTTTCGGCAAACTCGAGGGGGAGAGCGCAGACAAACCGCACGTCCCGAGACGTGCAGCATTCCATGGCGTTCGCTTCGCGCGGAGTGAACGCCTGCCCGGTTCCCCCGATCAAACGCACTGCCAGACGCGCCATCATGATGATCGGTGGCGTGGAAGCAGCGCCAACTAGGGCCTCATTTTCCAAGGGTAACCTCTTTCCCAGCCCGAAAGGCGGTCCAGGGCTCCCCTCTTCCCGGTTAGAAAGAGTCTGGTGTTGGGGAGCCGTCGGGGTCCGCAGTTTACAGGCGGGATAGGTGCACGGGACTGGCCAAAGCTGAAACACGGAAGTACATGGAGTAAGCTATTGAAACCAATCATGGCAAGGTGAGTTTCGAGGGGATTGGGATGCACCAATCTCGGACGGTTTGTCTCAAAATGAAACGTGTCTCACGGCCCAGAGAACCCAAAATCTCAACCCGCGTCAAAAAGTGTGCTGGGAAATCGCGAAGAAGCGCGAAGTAAGGCTTTCTGCCAGTGCCTACCGCGGATCCGCGTCGCACTCTTACTGCGACGCCTGGCTGGAGACCGATAGCGATCGGCTGCCGATGTTGTAGCGCTTCAGCTTGCGGTAGAGGGTGGCCCGGCTAATGCCGAGCATTTTGCCAGCCAGCACCTTGTCGCCTTTCACCTGCTGGAAGACCCGTTCGATGGTGTTGCGTTCGATGTCTTCGAGGTCGGTCGTGGAGTATCCGTTGCTTGAGTCGGGCATGGGCTCGCTTTCAGCCGGCAGTTGGGACGCGATGGCGGGGGGGAGATCATCGACGTCGATGGTCTGCTGGTCGCCCAAGGCGACTGCGCGCTCGATGCAGTTCTCCAGTTCCCGCACGTTGCCCGGCCAGTCGTATTGCAGCAGGGCTTTCATGGCGGCATTGGTCACCTGGACGCTGCGCCCGGGTGCACAGCGTTCCAGGAACCAGTGGCTGAGCATGGGAATATCGGAACGACGCTCGCGCAGCGCGGGCACGTGGACGGTCACGACGTTGAGGCGGAAGTAGAGGTCCTTGCGGAAGGTGCCGTTGCGGTATTCCTTTTCGAGATCACGATTGGTGGCGGCAATCACGCGCACATCCACCTTCGTCCGTTGATTGCTTCCGACCGGGCGCACTTCTTTTTCCTGCAACACGCGCAGCAGTTTGGCTTGCATTTCCAGCGGTAGCTCGCCGATTTCGTCGAGGAAGATGGTGCCGCCGTCGGCGGACTGGAAAAGTCCTGTTCTTGCCTTGAGCGCGCCCGTGAAGGCACCTTTCTCGTATCCAAAGAGTTCGCTCTCGATCAGGGTGGGGACGAGCGATCCGCAATCGACCGCGACAAATGGGCGGCTGGCGAAGGAGCCCCGGAAGTGGACGGCTCGCGCGACCAGTTCCTTGCCGGTGCCGCTTTCGCCGGCGATCAGGACCGGGGTGCGAGTGTCCTTGAGGCGCGAGACCATGCGCAGCACGTCCTGGATCTTGGCGGAGGAGCCAACGATGCCGTGGAGCTGGGTTTCGGTATCCATGCGATCGCGCAGGAACTGGTTTTCTTCCACCAGGCGCACCTTTTCCGCCATGCGGCGCAGGAACAGGCGCAGTTCCTCAAGCGGCGAGAAGGGCTTGGAGATGTAGTCGTAGGCGCCCAGTTTCATGGCCTGCACGGCGGTCTCGACGGAACCGTGGCCGGTCATGACCGCAACTTCGGTCCGGGGCAACATCTTTTTCACTTTTTCGAGGAACTCGAGACCCGACATGTGCGGCATAACCATGTCGGTGAGGATCATGTGAGCCGGTTGCTCTTCCAGGACAGCAAGGGCAGATTCACCACTGGCCGCTTCCAGACAAACGAAGCCCAGGGTCTCTCCCACGGTGACGCACAGGCGGCGAATGCTCTGTTCGTCATCGACGATCAACAGACGGATACGAAGGTCTTCGCTCAAAACGCTTTCCCCATGATCTTTTCTACGACGGAAATGAACTGCTGCACGCGGAAGGGCTTCTCCACGCAGGGAGCGCCGGTCTTGCGTAGCGTATCGACGGTTTTTTCGTTGGCGATGTCACCCGTGATGAACACGAGTCTGGACGTGAGGTCGGGACGGTGGGTAGCGATCCAGGCATGGACGTCGGCTCCGTTGACGCCCCCGGGGGTGACCATATCGGAGACCACGCCCATAAATTCACCGGACTCGAGCAATCGCACGCCCTCCGCTCCTGATTTCGCGCACACCACCCGGTAGCCGCGGCGCTCCAGCGTGGCGCACACATAGGCCATGACGCCGGGCTCGTCTTCGATCAGGAGAATGGGCAAAGATTCGGGCTTGAATGCTGGCACACTCATCGTTGTACGACTCCCGCGGCGACTCCCTTGGAGGCCGGCTCGGAAACGGCGGGCAGGCGGACGATGAACGTCGCACCTTCGACGCCGGTGTTGTTGTGGCACAGGATCTCGCCACCATGCTCCCGCACGATGCCATAGCAGATACTCAGGCCCAAGCCAGTTCCCTTACCCACTTCCTTGGTGGTGAAGAAAGGATCGAAGATGCGATCGGGTTGGGTAATGCCTTGGCCATTGTCACGGAAGGAGACCTCAACGTAGGTGCCGAGGCTGGCGGTCATGATCTCGATACGGGCGGGGCGGCCAGTTTCCCGGACCGCATCGTAGGCGTTGTTCATGATGTTGAGGAAAACCTGCTGCAACTGGTGGGAGTCCCCCACCACCTGGGGCAGGCCTTCGTCCAGACGCTCGATGATCTCGACACCATGGCTGTTGAAGTCGTAGGCGCGCAACTGCACGGTCCGACGCAGGATTCCGTTGAGTTGCACCGGCTTGCGTTGGGGCGGCATCTGGCGCGCAAAGCTCAACAGGTTCTGCACGATCTGCTTGGTGCGTTGTGCTTCCTGCAGGATGACGCGCAGATCCTTGCGGGCGACTTCGGGCATCTCGGGGTTTTCCAACAGCAGGTCGGCAAAGCCAAGGATGGCGGTGAGGGGGTTGTTGACTTCGTGGGCTACGCCCGACACCAGTTGTCCGACGGCCGCCATCTTCTCGGCATGGATCAACTTGGACTGGAGCATGGCGGAATCGGTGATGTCGGTCATGACCACCACGATGCTGGTCACGATGCACTGCTCATCCCGCATAGGACTGAGGTTGACGGAGAACTGTCCCGCTCGACCGTCGCCGCGCACGACGGCCAGGTCGAGGTTGTCGACCTGGTGTCCGGAGAGCGTGGAGTTCAGCGCATCGACGAGGACCCGGCGACGGGTGGGAGAAACCAGATCGGCCAGCGGGCAACCCACCAGTTCCCGTTGCTCGTAGCCGGCGTCGTACCAGCGGCGGTTCGCGTAGCTGATCAGGCCAGCGGTATCGACCACCAGGATCAGGCTCTGGGTATTGTTCAGGATCTTCTCGGAGAAATCGCGGGCGCGCTGCAGTTCGGACTGGTAGCTCTTCAACCCGGTGATGTCGAGCATCAGTCCGCGATATTGCAGCACTTGTCCGTGCGCGTCCGGAACGGCGAAGGCATTGATCAGGACGTGCACGGCACTCCCGTCCTTGCGGCGGAGAACTTCCTCGTGGTTGCGCAAGATGGCGTGCTTCTGCATGACTTCGTTCAGGTACTGGAGGCGATCCGGGGAATAGTAGAGCTGAGTAGAGATGTCGATCTTCAGCAGTTCATCGCGGTCGTTGTAGCCGAGCATGCGGACCAAAGCATCGTTGACCTCGATGAAATGGCCAGTGGGAACGGCGAAGAACACACCCTCCTGGATGTTGTCGAAAAGTTCGCGATAACGGCGCTCGGCTTCGCGGCGATCGGTGATGTCCTTGAGCACGTGAATCGTATGTTGTCGCTCGCCCATGGCTCCCTGGATGCGCGAGGTGGAGACCAGGTACATGCGTTCGAGCACGGTGTGGACGTACTCGTCGGGGCCGTCGGTTGAGGAACGGCAAAAGGGACATGAGTGGGAGGGGGACTCGGTTGTCAGGGCCAGCAAGGCCCGCATATTCACGCCGATCAGTTCGCTGGGCGCGACACCGATGAATTCCGAAAGCGAGCGATTGACGCGCAGGACATGGTGGGTTTCGTCGTGGACGACGATGAAGTCGGTGATTGCGTCGAAAATCTCCATCCAGTGACGATTGGCCTTGTCCATGCGCGTGAACAGGCGCGCGTTTTCCAAAGCGACCGAAGCGTGGCTGGCGATGGCATGGAGGAGTTGTTCGTCGGAGCTGGTGGTGCGTTTTCCGCGATTGGCGAGACAGAGCACGCCGACGGAATCGGCGGCGGAGCCCTTCAGACGCAGCAGGGTGCAGTCTTTCCAACCGAGCGCGGTGGCGAGGGCGGAACCAAGCAGATCGGCGGCTGGCCCACTGTGGCTGCGCTCGGGATGCTGGGCGAGCGATTCCGAGAGCGCGTGACTGAGGCGGCGTTCCAGGCTGCGATCTGGCAAGCCTTCCAGGAACGGGTCGTGCAAGACGGCGGTTTCGAGCACCGAGTCTTGGAACAGCGCCAAGGCTGCGCCTTTCGCGCCCACCAGGTCGGCAGCACGGCACACGAAGCGAGTGTTGAAGTCGGGCAGGTGCACCAGGCTGCCCAGCTCCAGCGCAAGGCCCATCAGGGCTTCGGCGCGCTTGCGGTGCTCCTCGGAACGATGCAGATTGCGCATCACCTCCAGGGCAACCGCCACCTGTGCGGCCAGCGCACGGGCACGGCGAATGTCTTCGGGTGAAATTCCCGCCTGGTCCAGCCGGTCGAGCACGCCAAACATGCCCATGACCTGTGTGTCGGAGCCAAGCATGGGCACGGCCAGCAGCTGCCTAATGCTGAACTTTTCGATGGCTTCGAGGTTAGCGCCGGAAATCTGACTGGCATTGTCGGTCCAGAACACCTCCTTCGCGGCGAGCGCCTGGGTGGCGGCTCCTTCCGGGAAAGTCAGGTCCAGGTGGCGGGACATGCCTTTCTCGGCTCCGAGGCGGACCCGAAACACACCATCCTCCAGCAACCCGATAAAGCAACGCCCAAACCCTAGGAAGTCGGCGGCACGGACCACGAACGCTTCCAGGAATTTGTCGAGCTTCCCGATGGAGCTTAGTTCGGACGAGATCTCAAGCAACTGGTGCAGTTCGTGCGCCTGACCACGGGCGGTGGCGTACAGCTCGGCGTTCGCCAGAGCCACGGCACCGAAGCCCGCGATGGCCGAGACCAGGGATCGTTCGTCGGCGGTGAAGATGCCGTCTTGACGGGGATAAACCAGGATCGCGCCCTGGGTGCGAGAGGTACGGAAGGGCGCGGCCAGCAGCATGCCCGAAGGCACGAGGTCGCCCAGAGCGTGGGAGGCCGCGTCAATCGAAACCGTCACCGGCTCGTAGGCAGCGACGGCGCGGGTGGCAACCTCGGCCGCGAAGCGCAGGGCGGTCCGGTCGTGACGAGCCCGCGCCGAGCTGGCGAGTTGCGGGTTGTCGGCGGCCACGCCGCGCAGTTCGAATGGGCCGTCCTGCCGCATGAGTACACAAACCAGACGCGCGCGTAGTAGGACGCGGATCCGGTCGGCCAAGGCTTCAAGGACAGCGGCCACGTCGGGATTTCCGTCGAGGGCGTGCGCAACTTCCGCCAGGATTTCGGCCCGGCGGTGGTCTTCCCGGGAGACCTCGGTCAGACGGCGGGCTTCGAGCAGACTGCCAAGTTGCCCAGCCAAGATGGTGGCCTTCGCGGCGAGGTCTTCGTTGAAGAAGCCGGGGTCGGAGTCGTGCAGGAAAGCGACCGCCCCGAGTACCTCATCTGAAACTACGAGCGGAGCGGCCATCAGAGCGCGGGCGTGGAACTCAGAGGCGCAAGGATAGCGGCCGGGATCCAGGAAGTTCACAAAGATGGTGCGCCGCTTGTGAACGGCCTCCCCGGAAACAGCGCTGTCGGCCGTATTCAGATGGAGCCCGCGGAACGCGTCGGCCATCAGGCCGTCGGCTTCGGCGCCCATCATCAAGTCCGGGGAGAGGCTCTGCCAAAAGTAAACACCGGCGACCTGGAAGAATTCGCGGGTCTCGCGGCAGAAAAGTCGAATGAGCGCAGCCGCATCCGTGCCTTGGGCAGCAGCTGCGGAGAAACGCAGGAGCAGTTTCTGAAAGGCCTCGTCTGAGCGTGGGTTGGAACCTTCGACGAGCGTGATGTCTCCCGCGTACATGGTTAGAAAAGCACTGTCTTCGCCCCTGCCTAAGTTCCACAAGTTATTTGAATATAAGGGGAAAGTACCGTGCAATCTCAATTTGAGTCAAGGGAATAAGGATCGAGGTGTCGAACTGTGAAATCCAGCGAAATCAGACCTCGATCGTCTCAGAATGAGAAATTAGAGACGCATTGTAGGGCTGCTGAGACGGGTCTAGGGTCAGGGAGCGGGTAGCAGGGATCGACCGCCCAGTGATGCTCTTCTGGCACAACAACTTATCCGCGGTCACCAAAGTAATGTTCCCAACGATAAAGCTGGTACGGCCGTTGCAGGTCCCGGGGTAGGATTTTTCTTTCCACGGGAGGAACTGTGTCTCGAAAGACAATGCAACGCTGGTTGGCGGGGGCCATGTTGCTGGCGCTCAGCGCAGTGATCGTTTTGTGGCCGTCGTCGAGCCGTGCCCAGGATGAATTGACTCGCAAGGTGAAGACCAAGGTGGCGCCAGCCTATCCGGAACTGGCCAAGCGGATGAGCATTTCGGGAGTGGTGAAGGTTCAGGTCGTGGTGGCCCCCAATGGCTCGGTGAAGACCACGAAGGTGGTGGGCGGGCATCCCCTGCTGGTCAATGCGGCCATGGACGCGGTCAAGAAGTGGCGTTTCGAGTCGGCTTCGGATGAGACCACGGGGGTGGTGGAGTTCAGGTTCGATCCGAGCGGAACGAATCAGTGAACGATGTTTGGCGCGCGGAAGAACCTCCGGGCGTCCGCAAGAGGACGCGAGGGAGTTTAGGGATGGAGGAACAGCGATGACGCTGGGCAAGAAACTCTATTTGAGCTTTGGTGGCGTGCTTCTGGGGGTCGTGTTTCTATTCGTGGTCAACTGGATGGCGGTCCGGCGCGAGCACGACGCCAAGAAGGCGGCAGCCTCTTCGCTCGGACTGGCTGAGGCTACTGACACCGTCAAATTCCAGATGATGCAGAACCGGCTTTACTTGAGCAACTACCTGCTCAGCGGCGACACGCGCGAAGTGGACCGGATGAACGAAGGCATCCGATCGCTCACCGAAAAACTGGAAAAGACGCAGAATCTGGCAAATTTCGAACAGCAGAAAGCCGCCCTCGAAAAGGTTCAGCAACTGGAGCAGAGTTGGGCGAAGGAATTTGCGCAGCCGCTGGTGGACAAGCGCAGGGACGTGGACAGCGGGAACGCCACGGTCGCGGAACTGCAGATCTTCTACCTGCAGAAGGACGCGTCGTCGTGGGTGAAGAATTCCACCGAGTTCCTGGACGTCGCCGACAAGGAAAACAAGAAGGCCGTGGAAGACCGTCGGACATCGGACGAGACGGCGGCCAACTGGACGATCGTGGTGTCATTCCTGAGCATGGTCCTGGCGCTCGGGGTGGGCAGCTTCATTGCCTATCGCACGGCCCGCTCCATCACGGAACCGCTCTCCAGGCTGATGACGGTGGCGCACAAGATCGGCAACGCTGGCGATCTGGATCACGACATCGAGACCGATATACAGCGGCAGGACGAGATTGGCGAACTGGCGCGCACCTTTGCCAGCATGGTGAAGTACCTGAAGGAGATGGCAGAGGTGTCGGAGGCCATCGCCAACGGCGACTTGATGGTCGACGTACAACCACGCTCCAAGCAGGACACGCTGGGCCACGCCTTCCAGCAGATGGTCAAGAGCCTGCGGGACCTGGTGCGCAACGTGCGCGACCTCGCATCGCAGGTGGCCAGCGCATCCAGCCAGGTGGCGGGCGCTTCTGACGAATCCGCGAAGATCAGCCTGCAGGGATCGTCGGCGATTGATGAAGTGACCAGCACCATGCACGAGATGAGTGTGAACGTGCAGAACATGGTCAAGAGCACGCAGACGCAGGCGTCCAGCGTGAGCGAGACCTCCGCTTCCATCGACCAGATGGTGGCGTCGATCCAGCGCGTGGCGGACACCGCCAAGGTGCTGCTCGACATTTCCAACCGGTCGCGGGAAGAGGTACACAGCGGCATCACCACGATGGACAAGGCTACCGAGGGCCTGACCAAGATCAACAACACCATCCGATCGTCCGGCGCCATCATCGACGCGCTCGGGCAGCGCGCGGACGACATCGGCAAGATCATCGAGGTCATCGACGACCTGGCCGAACAGACCAACCTGCTTGCCCTGAACGCTGCCATCGAGGCCGCCCGGGCCGGCGAGCACGGGCTGGGTTTTGCCGTGGTGGCGGACGAAGTCCGCAAGCTGGCCGAGAAGTCGGCCCAGTCGACCAAGGAGATTTCCGAGCTGATCCAGAGCATCCAGAAGGAAGCCCGCAAGGCGGTGGAGAACATGGACGAGAGCACGACCATCGTCAACGAAGGGCTGGAACTGGGCGGCGAGTTGAATGGCGCATTGCGCAAGATCTCGAACGTGGTCACCGAGGTGTACAAGTTTGCGCAGGAAATCGGCGCGGCGACCAACGAACAATCGCACGGCTCCTCGCAGATCGCGCGAGCCACCACCAGGCTGAACGAAATCACGCACGAAATCAACTCGGCAGTGGAAGAGCAGGCGTCGGGAGCGCAGGCCGTGGTCAAGGCGATGGAGCGCATGCGCGAACTGGTGCAGCAGAGCACCTCCGGCTCGACCGAGCTGGCTGCATCCGCGGAACAGATGTCGAAGATGTCGCGTGAACTGCTCGACGCCATGGAGCGGGTGGCGGGACGAACGGGTGAGGTAGAGCATCGGCCGCGTCGTGAGGACCTGACCCCGGCCAAGGGTGCGCGTCATGCCGCCGCCGGGACACGGGGATAGGCCAGGAGCGGCACATGAGCCGAGAACTGCACATCGTGGGGTTCCAGGTAGGCCGGGAGACGTACGGCGTGCCGATCACGTCGCTGCATGAAATCGTGCGCGTGCCGGAGATCACCGCCGTTCCCGATGCACCGGAGTACATGGAAGGCGTCATCAACCTGCGGGGCAAAATCGTATCCGTGATGGACCTGCGCAAGCGTTTCGGCGCCAAGGAAGTGGACACGAACCGGAGGAACCGGATCCTGGTGGTGGAACACAACAGCCGGCTGTCGGGCCTGATCGTGGATTCTGCTTCTGAAGTGCTGAAGATTGCCTCGACAGACATTGAACCGCCGCCCGCAGTGCTGCAGGAAGGCGGGATGAACTGCGTGACGGGCCTGGGCAAATACAAAGGCAGGCTCATCATGCTGCTGGACATCAACAGGCTTCTGGACTTGAGCACGGAGAGCGCACAGAAAGTGGCGGCGGAAACCAAAGCGATGGCTACTCCCAGGGCGGAGGCCCGCAGCGTAGGGACACGTTAAGGTACAGCTTCACGGGAAACCACATGAGCACATCAGGCGCAGCGCCAGCACCCACGCTCACGGAAGCGGAACTGAAGCTTTTGCAGGCGCTCGTGTACCAAGAATGCGGTATGCACTTCGACGAGCGCCGCACGCACTTTCTCCAGGACCGCCTGCAGCGGCGGCTGCGGGAGTGCCACGTCGACTCCTTCTACGGCTACTACCGCCTTCTGATCAGCGACGCGGGCAAGGGCGAACTGGCGCTGCTGCTCGAAAATCTGACGGTCAACGAAACCAGTTTCTTCCGCAACCGGGCGCAGCTGGAGCTGTTCCACAAGTATGTCCTGGAAGATCTGTTGCACCGCAAGCAGGAGCGGCGGGACTTTTCCCTGCGCTTCTGGAGCGCGGGCTGTTCGACCGGGCAGGAAGCCTACACCATGGCCATGCAAGTGGCGGACGCGCTGGCCTACCACTACATGCGCAATCCCCTGCCGGTAGAGTCTCCATCGCCCAAGCCGCTGATTCCGGCTCCGTGGAAAGTGGAAATCCTGGCCAGCGACATCAGCTATTCGGTACTGCGCGCGGGACAGGATGGCACCTACAACGAGAGCCAGATGGCCTCGGTCGACTATAGCTACCGCCTGCGTCACTTCGACAAGGTGGGCGACCGGTACGCGGTCAAAAAGACGCTGAAGGAGATCGTTCACTTCGATTTCCACAATCTGAAGACCGAGTACCTGCCCCAGCGCAACGACGTCATTTTTTGCCGCAACGTCATGATGTACTTCGATGAAGCCGAGCAGAAAAGGCTGATCAACAAGTTCTACCGCTGCTTGAACCACGATGGCTACCTGTTCGTGGGCCATGCAGAAAGCCTGCTGGGGCTGACCGAGCGGTTCCAGATGGTGCACCGCAACAGCGGAACGGCCTATCAACGGGTTGAGGTGAAGTTGTGAACCAGCAGTCCGATGAGCGCATGGCGGAACTCCGCGAGCTCTTCTTTGAGAGCGCGCAGGAGTTGGTGCAGGCGCTGAACGAAGAAGCCCTGAAGCTCGAAAAGCACCCCGGGGACGCCGAGCTTGTGCGCAGCATCCGGCGGACCGTGCATACCCTGAAGGGGGACGCGGGCGCGTGCGGATACCGCGAGTTGAGCGAAGTGGCCCACGAACTTGAAGATGCGCTGGCGCTGGAGTCGGCCACCGGCCACACCATGCTTGCCGAAGTCGCCTTTACCGCCGCGGATTTGTTTGTAGCAATGCTCGCCGCCTATCGCAAACGGACGAAGCTCCCCTCGCGCGATTCGCTGCGGAAGATGGTGAAGAAGCTCACCGAGGAGCCGGGCAGCAAGCCGCGCGGGCGGAAGAAAGTCGCGGTCACAGCCAAGACTCTGGGTTGGACAGAATACGAGAAGTTGGCGGTCCACAAGGCGCAAGCCGACGGGAAGTTCGTCTATCACGTCCAGGCGCAGATCGATCCGCATTGCGCGATGCCCATCGCGGGACGGCAACTGGTGCAGAACGCCCTGGCGGGGATCGGCGAGGTGCTCGCCGGGCGCCCCGAGGCGGGCTCGCCGGCGGCGACCAAGCAGGTGGAATTCCTGGTGGCCACGGACAGGGCGGCCGAGCAAGTTTCCACAAAGTGCCGGATTCCGACGATTGTTTCCGGCGTCAAGCTGGATTTGCTGCCCGGCGAGATCGCCCTCGATGGCGCCAGCCAACAAACTGCGAAAGTCGGCGACGCGGAAGGCACTCCCAAATCAGGAGCGATCTCGCCCGAGGGCGGCCTGATCCCGACAGAAGAAGCCGCGGGCACAACGGAATGGATGGCCCAGGCACACACGACGATGGCCGAGAACATCCTGCGCGTGGATGCGGAGCGCATCGACAGCGTACTCAACCTGGTGGGCGAGCTCATTATCGGCAAGTCGATGCTGCAGCAGGCGCTGAACGAGTTCGCCAAGTTTTATCCGAAGGAAGCGCTGCGGGGCAAGTTCGCCGATGCGATGGCTTTCCAGGCGCGCGTGCTGACCGATTTGCAACGTTCGGTGATGAAGATTCGCATGGTCCCGGTGGAGCAACTGTTCCGGCGCTTCCCCCGTATGGTGCGCGACGTCGCGCGGCAGTGTGGCAAGGATGTGGAACTCGTGGTCAGCGGTCAGGATACCGACCTCGACAAGAGCATTCTGGATGCGATCGCCGAGCCCTTGACGCACCTGGTTCGAAACGCCATCGGCCATGGCCTCGAGTCTTCCGAAGAGCGGCAGAAACTGCGCAAGCCCGCCAAGGGGAGGCTGCGTCTGTGCGCCTATCACCAGGGCAACCAGGTGATCGTGGAGGTGAGCGATGACGGGCGCGGCATGGATGCGGCGCGCATCCGAGCCAAGGCCATCGCATTGGGGTTGGTGAAGGCGGAAGACGCTGCCCGGCTCAACGAAGCGGAAACCCTCGAATTCATTCTCCGCCCTGGATTCAGCACGGCGGAAGAAGTGACCGAGGTCTCCGGGCGCGGTGTAGGCATGGACGTGGTGCAGAGCGTGCTGCACCGTCTGAAGGGCACAGTACACATTGAGACCCATCCCGGGCAAGGTACGACGTTCCGGCTGAAACTGCCTCTCACGTTGGCCATCATCAAAGCTCTGTTATTCCGGGTGGAGCAGCGACTGTATGCCATTCCGCTGAGCGCGGTGGTGGAGATCGCGCGGACGCGGCAGTCCGAAGTCCACCAGGTGGACCACTACGAGGTGCTGCAGCTGCGCAACCAGGTATTGCCGTTGGTGCGGCTGGGGCGGGCTCCGGCCGAGGGGCCGGACCGGGGCGCAAGCAAGCTTTTTGTGCTGGTAATCAGCGTGGGGGAGAGGAAGTTCGGCCTCATCGTCGACGGGCTGGAAGGTGAGGAAGAGTTGGTCATCAAAGCATTGGACGACCAGGCCGTCTCGACCGATCTGGTGAGTGGAGCCTCCATTCTGGGTAATGGCCGAGTCGTACTGATTCTGAATTTGTCGGCGGTGGTGGAGCACTTTGCCCGCGCGCGGCCGGCCGTGGCTGGGGAGGTCAGTTCCGGACTGCTGCTCTCCCATGCGGACAGGACGCGTCTGAGTCAGGCTGCGACGGGAGGACACGCATGAGTGGACGAGTGCGAGTCCTCGTGGTGGATGATTCGGCGCTGATGCGCAAGCTGATTCCGCAGATCCTCGAAAAGGATAGTTCGATCGAGGTGGTGGGCACGGCGATGGATGGCAGTTTTGGTCTGAAGAAGATCGAAGACCTGAAACCGCAGGTGGTCACGCTCGACCTGGAGATGCCGGGCATGAATGGCATCGAGATGCTGAGGCAGATCATGCGCAAACATCCGGTGCCCGTGATTGTCGTGAGTTCGCACAGCACGGAAGGCGCATCGATCACGCTCAAAGCTCTGGGCCTGGGAGCGATCGATTTCGTGGCCAAGCCGCAGGACGTCTCGACGCGCATGCCGGAGATCGCGGCCGAACTGATCGCCAAGATCAAGGCTGCCGCAAGCAGCCGGAACGTTTCGGTCAAGCCCCTGGTGGGCAGCGCGCCGCTGGGGAAAGCGCCGATGGCGTCAACGAAAGCGCCGTCCAAAGTGGTCGCGATTGGCGTTTCCACCGGCGGCCCGAACGCCTTGCAGTACGTGTTCTCACAACTGCCGGCGGATTTCCCGGGAACCATCGTGGTAGTGCAGCATATGCCGGAAAACTTCACGGAAATGTTCGCCCGGCGTCTGGATGAGACGTGCGCGCTGCGCGTGAAAGAGGCGCACTCGGGAGATGTGCTTTTGCCGGGGCGTGTGCTGGTGTGCCCGGGCAGCCGTCACCTGAAAGTCAAGCGCCTGCCCCTGGGAAACGTGGCTCTGCTGAGCGACGAACCGCGGATCCGCGGGCACCGTCCCTCCGCAGACGTGCTTTTCCGGAGCGCGGCCGAGGAGTTCGGCTCCCAGGTGGTCGCCGTAATCATGACCGGCATGGGCGACGATGGGGCGGAAGGTTTGGGCTTGGTGAGGGCGGCGGGCGGGATGACCATCGCGCAGAGCGAAGAGTCCTGCGTGGTGTTCGGAATGCCCAAAGCGGCCATCGACCGGGGGTATGCGGTCCGGGTGGTGGCACTGGAAGCCATGGCCAGTGCGTTGATGGCACTGTGCGCAACCGATGGGCGCGGAGAAACAGAGTTAGGGAACGGCGTGGGCGGCAGGGCCGCCGGTGCCGGGCAAAACTAGGGTTATCTAGCCGGCGGAGACGCCGCGTGGTACGCAAGTAGTAACAGGAGGTCCTTATGGAGCAGTTTGCGCCAGTGAAACGCACCAAAGACGGGCAGCCGGTCCGGTACCTGATCGTGGACGACTCCGTTTTTGCGCGCAAGAACCTGGCCCGCATGGTCGAGTCGTTCGGCGGGCACCTGGCCGGCGAGGCGGGCGATGGGCTGACGGCCATCACCGAGTATGACCGCACCCATCCTGACATCGTGCTCATGGACATCACCATGCCGCAGATGGAGGGCATCGAAGCCGCAGAACGGATCGTGCAGTCGCATCCGGAAGCGCGCATCGTGATGGTGTCATCGGTCGGATACCAGGAAAACATCGTAGCGGCGCTGCAGCGAGGAGCACGCCACTTCGTACAGAAGCCGGTGAAGCCGGAAGTGCTTTACGAAGTGATCAAGTACGTGCTGGGCGAAGATGGCGCCGTGGCGAACGTGGCGGGCGCGGGGGCCTGATCTCATGAAAATGGAGTTGATCCAGCCGTTCATCAACTCGGCGGACGCGGTGTTGGCGCAGGGCTTGCAGTGCAGCACTGCCATCGGCAGCCTCAGCATGGAAGAGGAAGCGTACCGCCGTAAAGGCGTGGCGGCCATGGTGTGGGTCACGGGAGATATTGAGGGGCGCATCATCATCGACCTCGACCCGGAAACCGCGGTGCGTGTGGCTAGCAAGATGGCGGGAGCGGACTTGCCCGAGTCCGATAGCCTGGTGCGCGAGACCGCCTGCGAACTGGCCAACCAGATCATCGGGAACGCGATTACGTCGCTGAACGACCAGGGATTTCATTTCCGGGTTCACCCCCCAGTGCTGCACACGTCAGAAGAAGGCATCAAGGGCAGCGAAGACACGGAAGCGCTGGTCATGTGCTTCGAGACTCCCATCGGGAGCGTCTTCATGAATATTGCCATGCGCCACACCCGGCGGCGGCAAGCGGACCGTGCGCTAGCGGCAGGCAGCTGACCTCTGCCAGCGGCCCGCTGGGCAAGTCCAGCTCCGGCCGCCACGCGAGGACGGGTTCCCGATCCGTTCTGGCAAACCTCCCCATCTCAGTCTTCAGGCTGGCGCGCGAATTCAGATCCGTCTTGGCACACGAGGGAACGGCTCTGAGAGCTGGCTCGAAGAAGGGCTTGGCGCTCACGACATCGGAAGAAAAGTGCGTCGCGCCGAGAGGCGGGGACGCCTGTCGCTCCACCGACAGAACAGGACCCACGACCCGCTCGGCTACGGGCCACTCAGCAGGAACACAGGATTCTGCCGCGGCGGCTGAGGCGCTACGTTGGAGTCGGTTTGGATCGGCGGGAAGGCACTGACCGGAGCGGGAAGCGTCACCACGTAGGTGTCGCTCGCAGTATTGATCGTGGAAATTCCGCCGGCATCACACGCCGCCAAGAAGACGCGGCTGCTGTCCCCTGCGGCGGCCATGGAAAGACGGAAGCGGGCAGTGGCGCAGTTGGCTTCCAAAAGGACGGGGACCCCGGCCGGAGCGGTTGAAGTGGGGGTTGGCACCGGGATCGGATTGGGAGCTGTGCCCGAACCGGTCTTTGCGGTGAGATTCAGAGCATCGATGACCGTAACCTGGGTGAGGTAGCAGTTCACCGGGGGACCGCCGACCGGTTGCACGCACTTGGTGGAATCCGTTGTCTCGACGGCGCTGCCGACGTACACGCGGCTTCCGTCCGGGAGGGCAGCCACAGAAACGGGCGTGCACTGCGCGCAATCTGACGCTCCGGGGACGGGAATCTGCTTCAGCAGGGTAGGCGCCGAGACCGCCGCGTTATAGACGTAGAGCGAACCGGTTGAACTGGTGACATACAAGCGGTTCAGGTGGCTGTCGTAGATCATGAAGTCGGCGCCGGCGTCGGCCGATACCGTGCCCGCGATCGAGTCATCCAGGGTGTTGATGGTGGTGATCGTCCCGCTACCCTGGTTCAGCACGTAGATTTTCTGGTTGTCACTGCGGGCGTAGGCAAGTGAAGGGCTGGCGTCGACCGCGATTGACCCGGGGGCCACGG
>DASQPN010000078.1:0-13494 GCA_035643915.1 Terriglobales bacterium | reverse complement strand
GTCTGGGTTCGATGGTGCGCTGCCTTTCCCCCTGGGCGACCGGTCCGGCCCGCTTGGGCGCCGCCCCGGTCCTCAATCTGCGGCAGTTCGTCCGCCGAGAAGTAGATGACATCGTACTTGGGCGGTGTGAGCGGCACCGAGGGACGCATGTGGGCCAACCTCCCCGGCAGCAAGATCAGCACAGCCAGAAAGATCGCTTCCATCCCCCAGGAAACAAGCATGCCCCGCACCGGGAACAGGCCGGTCTGTGCCTCCCCGGCGAGGCGAACAGGAGAGCGCCCGAGGGCAGGGCCAATCGAACCGATGAATTCCTGCCAGGGCGACGACCACTCGACCAGCAGCTTGGGCGCTTCATTCATGCTGGTTCGGTTTCTCCTGTGGTGTGAGTCGAGATTTCAAGCTCGTCCCCAATTGTAGTGCCAGTGGCGCGCAGGGTGTGTTCCGGAAGTTCTAGTACCGAGGAGGCCTCGAGACGCACCGGAGCGAAGTGCCAGGGCGGAAGGCCTTGCTCCAGGTGGAGTACGACCTTGTCCCGGGACAGGTAGAGCACATCAATCGGGAACCGCATGCCGAGTGTGTGGACGCCCCTGCAGGGCACAATCCACAGTCCCTCGCCGGCGCGAAAGGTGCCCGGGGCCTTCCCGATGAGACCGCAAAGACGGGACCAGTGATCATCGGCCACGGCCAGGTGGGTAGCGAGGTACTGGCGCCGAGTGCGATTCAAGACGTAGCCGCGGGCCACAGACTCCGGCATTACCACTCCTGGTTCCGTCATCCCGTGCCGACCGCCCGTTCGTTCAGGGGACGAGCGTGCGGTAAAGCAGTATTATGGCCGGCCCCAATGTCACGACGATGATGGATGGCAGAACGAATACCACCAGGGGAGGAACCATCTTGATGGTGGTCTTGGCAGCCTGTTCTTCGGCGCGCTGACGGCGTTCGGTGCGCAACGAATCTGAATGGACCCGAAGCGCCTGTGAGACGCTGGTCCCGAAGCGGTCGGTTTGCACCAGCGTGGCCACAAGCGATTTGATGTCGTCAACGCCCGTGCGGCCGACGAGATTGCGCAGAGCCTCGGGGCGGGGCTTGCCGGCACGCATTTCCAGATTGAACAAATAGAACTCGTTGCTCAGGTCGGGGTGGGCGTGGCTAAGATCTTCACCCACGCGCATCATCGCCTGATCCAGGGCGAGGCCGGCCTCCACACAGATCACCGTAAGGTCGAGGGCGTCTGGCAGCCCCAGCCGGATGCGCATCTGGCGGGCCTTGATCTTGCGTTTCAGCAGGAAGCGCGGGATGAAAAACCCGAGGCCGGTTAGACCGACCAGCAATAGCGGCGAGTTGAAGCCACTGGTGGCCACCACCGCTCCCAGGCCGAGTAGAGCCATGAGGACGCGGGCGCCGAGGTAGAATGTCAAGTGCCGCGACTCGCGATAGCCGGCCTGAATCAACCAGCCGCGCGTGCGGTCCGTGTCGCTCGGAGACAGCGGTAACGCCTTGCTCAGAGGATTGAGGGCCCGCTCGATGCGCTGCCTGATGGCAGGCTTTTCCTGCTGTGCCTGCTGTGCCAGAGGACGCTGGAAGGCAAGCGACCGCAGGCGGGCGCCCAGAATGGAGGAGGGAGCGTAGGCCGCTGCGCCGAAGGCGAAGACCGCCAGCACGATGGTGACGAAGATCAGAAGCGCCAGAATCAGAGGAAGAGACATTCCACTACACCTGGATCCGAATGATTTTTCGGATGACGAAGTAACCGATGGTTTGCAACGTGAGTCCGCCCACCAGCAACACGTGTCCGATCGGGTCGGTAAACAGCGGCTCGATAAAGATCCGGTTCAGGGAGAACATGACTGCCACGATGAGTGGAGGCATCCCCATCAACAAAAGCATAGTCAGGCGACCTTGCGCCGTGTAGACCCGCACCTGCCGCAGGATCTTGAAGCGCTCCCGAATGACATAAGAGAGATTGTCGAGGATTTCGGCGAGGTTGCCGCCGGTCTCGCGCTGCAGCATGACGGCGGTAACAAAGAATTTCACGTCGACCAGGGGCACGCGCTCGGCCAGGTTCGACAGCGCTTCTCTCACGGGCAGACCGAATTTCTGCTCCTCAAACAGCTTCCGGAACTCGCCCGCCACCGGCTCGGCCATTTCGTCGGAGATCATCTCCAGCGCGGTGGTAAAAGCGTGTCCGGCGCGCACCGCACGCGCCAGAGTGTCGATTGCCTCGGGGAAGTGCTCCTCAAATTCGTCGAATCGCTTGGTGCGGCGATAGGACGCATAGGAATAAGGAAGAAAGAAGCCCAGCATGAAACCGACCCAGGCGAAGATAGGGGAGTTGCTCCAGGCCAGGACAATGCCCCCCAGGACGACCGCACTGGCGACGCACAGCAACAGGAAGTTGCCCGCGCGTGCCGGGACGTCGGCTTGGGAAAGCAGCTTCTGCAGGGCCGAGATCCGGTCGGAGCGCCGGAGCAGTGAGTCGAGCGCCGGGATCTCGCTGAGCACCTCGTCGCGCAGCAGGGCCAGTTCCTCGCCTGGCTTGCGCTCGACGGTTTCCTCGGTCGATGCCAGACGATCGCGCAGGACGCGCGCTCGCGCTTTGCGCTCGTCCAGGAGGGAAAAAACCACAAAGCCTCCGAGCGAAACGACCACGAAAACAAGTATGGCGATCAGGGCCGGCATGGTTGGATGCTCCGAGTTCTCTCAGACCTCCATTTTCGATTCGAACAGCGCGGGCCGCAGACGACAGCCCCCAGTAGCCAACCGCTCAGCAAATTTTGGCCGGATTCCAGTCGCGTGGAACAGACCTCGAACCTTCCCGCCTTCATCGATACCCAGGCGGTCAAACACGAAGATATCCTGCATCGTGATGATCTCCGCCTCCATCCCGACGATCTCGGAAATGGTGAGGATTTTGCGGGTACCGTCGGAAAGGCGCGCGACCTGCACCACGGCATGAACGGCCGAAGCGATCTGATGGCGAATGGCCCGTTCCGGGATGTTCAAATTTGCCATCGAGACCATGTTTTCGATACGCGAGAGCGCGTCCCGCTGCGAGTTGGCGTGGACCGTTGTAAGCGAGCCGTCGTGCCCGGTATTCATGGCCTGAAGCATGTCGAAGGCCTCTTCGCCGCGCACCTCGCCCAGCACGATGCGGTCCGGACGCATACGTAAACTGTTGATGACCAGCTGCCGCTGGCGAATCGCGCCCTTGCCTTCGATGTTGGGGGGGCGAGTCTCCAGGCGCACCACGTGCTCCTGCTTCATCTGCAGTTCGGCGGCGTCTTCGATGGTGACGATGCGCTCGTTGTTGGGAATGTAGCCGGAAAGAACGTTCAGCACCGTGGTCTTGCCGGCACCGGTTCCGCCTGAGATCAACAGGTTGAGACGCCCCTTCACCATGGCGGACAGCAGTTCGAGCATGGGTTCGGTGAGCGTCTTGTTCTCGATCATCTGGCGAGCGGTGACGGGATCCCGTCCGAACCGGCGGATGGAGAGGCAGGCTCCGTCGATCGCCAGAGGCGGAATGATGGCGTTAACGCGGGAACCATCGAGCAGTCGGGCATCCACCATGGGCGAGGACTCGTCGACCCGGCGTCCGACGCGCGACACGATACGGTCGATGATCTGCATCAGGTGCTGATTGTCTTTGAAGGACAGGCCGGTGAGTTCCAGCTTGCCGGAACGCTCGATATAGACCCGGTCGAAACGGTTGACCAGAATGTCGGAGATACTGGGATCTTTCAGCAGGGGCTCAAGCGGACCGAGCCCGAAAATTTCATCAAGAATCTCGCGCGACAACCGCTCGCGCTCGGCGAAGCTGAGGGGAACGGCTTCGCTGTTCACCGAACTGCGGATCAGGATCAGAACCTCGTCGCGCGCGGTCTCGCTGTTGGTCCTCCCCAGTTTTTCCAGATCGAGACGGTCGAGAATTTTCCGATGGAGGTCGGCCTTGACCTGTTGGTACTCACTGCGCTCGAACGCCTGCAGATTCGCCATGATTTCCCTAAACTGTCTTGAACATCGACCAGGTGGTGCGCTTCACGTCATCGTCGTTCTGCGTAAGGGTCGCGGCCAGGCCCGCGAACGCGCGCGCGATCTCGGTGTGGTTTTGCTGCATCACGGGAACCCCTCGATCAATTGCGCTCGAAACCGCAAAGTACTGGTTTGGAATGCGCCACAACAGCGTCGCCCCGGAGGCAGTCTCGGCGTCGGTTTCGTGAAAACCCGGTATTTTTCGAAAACGGTTCAACACCAGCTTGACGCGTTCCTTCCCGTTGGTTTCTCCCAGGAACTGCACCACCCGTGCCGCGCTCCACAAGGATGCCACGTCGGCGTGCGCCACCAGGAGCACGGTTTCCGAGAGATTTCCAATCAGACGGGTCGCGGCGTCCACCCGCGAGGACGCGTCCACCACCACATAGCGGAAGTGACTCACCAACATGTCGAATAGACGCGCAAACTCGGCGGTGGATGGTTCTGCGGGCGCCGGACTGTTCGCCCCCGCCAGCAACTGCAAGCCTCCCGCCTGCCGGGTCATGAAACTTTCGAGCAGGGAACTGTCCATCCGATGGAGATTTCGGATCGCATCCGCCACGGTGAACGGGGCTTTCAGGTTCAGGTGCAGGGCGGCGTGCCCCAGCGGGGCAAGATCCACCAGGGCGACGTTTCCGTGGGCAGCCTGCAGGGCTAACGCCAGGTTCACCGCCACGGTGGTTGCGCCGCTTCCACCTTTGGCGTTGACGACCGTAAACACTTTGCCGCGCGGACCCTCTCGCCTGACCTTGCGCTGGGTGGTCGAGAGCCTGACGAATGCTTCCAGCAGATCGGTGGTGGTGGTGGGGCGTTCGATGAATTCACGGGCTCCCGCCCGCATGGCGCTTACGATGAGCTGCGGCTGCGACATGCTGCCGATCGCAAAAATGGCGGCGTCGGACAGTTCCTGCTGGAGTAGTTCGATGGCCTGCAACGCGGGAGCGGGAGCATCGGACGGAATATCGATCAGCGTCACGTCCGGGTTCATGGCCTGAGTTCGGGGGAAAAAAGCGTCGCTCGCAACCGCCGGGTAGCTGGAGGCTGAGTGGACCGTGCGCGCCACACTGGTGCCGTCCACCAGCACCTGTAGCACGGCCCGCTGTTCACTGTCGGTCGCGATGATGACCACTAAAAGCTCAGCCATGACCCGAAACTACTTTCCCGCCGAGGGCTTCTTCCCGTCGAAACCATCCTTGTTCATGAAGGGTTGAGGGTTGCTGGGGCCGGGCGGAGATTGCATGTTGGGCGAAATCTTTCGGACCGTGCACAAAACCATCAACTCCGCATTGCTCTTCTGCAGGCTCTTGCTCCGGAAGAAATTGCCGAGGATGGGAATGTCGCCCAACCCGGGCACCTTGTTCACGAGGCTGGTGACCCGATTGTCCATCAGACCCGCAATCACGAAGCTCTGGCCGTCCTGCAACTCGAACTCCGTGTCGGCCCGCCGCGTGCTCAACGCGGGTACGGTAAACCCCGAAATGGTGAGCGCGTTGGCAAAATCCAGGGTACTGACTTCGGGCGTCACATTGAGATGAATATTGCCGTTCGGCATGATCACGGGTTTGAACTTGAGTTTAACGCCGAACTCCTTAAACTGAATCGTTACCGCGGTGAAACCCTGGCCGGGCTGCACGATCGGAAAGGGGAACTCGCCTCCCGCCAGGAAGCTGGCTTCCTTGCCGTTGACCGCGATGAGGTTCGGCTCCGCCAGGATCTGGAGAAGGTTCTTCTGTTGAAGGGCTTTGATGACCGCGCCCAGGTGCAGTTCGGGGTTGAACAGGAACAGATTCAACACATCATTAATCTGCTGGGTGGTGGAGAAAACTTCCGTCGGCGAACCGGAAGTGGGGGTCGGTTGATTCGGAGCGGGAGAGGCCGGCACGCCGAAAGTGTCCGTGATTCTCTGAACTCCGAATCCGCCATATTGTCCGGTGCTGGTCGTGCCAATGGTCTTTCCCACACCGGTCGAAAGCAGATTGATTCCGAACTGGGAGACGGCCGAGCGGTCGACTTCGGCGAACTTCACCTCGAGCAGGACTTCCTGCGCGCCGCTCGGGCCGAACGTCAGCACGTTGACAACATTCTTCGAATACGCTTCGGCGATGGAGCCCGCCCGCTTCATGACGTCTTCGCTCGAAACGTGGCCGGAAAGCACGATGGCCGAACGGGAAGGAGTCACTACGATCTGCTCGTCCGGGAAGACGCTCTTCTCTTCTTCGGCTGCAGCCGTGACGTCCACATCCACCCGCAGATCGAAGCTGCGGGAGCGCTCCAGTTCGTCCCAGATCAGCAGCGACACCTCGCCAGCCGACCGGCCGTGCACCAGGATCTGCGTCGGTGTGACAACCTGGACGTCGGCAACATTGGGGTCGGTGACGGATACGCGCCTCAGCCGTTCACTGGTATTGATCAGCAGGGACTTGCCCACCATGACGCGCAGAGGCGCCCCGCTGGTGGCTTCCGAAGGAGGAGGAATCGACGCGGAGGCGGGGTGCTCTACGGTCTGGGGCGATGCCTGCTGCGGGGCGGTCTGAGCCGTGGGCGCTGCCGTGGTATCTTGCGTGCGCGCTTCGGCAAATCCGGGGGCCGACAGAAGCCACATGCCCAGCACCGCTCCGACCACCCACCTGCCACGGGCCATCGTAGATTCGCTCTCCGGACGAGCGGGCAGCGGAATGAGATTCTTCAGTTGGACGGCCATTCTCAGTGGGTGCCTGGTTGATCTGGAAACTTGGTTTCATCGACCTTGTTGCCGCGAATGATCTCTACCTTGTAGGCCCCTGGCGGTGCAGGCGGAGCCAGCCCCGTCTTCTTCCCGGTCTTCGGGTGTGCGGGAGCCGCAACCGGGGTTAGGTTCTTGTAGAGGCCGGTGGCCTTCATGGCCGCCAGATCCTGCTGCTTGGTGTCGATCGGGTTGCGGAGGGCGAGTTGGATGTGTCCCTGGGAGCTCGCCAGGGTCAGCTTCTGGGCGTCATCGGGCGATACCAGAAGCGTGATGACCGGGGTGGTTTGCGGATCACCGGCCGCATTCCGCTCCAGCCTCTGCCCAGCCGCAATGACGGCAACATTCTCGAGGACCGTGGTGGTCTGCGGTTCGTTGGCTCCCGCCGGATTGCCGGTCAGTAACACGTCCACCCGGGTGCCGGGAACGACGAAACCCGCGACCGCGACAACCTCGTTGACACGCACGGACACCGCCCGCATGCCGGGCGGGATCAGCGACGGCAGACCCGAGCCCGATTTCTCCGGCGCCAGTTTACTGGGCAGAATGAATTCCCCTTTCGACACCGGCAAGACCACGCCACGTCCGATGATCGGAGAGCCCGAGCGAAAAACCCCCGGAGGGGCCACCGATAGCGGCACCCTGGCAACCCGGATGTCCCTGTCTTCCAGCTTGGCGCCCACCTGCAGATCGTTGGCCGCAAGTACGACGTCGATGCCTGGTTCGTTGTTGGCGCCTGATTTCGACAGCAGGTTCTTGTAAACCACGAACGCGACGAAGGCACCCAGCGCCAGTGCGACGAACCCAATGAGCAGGAGCCGTGTACGATTCATTGCTACTCCTCAAATCCAGCCAAAAACTGCAACCGTGCGACGGTCGCCGCACGTTCAGACAAGCATGAAGACGCAAAGCTGTTTATTCCCAAAACCACGGGCCCATGTGGCCGCACCCCGAAGCCCAACCTGGCCTATCCGCCAGCGCGTTCGCCTGCTTTACCCGGCTCGGGTTTCCCGGGGCAAGCGCGGCTATTGAATGGCACTGGCGACTTGAGAGAAGACGGTGTTCGCCTGCGATCCGATCAGCCGGACGGTACCAACAACGATCACCAGAATCACGGCCAGCATCACAGCATATTCGGCGATGTCTTGTCCTTCCTCGTCCTGAAACAACCTGCGGAGAATCTGATTCATCCCTCTACCTCCAATCGGCCACAGAACCGGCGGACAATCGCCAACCGCCAGGCCTATGATGGTTTCCGGGCCTATGATGGTTTCCGGTACCCCCTTGCGGGTCTTGCCCTTCTCTTATTCTTAATAAAATCAAGGATTTGAGAGCACAGTGAGCCACTGGACACACAATCGCCAATATCATACCTCGACAACGCCTGCCGGGAAGCTAATTTCTTCGACTCCCGCGCCAAATTATTGACCGTTCAGGGACCCTCCCGCCCGGGACGCCCTGCCGGGTAGGAGTTGCTCCGGGCGTCGATACTCTTCAAGCTTCGGTGGAGAGTCGTCGGCTCCGACCATCCAGATCTTTCTGTCCTTGAAGTAGTCGAGCAGGGTCGTCCAGTCGCGACCGGGAATCTCGCGGGCCCACACGATCTTGGCCCGATCAATGTCGGCCGCGTTGTATACCCATTCGTGATGAACATTGTGTTCGGGGGAGTAGTGGACCAGCACCAGATGCCTGCCTGGCGAGGCATCCAGTCGCTCGATGAGCTGCGCGCGATCGCGATTCCAGCCCACGACCGGATACCGCCTCGCATGTCCCGCCAGGACGACCACCCCATCCAAGACCAGGATCACGACGAGCCGAGTCAAAAAGATGCCGACCGCTCTGCCCCTGAATTCCAATCGCCGCAAATACCTCATGGCTTGAACCAGCAACCCGAACAGGGTTGCCGCCAGCGGTGCCGCGTAATGAGGCTGGAACCAGACCACGGACAGCAACCCCGCAGCACAGACAAGGAACTGCACGAGCAGAAATCGAACCCGGCGGCCCTTCAGCATCCAGGGTAACGCCACGAAAGGCACCGAAAGGAGGGGGCCCAGAAAGACATACCACCACGCCTGGCAGGTTTGCCACGATCTGCGTTCCCACTCGTTCCACGACCGCCCGTATCGGGTGGGGTGCCAGACGTTGAAAAAAACCTCGAACTGCTGATTTGCGTAATGGAGGGGTGGATTGGGCTTCTGCCACGCAAACACGGGATCGCTGAAATACTCACGCTGGTAGAGCACGTACGGAAATAGGAAGGCGTTTTCTGTAACACGCCAGTTGTAATAGCCGAGAAATACCAGTGCGGCCGCTGGCACAAGAATCAAAGGCAGCAGGACGCGCCGAACCGTGCCAGCCCTCGACCATTTGCGCTTGGACAGGAACTCAAGCGCGAGCGCCCCCGCGATCGGAACGCAGAAAATCAAGCCTTCGACCGGTCGGCTCGAGGCGAGCAGGGCCGCACCCATTCCCATCAGAATCGCGTCCCGGAGGCGCCGGAAGTGGACCACCCGCGGAAAAGCACCCAAGACCAAGGCCCCGCCCAGGGCAGCGACTGCGCCACCGAAGTAACCGTCCACCCAATGGCGAAACAATCCAAGCTGCAATAAGACGAACACGCCGCCCAGCAGCGCCCAGGGAGCGGGAAACCAGCCCTGCAGCATCCACGTCATGGCCATGCACATCCCCGCCATACTTAACAGACTGCCGATCCAGGGATGGCCGAGAATCTGTCCGAGCGCGAGAACCGCACCCGGCGCGGGAGGGTACTTCGAAGCATAGGTCGGATGCTGCAACACATGAAATGTGTCGAAGAAGACCGACATTGGATGCGGGGGGTTCGTCAATCTCCCGTGGGCGAACGTGTCGGCTGCGAGCAAGTAACTGAATTCGTCGTGGATTGCAGGAATGGGTACGGGCAGCACCGGAAGGAGCGCGAGCCGCGTCAGGATCGCCGCCAGTCCCATCGAAAAGATCGCCAGAGTCTTACGGGTCGCGAAGCGCGCGGCCGCTTCTTCGACGGGCTGGAACCAGCCATCCCCGACCTGTGGCGCGAGCCAGCCGACGGCCAGCACTGCCGCTAAGACTAGCCAGACCTCGGGCGACACGACACCTCCGGGTTGAGAGACTTTTGATAAACTTCGGAGCTGAAACTGGCTCCGGCTGGGCGGAATATGTTGTAGCAGATATTCGCGTGGAGTCAGTGTAGTTTCTTCCCAAATGTGCGCAGAAGGAGTTCTGTGGCAGCGACGATCAGGCCGAACTCGGAATGCCAGCCGCGCGCCGTGGCCGCGACGGAACCAGAGCCGGTCGAACTCTCGGTGGTTCTACCCTGCTTGAATGAAGCGGAAACACTGGAGTCTTGCATCCGCGAAGCACAGCAGGCCATTCTCGCCGCCCATATTGCGGGTGAGGTTATCGTGGCGGACAACGGAAGCTGTGACGGCTCGGCTGAGATCGCCGAACGACTCGGGGCCCGGGTGGTAAATGTGAAGGCGAAGGGATACGGGAATGCGCTGATGGGGGGCATCGCTGCGGCGTCCGGGAAGTTCGTCGTCATGGGAGACGCCGACGACAGCTACGACTTCGGGCATATCCCTCGATTTTTGGAGCAGTTGCGTCAGGGAGCCGACCTTGTCATGGGCAACCGCTTCCGGGGAGGCATCCAGAAAGACGCCATGCCGCCCTGGCATCAGTATTTCGGGAACCCTGCCTTGACGAGGATCGGGCGACTGTTCTTTCACAGCCCGGTTGGGGATTTTTACTGCGGCCTCCGTGGGTTTCGTAAAGCCGCTTACGAACGCATGGGACTGCGCACGACCGGCATGGAATTTGCCACCGAAATGGTGGTAAAGGCCACGCTGCTGAAGCTGCGTATCGCCGAGGTGCCCACCACGCTGTCCCCGGATGGACGCAGCCGGCCGGCACACCTTCGCACCTGGCGCGATGGCTGGCGCACCCTGCGGTTTTTCCTGCTCTACAGCCCGCGCTGGCTCTTTCTCTATCCCGGCATAGCCTTAGTCGTGGTCGGCAGCCTGCTCGGGCTATGGTTGTTGCCGGGGCCGAGAACGGTGCGCGGGATCACTCTCGATGTACACACCATGCTCTACGGAGCCACGTTTGTCCTACTGGGTTTTCAAAGCATTGCGTTTGCCGTCTTCACCAAGCTGTTCGCCATCTCCGAGGACCTGCTTCCTCCCGATCCGCTGCTCGACAGGCTTTTCCGCTACATCACGCTCGAGGTAGGTCTGGCGGTGGGAACTCTGTTCACACTCGCGGGTTTTGCCGCGTCCCTGTTGGCCGTCGGCACCTGGGGTACGCACCACTTCGGCGCGCTCGATTACCCGCACACCATGCGCATCATTATTCCGGCGGTGCTCTGCCTCACCCTGGGTGCGCAAACCATTTTCGCCAGTTTTTTTCTCAGCGTGCTGGGGATGCAGCGGCGATGAGCGGTTCCACCGAGTTCACCGACCGCGACGACGACCTCAACCAGGGCCTTGCCGCCAGCCGCGAAGGCAAGGAGTTCTTCGCCCGGGGGAAGGGTGGAATGGCTGGCGCGGTGTCTGGCTCGGCTTAACCAGCAATCCCGTTCGGTGCTCGACTACGGTTGTGGGATCGGAGACACCACCGTGCTCCTAGCGGAAACTTCTCGGGTGCCAGTCGCTGGTGGGACTGGATGTCTCGGTACGCTCCCTCGAGAGAGCCCGCAGCGAACGCAGTTCGCATGCCAACTGCTTTCTGACCTCCACGCAGTACACGCCTGACGGGTCGGTGGACCTGGCGTACTCGAACGGGGTGTTCCACCGCATTCCTGTCGCGGAGAGAAGTTCCGCCATCAACTACCTCGATCGCTCCCCCCGTCGGCGGGGTTGCTTCGCGTTGTGGGAGAACAACCCGTGGAACCCGGGCACACGGTATGGGATGCACCGATGCTGTTTTGAACCAGCGCTCTCGTGGATTCCACTCGGAGGCCGGGATCAGGTTCTGGCTCGCAAACCGTTGGCCTGAGCAAGCGCTCGTGGATGGAATATAGTCTTGTCTGCTTGCGAGATTTCATCTTCAATTCATTCAGCCCGGGAGTCGCCTCCGCGCACCCTTCCAGTCGCAATCGAGATCCTCAGCCGCAAGCCACGAATGATTGGCTGCGCTGTGCGATCTACGGGGGTTTGGGTTCCTTCCTGGTGGCGCTGATTGCCTACAACTTCGTAGACATTGATGTCTGGCACCAAATGGCGCTGATTCGCGAAAGCCTCTCCGCAGGGCATCTGCTGAGAACCGACCCGTATGCCTATACTCCCACCGTCAGTCCCTGGATCGATCACGAATGGGGAGCAGGTGCAATCGCGTACTTTGCGACCCGGTGGTTTGGCGGCCGCGCCCTTCTGGCTCTGAAATTCTTGTTTGCGCTGGGAACCGGATTTCTTTGCGTGCGGTGCTCTGCAGCCAGGGGCGCTGATTTCCGACTGCTCGGAGCCTGCGCGCCACTGGCCGCCTGCTTGGCGTACCTGGGCTTCTTCACCGCCATTCGAGCGCAAGCCTACTCTTTTTTCTTAACCGCGCTCCTGCTGCTGTTCTGGCAACTCGATCGAAAGGGAGCGCGAACGTGGATGCTGGTTTGGCTCGTTATTTTTCCCGTGTGGCTGAATATCCACGGCGGTTTCGTCGTCGCCATTGGCCTCATGGCACTCCATGTTGTGGAGCAACTGCTTCGCCGCAATCCCGTCCGACACCTCCTGTCAGTCCTGGCCGGAATGTTCCTCGAAATATTCCTCAACCCCTATGGGAGCTCATATTTCAGCTATCTGAGGCGCGCCTTGACGATGGCTCGCCCCTATGCTCCGGAATGGAGGCCGGTATGGGACCTCGGTCCGGTCTGGACGCTCAGTTTCATGGTGGCCGTGCTGGCGGTTCTGTACCCGGTGGCGTCCGTGGGAATACGCCGAAGCGTAGGAATTCTTCCCCTCAGTGCCACCGCCTTAGAAGCCCTGCTTCATCGGAAACTGCTCCCCTTCTTTGCGGTTGCGTGGCTTTGCTACGTTCCCTCCTACTTGCAGGAGACCGGCGTGGGCAGGTGGTTTGTGCACTTCACCGAACGGAGATCCCGCTTCATGCTGGCTGCGTGGCTGACTTTTGCCTGCGTCTGCCTGCTTGCGACTGTCCGGCAAAAACCGTGGAACCTGTCCGTTCCCCAGCCCATCTATCCGGTGGGAGCAGTGGAGTATCTCGCCAGACAGCGATTCAAAGGCAACCTCATGGTGCCCTTCAGGCTTGGCTCTTATGTCTCATGGAAACTGTTTCCAGCGGTCAAGGTTTCCTTAGACAGTCGTTACGAAGAGACCTATCCCGACAGCGTCGTCGACAGCATCTTTCGTTTCTATGAGGCCGCTCCCGATTGGCGTTCCACTCTGGACAGGTACCCAACCGATGTGGTGCTGGTGCCCCGAGACGCCAAAATTTCCAACCCCATCCCCCAGAGCGGTTGGACGAGGGTCTATCGGGACCGGCAGTTCGAACTCTACGCCCGACCGGGCCGTGCCCTGCCCGTTGAGGACCGGAGTTCGGTTTCCTTCGCCGGAGTATTCCCGTGATGGGCGCTGGTTTTACCTCAAGACGGCGCTCTTCCGCAGCGTGCGGTTTCGGTTCGAGGGGAGGTTCAGGTTGGGTTCGCGCTCGGGCCAGAACAACCGCAAGCATGGGCAAGCACATGAACAGCACAGTCCACCTGCCCACCTGCGCGT
>DASQPN010000077.1:0-17276 GCA_035643915.1 Terriglobales bacterium | reverse complement strand
GCGGTGATTCCCGCGTCAAACGGCGACCGCGCAGTAGCCTTGGGTTACATCCGGCGCGAGGTTGGCATTGCGGGTAAAGACGTTCAGATCGCGGAATCGAGTGCGACGGTGGCCGATCTCCCGTTCGCAGACCTGCTCACGAAGCAATCATAAGGACGAAATTATGGCTGAGAAGAAGCAAGACGCTGGTTTTACTGTGACCGATCGCCGGCTATTCACGGCGGACGGCGAACTCCGCGCCGAAGTGCCTGAAGAGAAGCCCGTTGCCGAGCCCGCGCCTGACACCACCGTGACGACAGCTCCCGCCGAAGCAGCCCCCTCGTCGATTGCCGACCCCGACATGCCGGCGCCGCCCTCCGCAGCTGAGCAGAAAGCCAATGTCGACGCCTATCGGCAGTCGTCCAAAGATCTCGACTCGCGGGTGGAGCTGAGCGGTCAGTCCGCGAAAGAACTCGAAATGACTCTCGAGCGCTTCCTGGCTTCGCTCTACATGAGCGCCATGCTGCAGCTGGGCATGATGCACGAACAGGGCGGCCAACCCCGTGTCGACCTCATCGGCGCTCGCCAGACGATCGACACCCTGGGCTTGCTCCAGGAAAAGACCAAGGGCAATCTCACGCCCGCCGAAGAGGGTTTCCTGCAGAACTGTCTGTACGAACTGCGCATGGCCTACGTGGAAGTCACCAATGCATTGGCACATCCACCCCAAGCTCCGGGAGCCCCTGCAGGTAGCAAGAAACGATGAAGGCAACGCTCACCGTGCTGGGCAGCGGCACGTCGATGGGCGTGCCCACCATCGGCTGCACCTGCGCCGTGTGCCATTCAACCGACCCCCACGACCGCCGCACCCGTCCTTCCGTGCTGATCGAATATGCGGGCAAGGTTGTCCTGATCGATACCACTCCGGACTTTCGCGAGCAGGCAATTCGCGAAGGAATCACAAGGATCGACGCGGTCCTCTACACCCACAGCCACGCCGACCACATCTTGGGCATTGACGACCTGCGTCCGCTGAGTTATCACCGCGAGGGAAAGATTCCGCTGTACGCCCGGGCCGAAGCAGCCGAGTACATCCGCAATATGTTCCGCTATATTTTCGACGCGGACTACAAGTTCGGCGGTCTTGCCCGCCTGGAATTGAAACCGATCGACGGCACGTTCGACTTGTTCGGCGCAAGCGTCGAACCCATCCCGGTGATCCACGGCGAAACCGAAATCTACGGCTTCCGCCTGGGCTCGGCCGCGTACCTGACCGATTTCAGCGAAATTCCCGAGGCCTCTCTGCCGCGCTTGCAGGGACTCGATGTGCTTTTTCTGGACGGGCTGCGCCACAAACCGCACCCCACCCACTCGACCGTAGCGAACTCCATCCGAATTGCGGACCAAGTGAAAGGGAAGAGGGTCTTCTTCACCCATATCTGTCACGACCTGCCGCACGAAGCAACCAACGCGTCCCTGCCACCGCACGTGCGCTTGTCGTACGACGGAATGAAACTGGAGTTCGAGATTTGAGCGATGGGTACCGACAAGCCGTCCTCCGCGGTTTCTGCGAAATCTCCAGGGGCTCGGCGGTTCGCTTCTGAACCTTGATGCAAGTCTTCCACAAACTCGAAGACGTCCCCCCTGACTTCGGCCCCACCATCGTCAGCGTCGGCAACTTCGACGGCGTCCACCGCGCCCACCAAGCCGTCCTGCGCGACATCGCCGAACGCGCCAGGCAACAGAGCGCCAACTCGGTGGCAGTCACCTTCGAACCGCATCCGATTCGTATTCTTCGCCCCGACTCCGGCCTCAAACTCCTAACTCCAACCCCGGAGAAACTACGACTGCTCGCGAGCACAGGCCTGGATGCCGTTGTGCTGCTTCCCTTCGGCCGTGATCTATCGCTCCTCACTCCGCGGCAGTTTGCCGAGAGAATCCTGAAGAAGAAGTTGCATGCCCGTGAAGTCCACGAAGGTTACAACTTCCACTTCGGACACAAAGCTGCCGGCGATGTGAACGTCCTCTCCGAGTTTGGCCGGGAAATGGGATTCACGGTGAAGATTTTCGAAGAGATGACGCTGCGCGGCGAAAGCGTCTCCAGCAGCCAAATTCGGAAGCTCCTCGCTGCAGGTCGCGTCAGCCGCGCGCGCCACCTGCTGGGCCGCCCGTTCCCGATCCTCTGCACGCCCGGACGTGGTCGCGGCTATGGCAGCAAGTACACGGTTCCCACCATCAACCTCAGCCGCTACGAAGAACTCGTCCCCCGGGATGGCGTCTACATCACACGCACGCGAGTTGGAGAAGAGTGTTTCGATTCGGTCACGAATGTTGGGAACCGCCCCACTTTCGGCGCGGAATCTTTCGCCATCGAAAGTCACCTTCTCAATTTCCATCCCATGGACCTGAGCGCTGACACCGAAGTTGAGGTCTTCTTCCTGCGGCGCGTGCGGGAGGAGATCAAGTTTCCCTCGGTGGAAGCCCTGCGCGAGCAGATTGCAAAGGACGTGAAAAGAGCGCGGCGCTATTTCCATCTGATGTCGCGCGCGCAGTGACTCTTCGATATCAACATTCTCTGCAATGGCGCTACCGGAGTAAACCGGGGCCGGGGCCGCAAACTCAGGCGCTGTGAACCGCCAAGGCGGTTCCGAGATCGCCCCAGGCACGCTCGCGTGGAACTCAACAGCGGGGAGCTTCCCGCCAAAATCCTCCCCGCCTGGGGAAGGCGAACCGGCCAACCCGGTTTTTTCATTGCCAACTGCCAACTGAAAATTGACAATCCCCGAATGCCCGCGCCTCCCGCAACCTTTCGGAACACCACTGTCGGCCAGCGTCGCACCCTCGTGGCCGCCGCCCTCGGCTGGATGCTCGATGCCTTCGACACCATGCTCTACGCCCTGGTGCTGGCGCACATCATGCACGACCTGGGCATGAGCAAGGCCACGTCGGGCTTCCTAGCCACCCTGACGCTGCTGGCCTCCGGCATCGGCGGCGTGCTGTTCGGGTTCATCGCCGACCGCATCGGCCGTAAACGCGCCCTGATGCTCAGCATCCTGACGTACTCCCTCTGCTCCTTTGCTTCTGGACTCGCGATCTCCATCGCGATGCTGGCGGTCTTCCGCTTCATCCTCGGTCTCGGCATGGGTGGCGAGTGGAACACCGGGGCAACTTTGGTGGCGGAGACTTGGCCGACCGAACTACGAGCCAAGGCGATCTCCATCGTGCAGAGTTCCTGGGCGATCGGCTATGCGCTCGCCGCCCTGGTCGCAGGTATCGTGCTGCACTACGCAAACTGGCGGATGGTCTTCTTCGTCGGCATCCTGCCTGCGTTGATCACACTCTGGATCCGGAGTCGCGTCCCAGAATCCGCAATGTGGCAGCAACACCACCGACGGGCCCAGGACTCAAAACGCGCAGCCGATGCACCGGCGACTTACGAGCACGCCAGCTTCGGCCAAATCTTCCGCCCGCCGTTTGTCCGCCACACTTTCGCCTTGCTGCTGGCGAACTTCTTCGGCATGTTCGCCTGGTGGGGATTGTTTACCTGGCTCCCACCCTATCTTTCCCTTCCGGTGGAGCAAGGCGGCCGCGGGTTCGGCGTGATGGGAACCACCGCCCTCCTGATCGTTCTAAACCTGTTCGGAATGTTTCCCGGATACGCCAGCTTCGGCTGGGTGGCCGATCACCTGGGGCGTCGCCGGTCTTTCGTCCTCTACACATTCCTGGCGGCGATCCTGGTCCCGCTCTATGCCACTGCGCGACAACCGTGGGCGATCCTAGTGCTAGGAACAGGGACGGCGTTCTTCGGAACCGGATTCTTTTCCGGCTCCGGCATTGTCGGCAGCGAGATTTTCCCTACCCGCGTGCGAGCCCGCGCTCTGGGATTCACCTACAACGGCGCGCGTACCATGAGCTCGATTGCTCCCTATGTAATCGGCCGGGTCGGACAGGCCAAGAGCCTTGGCTGGGCGTTCCACCTTTGTTCCGCCGCCTTCTTTTTCTCGATGCTCGCCGCCACACAGCTGCCAGAGACAAAGGGAAAGACATTGGAATAGCTGCAGGTCCCAGGTTTCGAGTGACCGATCACGGCGCACCAACATCCGAGCCGTAGCCAACGGCGGCCCCAAACACCGTGCACTCGAAACCCGAACCTTGAAAGTCGAAACCTACTCGATGGGCTCTACCACGGTTCCCCCCTCACCCGCGGCCCGGTCCGGCAACTGCACCAGCACAATCGCCCCCAGCACCACCACCATCCCGAGCATCTGCACTGGCCGCATAACCTCGCCCAGAGCGATCGCGGCAATCACGATCGAAAACACCGGCTCCAGGCAGCTGGCCACAATCGCGCGCGTCGGCTCCAGGTGCTGCAATCCCGCAAAGTAGAACGAAAACGGCGCCAGCACGGAAACCACGGCAAACACCAGCAGGAATCCCCACTCCAGTCCCGAGTAATGCGCTGCCTCTAACTTCCACGGTGGATTCACGACCAGCCAGAACGCTCCCGCGCTGAAGGTCGTATAGAGCAGCACGATCCAGCGGTCGTAGCGCGCCAGAATATTGTGGCCCGCGATGTTGTAGAACGAGAACGAAACGGCCGCCAGCATCGCCGCAGCGACGCCGACGGGATTCAGCCGAAATCCGCCCGCACCCACTACCCCAATCGCAAGCGCACTCCCCACAACCGCCAGAGCCACTGCCGACACGCGTTGCAGGGTCACCTTCTGGCGTCCTCGGGCGACCATGTAGAGCAACACCAGCACCGGAGCGGTGTATTGCAGAATGATCGCTGTGGCCACATTCGTTTTCTGGATGGAGAGATAGTAAAGGTAGTTCGAAGCCGCCACCCCCAGCACACCCAGCAGAACAATCCTCCCGAAATCCGCAGGCGGCAGCCTCAGGGTTCTCCAGCCCCGCCGCATCACCAGGATCGGAAGTAAGACGAGAAAAGAAAATGTAGTCCGGCTCTGCGACAGGATCAGCGGGTCAATCTGCAACGCCTGCCCGGCCGGCAGCAAGCGACCCGTAAAGGCGGCTCGCCCCAGGCTGGCGGCGATCCCCCATAGAAAGGTCGCGGCAGCGATGTACCCATATCCACGAACCGAATGCGGCTTATTCGCCAAGGATTTCGTCGAGCCGCTCAGGATTGAACCCAATCATCACTTCGTCCCCGATGACCAGGGTAGGAGTGGAATGGCTGCTGTACTTCTCGGTTAACTCCCGCAGCGCCTCCGGATCCAAGCTGATATCTCGCTCCTCAAAGACCACGCCTTTCTGCTCGAGGAACAGTTTCACGACGTGACAGGGCGGACAGTCGGGTTGAGTAAAGACCACGACCTTCGGTTTCATCATGCCGGAAGCGCTTTCCTCATGGCCGAGGATGACATGCAGAGCAGAACCGTCGCTCTAACTTTCAGCGTACCGAATCTCGGCGGTAATCCTAGCGGTCTCCTCGAGCATCGCCGAAACCGAGCAATACTTCTCCTGCGAGAGCCGCACCGCATCTTCCACCGCTTTGTGTGATACCTTGCCGCCAACCTTGTAAATCAACTTAATCTCGGTATAGACGGTCGGAGGATTGGCCGCTCGCTCCGCCTGCGCTCGAACCTCAAGGCTGGTAAACGGTTCCCGTTTCTTGCTCAGGATGTTCGCCACGTCGTACCCCGTGCACCCGCACAAACCGATGAGTATCAATTCCATCGGGCTGTTGCCGGTCTTCTTGTCCCCGTCCACCACGATCCCGTGGGCGCTGCTGGATTCACCCACGAAGCGATGGTGGTCGGTCCAGGTGGCTGTTGCTTCCGTCATCGTTCCCCTCCCGCTCCCTCTACCGCCGATTGTCCGTACTCGGTTCTGGATGGATCAGCACACGGAACAACTCCGGCGCATCCTGCTTGAAGCGGATCTCCAGATCGGTCTGGATATCGTGCACGCGCGACAGTGGCAGTTCGTCCGACAGCGTGCAGTGACACGAAACGTAAAGTCGTCCCCGCACCCGCTTGATCTGGACTTCGTGCATGTCGAGCACTTCCGGAAACTCCGCGGCGATGGCCTTCAGGCGACGCTCCAGCGCGGCGTCGCGCATGACTTCATCTCCCTCTTCAATCGTTGAGGGCTCGCTCTCAATGTGGGTCAAGATCGAGGAGATTTCCGGAACCTCCTCTCGCATCTCCGCCTCCAGAGCCGTGACCCGGTCGTGCGCCTCTTTCAGCGAGAGTCGTTCGTCCATTTCCAAGTGCTGTTCCACGTGCAGTCGTCCCCTCAAGTCCTGCACACTGACGTCATGCACATTCAGGTTATGCCGCGTGGCCACTGCCCGAATCTGGTCGAAAATGTTCTCCGTGCGACCCGCGCGCGGGACCGAGTGCACCGTCACATCCGCGTCTGGCAATACGTGATGAACGGCCTCTGCGACCGCGTCCGCCACGTGCTCGGAGTGCTGAAAAGTCACCGTCCGCGCCAGGCCGATGGAGAGATCCGCAAAGTAGCGATTGCCGGCCCGGCGAATGCGCGCCCGGTCCACTTCGAGCACCCCGTCGACCTTTCCTACCGCATCGATAATCTGGTTCCGGACGCCCGCCGGAGCCGCATCCAGCAAGGCATCGACGGTCTTGCGCGCCAGCCGCCAACTCACATGCACCACAATCCCGGCCACCACCAGCGCTGCGACCGGATCGGAATCGCGCAACCATCCCACCTGAAAGCGTCGGCCCGCCAAAACCAGCAACAGGCCTAAAATCACCACGCCGCTTGACCAGACGTCCGTGGAAAAGTGCAGCGCATCAGCCTCCAATGCCTGGCTGTCGTACTTGGTGGCTATTTTCCCCAGTGCCCGCGACCTCCACACATCCACGCCCATCGACAAAACCATCACCGCGAATGCCGCCACCGTCGGTTCAATCTCGATACTTTCAAAGAACAGCCGTTTGATCGCCTCGGAGATGATCCACACGCAGGTCAGCAACAGCAGCCCGGTTTCGATGAACGCGGAAAAGTTCTCGACCTTGCCGTGCCCGTATTGATGGTCCGCATCCGCCGGCTTGTCCGAAACCCGCACTGAAAGAAATGTAATGAGGGCCGCGATCAGGTCAAGACCCGAGTGCGCCGCCTCCGACAGAATGCCCAGGCTGCCCGTGGTGACACCGACCACAATCTTCAACGCCGTAATCGCGAACGCGGCCAGTACGGAATGGCCGGCAACCAAGCGTTTTTCTGCCCGCATGGTGGCGGGTGAATAGAGCATCGGCGATTCCGGCATAGTCGTGATTATCTCCGCTCGCCTCTTTTCGCGCCAATCGATTTCGGTGGACTTTCGAGGTTCACTCCGCCCGATTCGACACGCACCGTGTGCTACGATTTCGAGGATACCCCTCACGGTCCTGGAGGATTCTCGCAATGCGCAAACTCTGGCTGCTCGCACTGCTGCTGGCAACCTTGGCTTCGGCCGCTTTGGCAATGGCACAAGCAGCCCCATCTTCCTCCCCGGCACCCGCGCCGCAGAAACCTCAGCGCCCCCCAACCGAAATGGGGGGCGAGGGCGAGGAGGGTCGTGGCGCCTCTGCACCGGCTGCAAGTAACCTGCCGCCCACCACCCCCGTGATCACGATCCGAGGTGTCTGTGAACCTCCCAAAGGAGCCTCCGCCGCAGCGCAGTCAGAGTGCAAGACCGTCATCACCCGCGCTGAATTCGAGAATCTTGCCAACGCTCTGCAGCCCAACATGGCGCTCCAGGTTCGCAAACAGCTGGCCAGTCAATATCCCCAGATTCTGTACATGTCGCAAGAAGCACGGAAGCGTGGCCTGGAAAAAGATCCGCACTATCTGGAAATGCTCAAGTTCACCAAGATGGAGCTCCTCAAGCTGGAATTCGAGCGCTCCCTCGAAGAGGAAGCTGGCAAAGTCCCGGAGTCGGAAATCAAGGATTTCTACGACAAGAACTCCAAGAACTTCGAGCAGATCTCCATCCTGCGTGTTTTCGTACCTAAGGCCAAGCAAATCCTGCCCAAGGAAGGCGCAACCGCCGCCGACACCGACGCCGCCCGAAAGGATTCGGAAGCGGAGATGGCCAAGGTTGCCGATGACCTGCACACCCGGGCCGCCGCCGGGGAGGAGTTTGACAAGCTCCAGAAGGAAGCATACGAAGCGGCCGGGATCAAAGCCACCGCTCCTCCCACCGCCAATGCCAAGATTCGGCGCGGCAACCTGCCCGCCTCCCAAGCGTCCGTGTTCGATCTGCGGGCGGGAGACCTTTCCCCGGTTATCAACGACGCGAGTGGATATTACATTTACAAGGTCGTCTCCCGCACAACTCCGGCACTTGCCGACACGCAAGACGAGATCCGAAGCACCCTTCGCAACCAACGCATGCAGGCCAATCGCCAGAAGATGCAAACCTCCGTATCGTCTGATCTGAACAAGGACTACTTTGGCGCTGACATCCCGCCGCCCCCCCCGGGCATGAAAGGCAGTCCGCGGTCCATGCCGATGAACAAGATGCGGCCCGCGCCCACACCACCTCCAACCCAACCGAAGGAATGACCACGGGAAAACCAACTGTCGTAGTGACCGGTGTCTCGGGAAATCTTGGGCTGCGGCTCTTGCCGCAACTCGCCGACTTCTCCGTCATCGGCATTGATATTGCCCCTCCCAAGACGGACCAGTCTCTGCGCTTTGTCCGCATGGACCTTGGTATGGAAGATTCTTGCCTGGGCCTATACAACCTGTTCAAGGAAACCCGCCCGTTCTCGGTGGTGCATCTGGCCTTTGTCATCGATCCGGTGCGCACCGGAGTGCTCGACGTCGATCGCATGTGGCAAGTCAACGTCGCGGGCACCGCTCGCGTGATGGAGGCGATCACCGAAGCCAATCGGAACGAGGACAGCGGCGTGCGCCAGTTCATTTTCCCCAGCAGCGTCTCCGCCTACGGCCCCGATCTGCCCGGCCCTGTCACGGAAGACTTTGCCTTGCAGGCCCACACACTTCCCTACGCCATCCATAAGAGAGAATCGGACACCGTCGCCCAACAACGCGCGCATTCGCTCCGCGGATGCAGCGCCTACGTCCTGCGGCCGCACATCTTCGCGGGAGCCAGCGTTGAGAATTATCTCCTTGGCGCCTTTCGCGGCACACCGAACGGAAAAGGAAAACGGGCGACCAAGATGCGGAGAGAAGGCAAGCGTCTGCCCTGCATGCTGCCCTACGGACAGAAATACTTGGACAACAAGATCCAGTTCGTGCACGTCGACGACATGGCCCGCCTGATCGCCTGGATCCTGCAGCGTGAACCCGAAGCGCGTCGCCTCACGGTCCTCAACGTGGCTGGCCGCGGAGAGCCACTCACCTTCGCCGGCTGCATCGGGATGGCCCACGCGAAGCTGATGCGAGTGCCGGGGAAGTGGGCCATGCGGATGGTTCTGCAGTTCTTGTGGAAGTGGGGGATCTCGGCGATTCCGCCCGAGGCGGTTCCCTACATGACCGGGCAGTACATCATGAACACCGACCGGCTGAAGAAATTCCTGGGCGACGACTATGAGAAAGTGATCCGCTACTCCGTCGCCGACGCCTTCGCGGACACGTTCAAGACTCCGTCGCCGGTGGGCGCTTCACAGCGTCTCGCGGCGCACTGACGGATTTCAGCGTCCACTCCTTCCGAATCAGTTTTCCCGCAATACAACCCAGCCGTTCCAAACGTGTAGGGCGTCCAGGATGCATTGCCGAAACCAGCGCTGTGCATTCTGACGATCATTTCGGCGGGCGCGGGAAAACGCTCGACCGAAGCGGGCAAGTAGGCATACGGTCCCTGCACTCCTGAAATCGCCGTCCCTACGGCAGGTAACACTCGCCGGAAGTACACGCCATAAATCCTGCCGAGCACACCATTGGGCTCGCTGCACTCCAGGATCCCGCATTCCCCGCCCGGCCGGAGTACGCGAGCGATCTCGCGCAGGCCGGCATCGTAGTCGGCCAGATTACGAAAGCCAAAGGCGGAAGTTACCAGGTCGAAGGACGCGTCAGGAAATGGCAGATTGAGCGCGTCGGCCTCGACCCATCGCAAAGTCGTTCCTTTGGACTTCAAGGCCGCCCGCTGCAGCATCGGGTGCGCGAAATCCGCACCCAGAATTCTCGCCCCCGAGGCCCCCGCCCGGCGCAGCAAGGCAAACGCCATGTCCCCGGTCCCACAGCAGAGGTCCAGGACGCAGGCGTCAGGACGCAACAAAATAGGACCGAAGGTCCGCGCAGCTCGCCACCACCACCACCGGTCAATGTTGAACGACAAAACGTGATTGAGCAGATCGTAGCGGGGCGCGATGGCAGAAAACATCTCCCGCACCGCCCGCGAGACCTGCGCCGGATCAGACGCTCCCTCCAGCGCCGCCCCAATTACCGTCGATTTGTTGTGCTCACTCACCGTTCGTCATTCGCAAATTAACAATTGCCAACTCCGTCCGCATCTCCACCCTGAGCTAGGACCTCGAGAGACGTCGGATTTCGTCCACCGCGGTGAGGACCGCCGTCTCCGGCACGTCACTCACAACTTCAACCTTGCCGATTTCCGTTGGCAACACGAAGTGCACTTTGCCGCTGCGCGTCTTCTTGTCGGATTGTAGACGCCGCACAATGCTTCGGCTGCGTATATCGAGCTTCGGCAAACGTCCCACGCCCAGGGCTGCGGCGCTGATGCGTCCAGCAGAGTCCCCGTCCAGCTTTCCGACCATCGCCGCGACGCGCGTTGCCGCCACCATGCCCCAGGCCACAGCCTCGCCATGCAGCAAGGTCCGATAGCCGGTCTCCGCCTCCAGCGCATGTCCGATGGTGTGCCCGAAGTTCAGCACACGCCGCAAACCATTTTCCTTTTCGTCGACGGAAACCACATGCGCCTTCAAACGCACGGACTCGGCAATCAACCGCTCAACGGTCGCCGGGTCACGCTTCAGGATGCGTTCCCGGTTCTCTTCGAACTCGCGAAACAAACTCGGATTTCCGATTACCCCGCACTTCAACGCCTCGTAGAGTCCCGCCCGGTACTCGCGATCCGGCAAGCTCGACAGCACTTCGGGATCGATCAATACCACGCGTGGCGGATGAAATGTCCCGACAAGATTCTTCCCGGCCTTCAGGTTCACGCCGGTTTTCCCGCCGATCGAGGCATCCACCTGCGCCAGGACCGTGGTGGGTATCTGCACCAGGTCCACGCCACGCATGTACAACGACGCGAGAAGCCCGGCCACATCTCCGGCCACCCCGCCTCCGAAGGCAACGATGACTGCAGTCCGGTCTGCGCCCAGCCGGGTTAGCTTCTCAGCCAGATCTTCTACTGTCGCCAGCCGCTTGAAGCGCTCACCCTCCGGCATCTCCAGCACTTTCGCTTCAAAACGCGCGGCCTCGAGCGATTTGATCAGCTTCTTCGCCCACTTCCGCCGCACCGGCGCCACCGTGACGACGAACATCTTGGTGGAGGCGGGCAACAGATCCCGCAGCACCGCTCCGGCTCTCGCCAGCAACCCATGTTCGATATGTGCGTTATACGGCCGAGGCTCGACCGCAACGTTGACCGTGGTCATTTCCATTCCATCATAGCGTAGACGAAGGTGGTTCCCTGGGCTCAGAATGTGGTGATACCATTTCCCCCAATATGAAAAGCGCGCCTTCCGAAACAGACTTTCTGGTCGTCGGCGCGGGAGTGGCTGGCCTTCGGGCGGCGATCGAGTTAGCCGACGCTGGCCGTGTGGTTGTGCTCACCAAGCGGGAAATCTTCGACTCCGCCACACAGCTAGCGCAGGGTGCCAACCCCTCTGCGATCAGCGATGAAAACCAAGTCAGCCTCGACCCGCAGGGCACCCTAAACGCGGGCGATGGCCTCTGCAACCTGGAGGCGACGAAAGTGCTCGTCGAAGAAGGTCCCGAGCGTATCGAAGAAGTCATCCGCTGGGGCGCCGAGTTCGATCGCACGGGCACGAAACTGGCGTTCCAGAGCGCGGGCGCTCACGGCAGCACTCGCACGCTGCACGCCCACCTCGATTCGGCAGGCCGGGAAATCCTGCGCGCTCTCCATGCCAAGACCAAGACGCTGAAGAGCATCACCGTCCGCGAATTTGAATTCTCAACTGACCTCGAGGTCAAGGATGGCCGCATCCACGGTGTCTCACTGCTTGCCGACAAGGACAGCCATGAAGAGATGACGGCCTCGGCCGTTCTGCTCGCAACCGGCGGCCTGGGTCAGCTTTACCAGAACACCACCAACCCTGGCGCCGCAACCGGCGACGGAGTGGCCATCGCCCATCGCGCCGGCGCGGAAATCAGCGACATGGAATTTATCCAGTTCCATCCCACTGCTCTCTACCTGAAGAAGGCGCCGCGCTTACCCCTCTCCGAAGCGCTCCGCGGCGAAGGCGCCCACCTGCGCAACAGCGAGTTGACCCGTTTCATGCCCAAGTACCACAATTTGGCGGAACTCGCACCGCGCGACGTCGTGGCCCGCGCCATTGTCCACGAGCTCGAAGTCAGCCGCGCCAAGGATCCAGTCGTCTATCTCGACCTTACCCATCTGGATCCCGACCATCTGATGAAGCGCTTTCCCCGTCTCTACTCAACTTGCCTCGAGTACAACATTGACATCACCACGGACCTCATCCCCATTCGACCTGCCGCCCAGTACGCGATGGGAGGTGTTCGCACCGATCTCGACGGCCGCACCCGCATCGCAGGTCTTTATGCAGCCGGCGAGGCCGCCGCTACAGGCGTGCACGGAGCCGACCGCCTCCCCAGCAATTCCCTCCTGGAAGGCCTGGTATTCGGTGCACGTGCGGGGAATGCCATGAGGAATGAGCTCAAGCACCGAGCCTCAGCGCTCAAACCGAAGCAGGCAACAGCGTCGAATGGTCCGAACGACGCGGGAATCGAAGAGCTGATCGGGGAGATTCAGGATCTGATGTGGAAAGATGTGGGCGTTGTCCGTACTGGCGGCGGCCTCCGGCGCGCGATCCACCACTTGGAGACGCTGCAGCCGAGGCTGGCCCACCCGCGCACCCGCCGCGCCTGCGAAGCCAGTAACCTGCTCACTGCGGGTCTGCTGGTCGCGCGTTCCGCTTTGGCGCGCGAAGAAAGTCGCGGCGCCCACTACCGCACCGACTACCCGACCCGCAACGACGCCAAGTTCCTCAAGCACTCCATCCTGAAAGGTGAGGCGATCCGCTTCGCGTAAGGCCCCTAACGACAACATGGTCGAGACCACCAACGGCCGGACTCAGCCTTTGTCGTCCTTTGTTGTCCCTCGTGGTTCACGCTTTTTGCTTGTTCGGAAACGCCACCGAGGCAACGACCGATATCACCAGCAGCCCCAACACAACCGCCAATGCCACGTGCGTCGGTACCGTGTAGTAGTGCGACGCGAGCATCTTCCCCCCAATGAAGATCAGTACCAGGGACAGTCCGTAGTGCAGGTACTCGAAAAGATCCATCATTCCCGCTACTGCAAAATACATCGAGCGCAGTCCCATGATCGCGAACACATTCGACGTGTACACAATGAAGGCATTCAACGTAATCGCCAACACTGCTGGAATCGAATCGACCGCAAACAGAACGTCCGTGGTCTCTACCACCAGCAAGACAACCACCAATGGCGTGGCGTACAACCCGGGCCTCCGCACCCAGAATTTGTCGCCGACGTAGTCATCCGTCACCGGCACCCACCGCCGGAACAAGCGCAGCACCGGATTTCGCTCCGGATGGATTTCCTCATCGCCCTGCCGCATCAGCTTGATCCCGCTGTACACCAGCAGTGCGCCAAAGATGTAGATGATCCAGTGAAAGCGCCGGATCAGTCCCACCCCGGCCAGAATGAAGATCCCGCGTGTAATCAGGGCGCCCAGGATGCCCCAGAACAGCACCCGGTGCTGCAATGGGTCGGGAACCCGGAAGAAGCGAAAAATGATCAGGAAAACGAAAAGATTGTCGACGCTGAGGGAAAGCTCGATCAGGTAGCCGGTGGCAAACTCAAGGCTAGCCGCGCGCCCGTGCCAGAAATAAACCAGCACCGCGAAGCCCGCCGCCAGAGTGATCCACATCGTGCTCCAGCCCAAAGCTTCGCGAAAACCGGTGCTGTGCGCCTGGCGATTGAACACGCCGAGGTCGAGCGCCAGCATCGCAATCACGAACAGGTTGAAGAGAATCCAGAAAAGAAGCAAAAAAGATCCTCGGGCATGAAGATGATTTTCAATTTTCAAACGCCGATCGCAAAGTTTCACCAGCCGCCTTGTCCGTTCCACCGGCCGTTGGAAATCGACCACTGCAAATTACTTCGCTCGTCCCCGCTTCCCGCTCTCCCACTCCGCCCAGATTCCCATGGCCTTCAGTTGCTCGTCGGCATGAGTGTCACGAAGAGTTTTCTCGATCTGCGCGCGGGTGAGCCGCTCCCCGATTCGGTCCTTCGCATTCGCGATGCCGAACGCCACCACCGTCATCTCAGCCACATGCTTCTTAAGCCGTGGAATGTCCACTTTGTCGAACGTGTCGGAAACCGCATGATAGTTGACCAGATAATTTCCTTCCTCCTGGTTTGCCACAAGCGTCGGAACGCCTTCCAGCAGAAAGTCAAAGTTGTCCGTGCCCCACTCGATGTCGTCGGTCGTCAACACATTGGCACTGAATTGTTTCAAAGGAGCAACGAGCGAGCCCACCGCGTCAGCAATATCCTTGCGTCCACCCAGCGTGAATCCGGTCACATGGCCGATTCCGGCGTCGATGACCGCCACTCCCACCGTGTGGTCGAGTTCATTCCGGTGTGCCGTCGCGTAAGCCCGCGACCCCATCATCCCCTCCTCTTCCCCCGAAAACAGGATGAAGCGAATGGTCCGTCGCGGCTTCAATCCCGAGGCTTTGATGGTCCGCAGAGCGTCCACCACCAGCGCCGAGTTGCATCCGTTGTCCAGCGCGCCCGTGCCTAGTTCCCATGAATCCAGGTGCGCGCCCAGGATCACAAACTCCTCCGGCTGCTCGCTGCCCTTGATCTCAGCCACCACATTCGACGCGGCCACTGGACCGCCGATCTCGTTCGGAATCGACAGATCCGCCCACACCGGATGGCCGGAAGTCAAGAGCCGTCCGATCCGCTCTCCGTCTTCCCGCGCCACCAGCACCATCGGAATCCGGTCGATCTCGCCCCCCATTGCGTTGGTGTGGCGATAGAGAACATCGTGCTCGCGGGTAGCGATAAATGCGATTGCCCTCACCTTCCCCTTCACTGCCGCATCGATCACCGGCGGCGCTTTCATATACTCGTTGAAGAGGTCGGCCCAGGTCTTCAGCACGTCGGAATGCACGAGGATCATCTTCCCGGAAATATCTCCTGCCCTCTTGAAATCCGCTTCTGTCCCACCACCCAGGTCGACGACCGGAACATGACTCGCGGTCAGTGCGGGCGCCCAGGCAATCGACACCGCCCGCACCTTGAACGCCACCGGAGGAAGCGTCGAAAGCTGCGGATCGCTGGCCGTTCCAATCGAAGACACGCTCACCACTGTGGCGCCTTCGGCCCACGACACCGGCAGCTTGAAACTTTCCGCGTGAACGCTATCCGCCCCCGCTTCCTTGAACGCTGCTACTCCCCAGGCTACCGCCCGACCCATCGCCGGCGTCCCCGGCACACGTCCGCCAATCTCGTCGGTCAAACGCCGCAGATTCTGCTCGATGGGTGAGGGCTTCAGAGCTTCTTCGATGAGGCGATCCGCATCCGGATTCGACTGCGCTCGCGACAACGACGGCACTACCAGCAGGCAAGCCAGGGCGTATGCCGACAGCTTCCGGGAGTTGTTCATGGGTCGCATTAGAAATCAATTTGAGGAGGATTGGCAATTTTCTGATGGTCGATTTTGCGTGGCAGGCGCACAACACCCAATGGAATTGGTGCACAAATCGAATTGCCAATCGGAAAGTCGCGATTATCTCGCGTCTAGCATCCAAACCGTTTGCAGGATCACGTCTCCCACAATCTGCATGCTCTTCGGACTCAACTTGTCCAATGTGTCCTGGGGCGAGTGATGGAAGACGTTGCCGTAGCCGTAGTCGAGATCGATCAGATCCGCCGTAGGCACGCCCAACTTTGTGAACGGAAGATGGTCATCCTCGACACTGAGCGTTCGCGCGTAAAAGTGCGACTGGTAGCCCAGCCGGCTCGCCGCCTGAAAGATCAAATCTTCCAGCCATGGCGTGGAATTCGCTTCCCGCTCAATATTCAGATCAGCGTCGCCGATCATGTCGGCCAGCAGGAACGCCTTGATCTTTTTGTTCGTTCCGTCGTTTTGCCATTTCTCCGCGAGATGCCGTGTGCCGTAAACGCTGTCCGTAGCGCTCCATTCCTTTACGGCTTCTTCGCCATCCGTCCAAAGCAGCCACACGCTATATCCATCGCGCTTCTTCCCATGCATTAGGTTGGCAAATTCCAGGAGGATCGCCGTGGACGACCCGCCGTCATTCGCGCCCACGAATCCAGTCTTGCGCAACGGATAGTTCGTATCGTAGTGCCCGGCAATCACGATGATGCCATCCTTCGTCCCGGGATATTTGGCGACGATATTGCGTACTGGAAACTTGCCCTCCAGGGTGTCGGCCATGAAGCTGTCGTCTCCGACTTCGTCGCCCTTGAGGTGTCCGAGGATGTAGTCTTCCAACTTCTTGTGGTTTGGACTCCCAATCGGTCTTGCCCCGAAGGCCACCACTTCCTTCGCGTATTGCATGGCGCGCTCTGCATGGATGGTCGGCGCGGCCCCGGCTTCTGCCGCCTGAGCTGGTGGCGGAGCAGACGCGGTGGAACCCGGCGCACTGGTGTGCGGTGCAGACGCCGTCGGGGCTTCCCCTCCCCTCTGTGACGAACAAGCCGCCCACGTGACCGACAAAGTTGTAAGCCCGAGAACTCCGATCAACCACCAGGGACACGCAAGCGTACGCAGCCATTTCGGGCGTTCCTGCCCTTTCCCAATCCTGCCTTGCGTAAGGTCGGACGGTGCACTTGGTGCTTTAAAGATTTTCATGAGACAAATACCGCTCTCCCCTTTGTGACTCCTCAGGGCTTCTTCTTTTCCGACCGTGCCCGGCGCTGTTTGGGATGTACGAGCCATGCGATCGCAATACTGAGCACATACAGCGCCACCATCGGAGCTGCGAAAATGCACATGTTGAGGATGTCGGTGGTGGGCGTAAGGATGGCTGCAATGATAAAGATCACGAGGATGGAATAGCGCAGATTGCGCCACATCCACCCGGCGCTCACAATCCCCATAAGGGAAAGGAAGAACACCAGA
>DASQPN010000076.1:0-3547 GCA_035643915.1 Terriglobales bacterium | reverse complement strand
ACTGCGAGCTGAGAAAGAGCACTTCCTCTCTGCCCGTGGGCTTCCAGGAGGTGATGTGCGCGCCATGCAGGTACATCTCCCCTTCAACTTCTGGAGAGGTGATGCGTACCTTCTGCAACCCGCCGTTTCCCTGAACGACGGAAGCGGTGCCTGGAATCTCAGATCGGCGATCCGATTCTGCAAGTACACTTTCCATGTGCGTTCACGCTCCTAAAGTTAGACTGGTACTGTCCTACTGCGGTCCAGCACGGTCAGCCATCACCGTATCGTCCCATGCACCGGTATGTCTACGCGCAGACCTCGGCTGGCGGTTGTTCGCGTCGCCATTAACGCTGGTTACCAAGTTGAATTTTCACCATCTTCCAGGCGAGCGAAAAGCACGACCACAGAGCGAGGCCCGGCCCGATAGGTGCCGCCCGGAACCTTTGGCGCCGTCCCCCATTCAACGATATCTTGCGGGGAGTCGAGAGTAGTGTCGATCCATCGGTGCCATGACTCCCCCTTATCGCCGCCCGCTCGGGGCAACTCGAACTCGAGCGCCTCCCAATAAGCATTCAGAATCACGTGAAACAACAGCTCCTTGTTTGGAGCCTCCGCGCTGATCACCAGGCTGTGCGAAGAATCGCTCCAGTCCGGTTGCCCTAGTTTTACGCCGTGCCAGGCCTTATTCGCCTCCTGGAGGATTTCGTTGAGACTGAGCCATTGTTGCGCCGGCCCCAGGTCTCGGAAAAGCCGACGTGAGTTAATCATTGTTACGAACTGATGCACATCGGCATGCTTCGCGACCAGAGTCCAGTCAAACCAACTGATCTCGTTGTCCTGGCAATATGCATTGTTATTCCCCTGCTGGGTGCGCCGCACTTCGTCGCCCATCGAGATCATTGGCAGACCCAGCGAGAGTAGCGTCACCGTGAGGAGATTCTTCACCTGCCGGTTTCGCAGCTTCTCTACCGCGGGATCATCGGTCAGCCCCTCGACACCACAATTCCAGCTTCGGTTGTCATTCGCGCCATCCCCGTTGTTTTCGCCGTTCGGCTCGTTGTGCTTTTGGTTGTAGGAGACGAGGTCATTGAGTGTGAATCCGTCGTGACATGTCACGAAATTCACGCTCTCTTCCGCCTCGCGTTTCTTGTGACCATAAATCTGGGGGCTGCCGAGCAACCGGTCAGCGAGGCTTCCCACCGAACCGTCATCGCCACGGAAAAAGCTGCGAATATCGTCGCGGAACCGGCCATTCCATTCCCTCCAACTGTCCCCAATGAAACTTCCTACCTGGTACAGACCGGCCGCGTCCCAGGCCTCGGCGATAAGCTTCGTGTCCGCGAGCGCCGGGTCCGAATCGATATCCCACAGCACCGGCGGGCTCGGCATCAAATTGCCCGACTCGTCGCGGTCGAGAATAGACGCCAGATCGAACCGGAAACCATCCACGTGCATCGCTTCCACCCAATAGCGGAGGCTATCCAAAATCATCCGACGGACGACAGGATGATTGGTATTAAGCGTATTCCCAGTGCCGCTGTAATTGGCGTAGCGCGAGCGGTCCGGTTCAAGAATGTAGTAGGCGCTGTTCTCCAGCCCGCGAAAACTCAGCGTCGGCCCGCGGTGGTCGCCTTCTGCGGTGTGATTGAAGACAACGTCGAGGATGACCTCGATGCCCGCCCGGTGAAGCGCCTTTACCATGTCACGAAATTCATTTACCGGGCCGAGAGGATCTCGACTCGAGCTGTAGCTTTGGTGGGGCGCAAAATACGAAATCGGCGCATATCCCCAGTAGTTAACACGTCCCCGAGGGGCATCCAGGGCGTCGAAATGGAACACCGGCATTAGCTCAACGGCCGTGATCCCAAGTTTCTGGAGATAAGGAATCTTCTCGATCAAACCGGCAAATGTGCCGCGTGTTTTTTCCGAAACCCCGGAATTGGGATGGCGCGTGAAACCTGCAACGTGCATCTCGTAGATGATGGTCCGGGATGCCGGGCGGTGCAGGGGCGTGTCGCCTTCCCAATCGTAAGTGTGTGGATCCACCACCACACTCTTCATCGCGGTTGAGGCGTTGTCGCCTTCGAGGCGAGCGGCATCGCGGCTGTAATTCCTGGGAACCACTACCCCGCGCCCATACGGGTCGAGCAGAACCTTGGAAGCATCAAACCGCATGCCGCTCGCGGGGTCGAACGGGCCGTCGACTCGATACCCGTAAAGCTGCCCCGGCCGGACATCCGGCACGAACACATGCCAATAATGGTAGGTTCGGTTGGTCGCCGGATCGATCGTGATCATGCGCTCGGGTTGCATATCATCTTCCCGGTTAAAGAGCAGCACCTCCACGCCTGAAGCGTTCCGCGAGTAGACGCTGAAATTGACCCCGCCAGGAAGAACGGTGGCTCCAAGAGGTGAGCTTCGGCCAGCACTCTCAACCTCCTCCGCCGCAGCAGACATCTTCCCTTCGGTGATCGCTGGGTCGACGACGAAATCCACGGATCACTCCCTACCCAACTGCTCTTTAGCCGCCGCCACCACCCCGTCCGGCTCGAAACCAAATTTCCTCTGGAGCTCCTTGAGGGGTGCCGAGGCCCCGAAGGTCTTCATCCCGATCACACGGCCGGAAGTGCCGACATATCGCTCCCATCCAAAAGTGGAGGCCTGCTCGACCGCGACGCGCGCCTTCACTTTAGGTGGCAGCACGCTGTCCCGATACTCCTGGGTCTGAAGATCGAAGATGTCCCAGGACGGCATCGACACCACACGCGAGCGGATGCCCTCGGCGAGCAGTACCTCGTGCGCATCCACGGCGAGGCTGACTTCACTCCCCGAAGCGATCAAGATCACTTCGGGGTTGCCGCCGGGAGCGTCCGCAAGCACGTAGGCACCGTGCGCCACGCCTGACGCCGACGCGAACTTGTTGCGGTCCAGGGTCGGAAGAGGCTGACGCGACAGCGCCAGCACGGCAGGCTTGTGGCGCAGTTGCATCACATAACGATAGGCCTCGACAACCTCATTGGCGTCAGCAGGCCGCAACGTTACTAGTCCAGGAATGGCGCGCAACGAGGCTAAGTGTTCGACAGGCTGATGAGTTGGGCCGTCTTCTCCGTCGCCCATGGCATCATGGGTGAACACAAAAAGAGTTGGCAGTTCCATGATCGCTGACAGTCGAATGGCGGGCCGCGCATAATCACTGAAGATAAAGAATGTCGCGCCGAAGGGCCGGAGCTTCGACAGGGAGAGCCCGTTCACAATCGCTCCCATAGCGTGCTCCCGGACGCCGTAGTGTAGGTTCTTACCACCCGGACTAATAGCCTGGAAATCTCCCGCACCCTCAAATGTCAGCAGGGTTTTATTCGACGGCCCCAGATCGGCCGAACCTCCGAGAAACCAGGGAATATTCTGCGCGAGTACATTGAGCACTTTGCCCGAGGCTTCTCGCCCCGCCATGCCCTTCGAGTCGGCGGGAAACACGGGTAAGTTGCGATCCCACCCTGCCGGGAGTTCGCGTCGCTGCATTTGTTCGATCTGCGCTGCAAGTTCGGGGTAGGTAGCTTTATATGAA
>DASQPN010000075.1:0-2486 GCA_035643915.1 Terriglobales bacterium | reverse complement strand
CAACGTGAAAGGCTTCATCGGCCTTGCCGCCATGGGCGGTCGGGTCTGTCAGAGGTCCAATGACCTGCAGGAACTCGATGATCGAGCCAGGCCATCCATGCGTCAGAATGATCGGCAGGGCATTCTCGTGCTTCGATCGGAGGTGAATGAAGTAGATCCCGAGACCGTCAATTTGCGTGCGAAATTGCGGCAGCGCATTCAGTGAGCTCTCAACACGACGCCAATCGTAGCGGGTGCGCCAGTTTTCAACGAGCGCCTGTGCTCTGGCCAGCGGAACTCCCTGAGACCAGTCCGCTACCGTTTCCTTGTCCGGCCAACGAGCATCGGCAAGTTTCTTTTTGAGATCGTCCAGTGCCGCCTGCGGTACATGGATTTTGAAAGGCGTCACGTCCTTCGTTGGTGTGGGTAACACGAACTGCTCAACCTTCATGGCGCTGCCCTTCGAACTTAGCGATCCAAGCCCCGCTGGGACTATACTAGCCACACCGGCTGCGGCAGCCGCGCCGATGAAGTTGCGCCGCGAGATGACGGGTACCACTGCTTCTGCTCTGTGTTCTAAATCGTCTTTCATGAGTTGCCCCCGATCCTTCGTTTTCAAATTTGGTGCGCGGCGGAGCACCAGCGCGGGGCTCGGACGATAGCCAGATCGCTAAGCTCGCCGCGACCTGAAGGCCTTTCGCAACTCCTCGGTGAAGAGCTTTGGCTGCTCGAACGCGGCGAAATGGCCGCCTTTGTCGAGTTCATTCCAATAAAACAGATTCGGCCACAGTGCCTCAGCCCAGGCTTTTGGCGGGACGAATATCTCGTGCGGAAAGACGGACGCCGCCATTGGCAGCTCGATCCGTCCGCCAGACGTGCCCGCCTTGCCGGCGCGGGTATTCTCCCAGTAGATGCGGGCCGACGACGCGGCGGTGTCGGTGAACCAGTAGAGGCTGATGTCGTCGAGCATCCCGTCGACCGCGAGGGCATCTTCAGGATTGCCCTGATTGTCGGTCCAGGCCTGGAACTTCTCGTAGATCCACAGCGCCTGACCCGCGGCCGAGTCTGCAAGCGGATAGCCTATTGTCTGCGGGCGCGTCGCCTGTTCGCGAAAGTACCCGCTCCAATCGTTGGCGAACCGCGATGCCCCGTCGATGGCTCGCTGCTCGGCAGGCGTGGGGTTCTCCGGCAGCTTTTCGGGAAAGACGAATTGCCAGTTCACATGAGCTGCTATCAGCCCCGGGGGCCGCTGATGCGCCAAGGCGTGCGTTACGCCCGCCCCCCAATCTCCTCCCTGTGCGACCCAGCGCTCGTAGCCAAGGCGTGGCATCAGCGTCGCCCAGGCGCGGGCGATCCTGTTCACATCCCAGCCCGTCTCGACCGGCTTGTCGGAGAAGCCAAAACCTGGGAGCGACGGTACGACGACATGGAACGCGTCCTCCGCCCTTCCCCCGTAGCGGGTGGGATCGCTGAGCGGGCCGATAACCTCCATGAATTCCACGACCGATCCCGGCCATCCGTGGGTGAGAATGATCGGTAGCGCGTTCTGGTGAGGGGAACGCACGTGAATGAAATGAATGCCAACCCCGTCGATCTGAGTACGGTATTGCCGGAAGGCGTTGAGGCGAGCCTCGAACCGGCGCCAGTCGTACTTGTCGCGCCAATAGGCGATCAGAGACTGAGCCTTCTGGAGGGGTACGCCCTGCGACCAGTCAACGACGGTTTCCCGCTCCGGCCATCGCGTGGACGCCAGCCGACGCTTGAGATCGGTCAGCGCTGCCTGCGGCACATGGACGTTGAAGGGCGTTACTTCCTCCGTCGTCGTGGGAAGCACGACTTGCGCAGCCTTGGTGGCGCCCCCCTGGGCGCTTATCGGCACAAACCCCGGTGAGAAGATCCCGGCAACACCAGTTGCCGCTGCCGCACCTATAAAGTTACGCCGCGAGATGATGGGCGCGCGTGCGCCCGTTCTATTTTCTAAGTCGACTTTCATGAGTTACTCTCCGAGTTCATTTCAATCTTTGAGTCCGCTTCGCCAGACCATCAGAATCGCTCTCCATCAGCCCTACTGAAGCTTGAAAACCAGCAGAGTGCCGCCCTCGGGAACAACCATTTTGTTCCCTTGGGCCTCGTCGATGCCGTTTTGAAGTCCTCGGGCGTCGAGGTCCCAGCCCGTCGTGACGGCGACATACTGCTCGCCGTCGACCGCAAACGACGTGGGAACACCGATTGCGCCGGATGGAAGCGGGAAGCTCCACAATTGGTCACCAGTGCGGGCGTTAAAGGCTCTGAACAAGCGATCAGGAGTCCCGCCGGCGAAGAGGATGTCTCCGCCCGTGACCAGAAGGGGCGACCAGAGGATCGTCTTGAAATTGTGCTGCCAAACTCGCTTGCCGGTGTTGAGGTCCCAGGCCTGAAGTTCTCCCAGGTGATCGGAGGCGCCAGCGCCGGTGCGGACCGATCCGAAGATGCTGTCGACGTCGTACCCCACATAAAACCCCTTGGAG
>DASQPN010000074.1:0-18053 GCA_035643915.1 Terriglobales bacterium | reverse complement strand
AAGGATCGCCAACCGCCAAAGGTGGCGCAGCTTGCGAACTGGCCGGCCGTGAGTGGGCGTGTCTAAAGGAGCCCGGAATCCTCCAGCACATCAATCCCGGACTTAGGTCCGCGGCCAGTGGCTGGCGTCGCTGTGCGACTTCTTGGCGGTCGCGGGGGGTAGTGGCTGTACTCCCTTCGACTTCGCTCAGGGCAGGCGTTCGGGACTCCGTTTGTGGTGGCGGCCACCTAAGACCTGAGATACCTGAAGCCTGAGAGCCAAGACCTGACACCTGAGGTTCTCACTTGCCATAGAAACTATAAGAAGCCGAATAAGGGATGCGGGCCTGGGCGCCTTGATGGGAAGGGTCGCAGCCGGACGGGGGAGCGACTCCACCCTTCGTGTTGGTGCGGGTGATGTAGTCGGTGCCGCGGAGCTTACCGTCTCCGGTCTCGCTCGCGACTTTCAGCAGCAACCAAGGCACGGCGTCAGGCTCGGGCGCAGGCTTCGAGGCCACGGGGCTGCCCTTTACCTCGCTGCCGTCGAGCAGCTTCCAGGTGGGTCCGGCGAAATGGCTGCCTGCGGGGCTTCCCTTCGCGCTGGTGAGTTTGGCCTCCGGTCCCTGGAACCTCCACGCGGGGGCACCGTTGTCGGAGGCGCAGGAATAGATCTGGACTCCCTCGGCCTCAAGGCGCAGCAGGAGTCGCTCTCCGCTGGGCGGATCGATGGATGGGACGGGCGGTTGTTGGGCAGGCGCCAACGGAAGGGCGAGAGTCGCGGCGATGACGAGAGGAACGACGGAATTGGGCATGAAGGCTGCTTCGCTTGATTCCGCGCCGGATGTGAGGCGCGAAGATTGTTCCGGATATTCTCTCATTCCCAGATCGTTTCGTTTGCCAGGCTTCAGAAATCAGGAAACTGCGGACCTCGGGGGCTCGAGCCCTCGCTCCCGGCCTCGAAGAATTTCTTGATTTGCGGCCAATATTTTTGAACGATGAATTCGGTCCGGACGTGTCCGCCGCGCGACAGGAGTTTGAGTTGTGCTCCGGTCGACTTGGCAAATCGGTCGACGGAACGCCAGGGGATATAGGGATCGTCTTTGGCGTGAAACATCATGATCTTCGAGGGGATCATTTCGCGCACGTGATAGCTCGGATTGTAGAACTTGCCGGTATGTAGCTTCTTCCAGTTTCTGTCTGAGAGTCGATAGCCGTTGCCAAACGCATCTCGGATATAGGCGGCATAGCTCGGGTTCGAGGTCTCGGCCTTTTCGCTTTGGGACAGAATCGACCAGTCCACTACGGGACAGTTTGCGATCACCTTCTTCACTCGCGGATCGAGGGAGCACAGCAGGGCCGCGGGCCCGCCGAAACTTCCGCCGATGACGAAAATCTCGTCGGGGGAGGGCGAGAATCTGCGGCCGAAAGCGGAGTCCTTCACGCCCTTGGGTAGTTCATGAATGACGTCCAGAATGTCTTGGTGGGGAGAGTTGGCCAGGAATACGCCATCGCTTTCCCAGGCTCCTCGGTAGCGGGGGTAGAACACCCAGTATCCTTTTTGGGAGAGGAAGGTCGCTAGCGGTTGCTTGCGCGGAATGGAGGGCATGCCGTCGCAGAGGATGATGGCTTTATGCTTTTTGCCGACACGCGTTGGCGGGAGGAATTCGGCTACGATTTCATTTTTGAAGCGGGCGCGGAACACATTGTGATGGTAGCAAAGGACAGGCGGCGGGTCTCAGGGGTTAGCCTCGAGCGGTGACTCCTTGCAGGGAAACCGCGCAGATTCCTCCGCCTCCGCTGCGCTTGGCGTCGGAATGACAAGAGAAATGCGGAAACGATTTCAGAGCCCGGGCTCGATCGAACCGGTAGTTTTGGGGGGATGGAATGACTTCTGGGGAGGAAAAGAAGTCTTTGCTGATTGGCTGATTGGCTGATTACTGGATGGCCTGGTTCGTCGCGTAGTCGGTTACGAAGGCGCGAACTTCTCCGAGCATCAATTGGACGTCGGTCTTCGAGAAATCGGACCACTGGCCGCAGTTGGCTTTGTTCCAAATGTTGGTCAGGTGGCTGAGGCGCTGTGCGACCGCAACGTTGTAGACGCCCCTCTTGGCGAGTTCGGAATTCATGTCGTTGACCGTGAGCCGGCTGACCAGAGGTACGCGGTTGCGCCGGCAAAGTTTCCGGAGGGTTTCCCGGAGGACGTCGCCAGCTAGAATCGCTGCGCTCTGCGGGCGGCCCAGGTTGAAGTAGGTTTGCGCCTGTTCGAGATAGTCGTCGGAGGCGTCGGGCCGGATCCGAGGCTCGGGTCCCGCGCTATCGGCTGCGGAAGTATTGCTCCAGGCGCCTTCGAGTACGGTCAGGCCGCGTGTAATATCGATCCACATCTGTTTTTTCCTCTCCCCGGTATGGCTTGTTGCGGTGTTTCTACCGCGTTACGACGGGTATTCGCAGGTAACGTGCCATCCGTGCGGAGGTGGAGCTGACTTCCAGTTACCTCCGGATAAGCCTTAGTTTTTCTTTTATTTAAAGGTGCGTTGGATGGGTCTGCGGATGGACTGGGCGGCCTTTGGGGGGACAGCAACTGGCGCGGTGGACAAATCCTGTCGGCGGGGGATGGCTGGAGCCTGACAAATTCTGGCGCCGGGGGACACGGCGGGTTTCAGGGTTTCATAGCTTTCAAGGTTTCAAAGTGTTAGGGGCGACTTTACAACGCGCCTAATCGCAGAGTGGGTTGCGGTTGGGCACTCTGAACCTGTGAGTTCCCGTTCGGTCGTCAATTTGGCCGACCTGATCCGCTGCCTATCTGAGTGGCCTAAAGGCGAATGTCGACCATGCACGAGCCGGCCCCATGCTACGCGATGAGCGATTCGCCTTACTTCGCCGCAGCATGGTGGTCGTAACTAATCACTCGCGTAATTTTCCATGCGCCATCTTTGCATTGCCACAGATGAACCTGCAGCCGAGCGCTCCTGGCCAGCGGCGCCATGAGAAATCACAGCCTCCGGGGTGCAAACCCAGAATCGTTCATCCCGAGGGGTGTGAAGATGCGGCCTTTCATGAGCTGCTCGTAAGTCGCGCCGGAAATCTGCTCGAGAATCGCGTTCAGCAGAAAATCGCCCAAGTTGCTGTACTCGAACCGGGTTCCGGGTCCAAAGCGCAAATCACCGCTGCCAGATTGGGTGAGCAAATTCCTCGACCGTGGTTCTCCCCCGGCTTGCTGCGGCTTGCAGAAACGAACTGCCAGATGAGAAGTGCGGTGAATTGCTTCGTCAACGACCCGACTTCAAACTCTGCTTTGCACATGGTTCGGGACGTTCCACCCCCGGTTAGCAAATCCAAATCCACGCTCGTACAGAATCTGGCCCTGGCGGGCTACCAGCACTGATCCATTGAGGGCGGCAGCAACCGAGCGGGTCTGCCTTGTTTGGTCTATTTTTGAGACCACCGGCTTTCAAGGCTTCGGTTTGTGCCGAAAATGGTACCGGTCGAATGAGCAAGGCGAGCAGCGAGGCAGCTTTAAGGATTGTCATAGCGCGCACAGTCTTTGGTCCTTCTAGACCTGAAGGGGAAGGATAGCTGACATGCTCAAGTCGGCTAAGCCGCGAGAGTCAGGCCCCTGGTTGCTGGCAACCCGGGAACTTAGATCGGACCCAAACGACATGGGATTGCTTCCTCCGGTGGGCGCGTCCCTGTGCTATGTTGCGGTCTTCGGACGACAAGGAATGGGTCAGATGCTGCGATGAACACGACACTGTCTCCACAAGGGCCCGAAAAATATCCCGCCCGCGGCGGCAACAGATGGGTTCCGGCTTTGCTTGTGGGAATCTTGCTGGGGGCGGCGGCCCTGGCGCTGCTTTCGCGGCAGGCAGATTCGTCGCTTTGGGGCCGGCTGTTCGGCGTGCTCCTGGGGCGGAGCACGCGGGTGGACGTCAGCCAGCCGACCGTCGTCAACAAGATTCAACAACTGCAGCGGCTCGAGACGGTGGTCTACACGGTGGACAAGGTCGTGAGCGGCGAAAAAGAGAATGTGATTCTGCCGGACTTCCTGGCTGGGGATCGGCTGCTCATGCTGGTGCACGGTGAGGTGGTCGCCGGGGTCGACTTCAGTGGGTTGAACAGCGGCGATGTATCGGTCAACGGACGGCAGGTGCGGCTGCATCTGCCATACGCGCAAGTGTTCTCGACGCGGATCGACAGCGCGCGCACGCGGGTGTATTCGCGGCAAACCGGGCTGCTGGTGCCGGTGGATCCGAATCTCGAGAGCCAGGTGCGGCAGGAAGCCGAGCGGCAACTTCTGCAGGCGGCGGTGGTCGATGGCATCCTGAAGACGGCGCAGCAGAATGCGCGGACGACGTTGACAAGCCTGCTGCAGGGGTTGGGGTTTGGTTCCGTCGAGTTCTACTGAACTCTGGGCAGCCGTGTTTTGTTTCATCACGGAGACGCGGAGACGGCTCTCTCTGCATTTGCCCGGCCGAGGGATCGATGCCTCGAGATTTGTCCTCAGCTTGACCTGTTTGACTCCCGGCCTCTCGCCGGAAACGCGGGCGACCTCTATATACAGCTTACAGCCCTTGGCCGGAGGCGCGCCCATTCCGTTAACGCAGGTGGATGCCGAGTCCTCCAACCTCGTCGCCTACGCCTGGTCCGGCGATGGCAGGAAGATCGCCATCACGCGCGGCCGCCTGAACGACAGTGACGTCGTCATGTTCAGCGGCTTTCGCTGAGACCCCTGAGAGTAATGAGCGTTTAGTCACCAGCCGTGGATCACCGACGTAAGGGGCGTGGTCGGGAGGAAGTGCGTAAAATTGTGTTTACAAGGGGGGGCTATCTTGAGTTGCAAGTTCAGATCCGTAGTGAGGCCGACTGATCCATGTGCGCTCGGGCGGTTGGGCGAACCTTTGTGGTTACGTATCAGCGTCATTCATGCGTGGAACGGCGCTGCGCTTTCTATCCCCGGATTGAAGGTTAATTGACGATTGCTTGGGGAAAAAACATAGCTAAGTGGGACAAAGGCGGCATAGATGAGAGTTCTCCGCTCGCCTCGTCGGATTCCGCATCCCCGGCGCCAACTGTGAATTCGAAAGCAGTAAAATATCTGGCTTTGGCTTTAGCGGAGGTCGCGCGACCAGATATGACTGGCGAACAGCAGGGCAACGAATCGAATCTCACCCAAACTGTCTATGTAACCCTGACGGGGTTGCCGCTCACCTTTCAGATTGAATGGCCGTTTCACAAGTCGACTTCGGGCGCCGATTTCTGGGTGCTGCATGGCGACATTCGGCTGGCAGGATCGGATGGATTGCACGCGTCGGTGGCGGTGAATATGTCGACGACGGTGCGCGAGCTGATGCCGTCGCTTGAACCGAGGGACGCGCTCGGGCCGGTGATCAATGCTTTACGGCGGGAAGTTGATAACCGGCAGCTGGAGTTCGTGAAGTCAGGGAAGCTGGTGCCATTGAATTTTTCCAGCCGCCATTACGACTTCAAGCGGAACCAGTGGGTGTTCGGGAAGGCGACGGAGGAGACGATCGTGACATTTCTCGAGCGCAAGATTTACTGGCAGAGCAAGCTGGTGGGCGGAGATGTCTGGCTGGGCGATGCGGCCGAAGCGCAGTATCTGCAAACGTCCACCGATCAGCTGGCTGAGCTGGCGAACCAGTTGGCGGGGCCAGGGCTGATCAAGCTGGAAGGGCGTTACGCTAGGGCGCAGCCTGCGCTGATGGAGCGGGCGGAGGAGTTTGAATCGGCGGCGCAGACGGCCTTGGCGGAGTTGGAAAAGAAACACGCGTTTGAGAGAGGGTAGGGGACCGACCGGTACGTTCAGTGCGCGCCTTGGCTTTTCGAAGACCGCGAGGATCGGGCGGAAAGGCAGGGTCGGGTGCCCGCGGTTGGATGTGATACGTTGTCTCTCTGTTTGTACGTTAGTACTCGCTCACTTCAAATTGCTCTTAGTCTCCGGTGAGTGGTCGATGGCCTCGAATCTACAAGTCTTACCCGCGAGCACTCTCCGCTGGATTCATCGAATCCAGATCATCACCATTCTGTGGATGAGTGTAGAGGCTGGCGTGGCGCTGTCTGCCGCGTGGCAGGCGCGCAGCCCTGCTTTGCTGGCGTTCGGCGGGGACAGCGCGATTGAACTGTTCTCGGCGGTCGTCGTCCTGTGGCGATTTCGGACGGGGGGAGAAGCCGACGAGCGCCGTGCCGCGCGCATCGCGGGCGCGTTGCTCTACCTGCTGGCGGCCTACGTGGTGATTGCTTCCGCGATCGCACTGCTGGGATACGCCGAAGCCCGCCCGAGCTACCTGGGAATCGCGATTCTGGCGGCTGCCGCGATCATCATGCCCTGGCTGGCCGGGGAGAAGCGGCGACTGTCCGCAGCCACGGGAAGCGCAGCGCTGCGCGCGGATGCGGCTGAATCGGCGTTGTGCGCATACCTCTCCTTGATTGGGTTGGCGGGGCTGGCGGCGCACGCGATCTGGCACACAGCCTGGGCTGATCCGGCCGCGGCTCTGCTGGTTACGCCGCTCATAGTCTGGGAAGCGCGGGAAGCAATCCGAGGAAAAGCTTGCGGATGCTGCTGAGGAACGGCTAACTGTGGATGGACTGGTCAACTCCTGCCCGCTGCTCGACTACGTAGCGGAAATGGCCCAGCCGGGCGCATTTCAACTGGTGGACGTGGGCTGCTCGGGCGGCATTGACCGGCAGTGGCGGCGCCTGGGGCGTGGATTTCGCGCGATTGGGATTGATCCCGATGTCGGGGAGATTGAAAGGCTCAGGGCTAAAGAGAGGAATCCGGGCGTCACGTACTTGAATGCGTTCGCGGGCATCGCTCCGAATCATCCCTTCGCGATCAAAAAAGCAGGTAAGCCGGATCAGGACCGCAATCCGTGGCCTCGCTTGAGCACGCTGCGATACATGGAACTCGCCTACCCGAAAAACAAGCAGGTCACGGACAAGGAAAAGCGATCCGCCAATTTGTGGTCTGGCACCCGGCTGGCGGATCCGGAGTCGCCCGTCATCGTTCCGGAGTATCTCAACAGCAGCGGCATCACCAGCCTCGACTTTCTGAAAATCGACGTCGACGGCAAGGATTTCGAGATTCTCCACTCGTTTGATCAGGCGTTAACGGACCTGGGAGTTCTGGGTGTCTGCATTGAAGTGCGTTTTTGGGGGTCGCACGACGAAACGGATGGCGCTTTCCACAACGTAGATCGCTTCTTAAAGGCGCACGGCTTCGAATTGTTCAACCTGACGATTCGCCGGTATTCCACCGCTGCTCTGCCCGGCCGGTTCAGCGGACGGGCGCCCGGGGCAACGGAAATGGGCAGAGTGCACCAGGGGGATGCGATGTACGCGCGCGACCTGGGGAGCAGCCTCTATGACGACTTTGCGAAACCCCTGACGGCAGAAAAAATCCTGCACCTGGCGGTCATCTTTGCAATTTTTGATCTGCCGGACTGCGCCGCGGAACTGGTGCTGCGGTTCCGTCCATTGCTCACAGGAAGGTGGGACGTTGACAGGATGCTGGACCTGCTTGCCACGCAAGCGGACAGGAGACTGATCCGCCGTCCTGGTAGCTACCTCCAGCACATGGAAAGATTCGAGCGACGACCACGCCAGTTTCTGGGCACGAAGAACCCCCTTCTGCGGATGGGGCGGGCGTGGAAAAAAGGCTATCTCAAGTGGCGCGGGCGAATGCAACTGTTAGGCCTGGAGCGCGAACGCCGAGGATCGCCCTGATGCAAGCGAAGGCCGATCCTTCATCCCTCCTGCTTATTCCGTGACCGGGTGGCTGGACAGGGCACCCGCGGGATCCGTTGTGCCGCCCTCGGCTGGGGGTGCTCGGCGTCGGCTAGGGTGTGGAAGAAGCGAAAAAACCGCTCAACCCTGGTCACTAGCCAGGCAGCGTGAATCCGGTCGCTGACGCCGACCAGGGCGAGCGAGCGACCGTCCTTGTGGTGGGTGAAGTAGGCACAGACCCAAGCGCCGATCCCGGCGGAGTCGATCTAGGGAACGCCGGTGCAGTCCATGACCAGCCTGCGGGCTTGCTTGGCGCGGATGGCGTCCTGGAACCGGACCAGAGGCTCCTGGGACGGTAGCGGCATGCGCAAGATATTGGCGGTCGAGGCGGGGTGGAAATGTTACGGGAATGTTAATTGCGGGAGTATGCCCGGAATCCCGGGCCCCGCGCGGGTGGGAGAGCCCGGTTGCTGGCAATCGGGCGGAGGCAGGACCCAGCGGCGCAGTAGAATGGGTGTGCGAATTCAGCGAGGGGAAGGGGCGGTTTGTGGCATTGAAGGCAGGAGACCGGGCACCGGATTTTGAATTGCCCGCGGTCGAGGGTGAGCGGCGCTTCAGGTTTCGACTCGGCGACTATCGGGGAAAGAAACATGTGGTGGTGACCTTCCATCCGCTGGACTGGACGCCGACCTGCGAGTCGCAATTGCCGCTCCTCGATTCCATGCAGGACAAGTTCACGGCCGCCGATGGCCAGCTGTTGGATATCAGCGTCGATTCGATTGCGAGTCACCTGGCCTGGCAGCGGAAGGAGATCGGCATGATGGGGTTTCCGCTGTGCGCCGATTTTTATCCGCACGGAGAAGTGACCCGGAAATTCGACATCCTGCGGGAGGCGCCGCCGGTGCCGGGGATCAGCGAGCGGGCGGCGTTCATCGTCGACCAAGAGGGCGTGATTCGGTTTGCGAAGGTGTATCCGATCGATCAGTTGCCGGATATTGCGGCGCTGCTGCAGGAGTTGCGGAAGATTCGCGCGCGCAAGTGAGGAGTCTTCCCTTGGACCGCCCCGCGCCTGGGCGCGGGGTTTTTGATTTTTAGAGGGCGGCGGCCTGCGCGCGGCGCCTGCCCTGAATTTCGATGTAGACGTTGACCAGCGAGACGGCGGCGGGGGTTACACCGGGAATTCGGGAGGCGTGGCCCAAGGTGCGCGGACGGATGTTCAGGAGCTTCTCCTGCATTTCGCGGGAGAGGCCGCTGACGGAGCGGTAGTCGAACCATTCGGGAATGGCGCGCTGCTCGGCCTTCTTCAGGCGATCGATCGAGCGCTGCTGCTGGTGCAGGTAGCCGGCGTACTTGATTTCAGTTTCGACCGACTTGAGTTCGTTTCTAACTTCTGAGGACAAGCCAATTCCTGGGGAGTTGGGGGAGTTGCCGCGCTGGAAAAATTCTGGTGCTGCATCTCGCAGAATTCCGGCCAGATGCTCGATGGAGATCTCCGGGCGCTTTAGCAACTGGGCTAGGGATTGGCCCAAGGCCGAGGAATCGTCTTTGGCTTCTGCGGATCTTGGCTCGCCGGGACGGCCGAGGGCGGCCGTCCCCACGTGGTCCGTGGTACCTCCCAACTTGGCTAACATCGCGGGGCTCAGTTTGGTCACCTCGAGCAACTGCTTTATGCGGGCAAGCCGATCTTGCTTCGCGAGATGGTCGGTCCAAGCGGCATCGCTGATGAGGCCGACCCGGCGGCCGTGCGGACTGAGGCGGCGGTCGGCGTTGTCGATGCGCAACTGCAGGCGGAATTCGGCGCGCGAGGTAAACATTCGATACGGTTCGTTGGTGCCCTTGGAGATCAGATCGTCGATCAGGATCGCGGTGTAGGCCTCGGTACGGTCGAGGATCAACGGCGGCTCACCCCTCACCTGGAGCGCGGCGTTGATGCCGGCCATCAGGCCCTGGCAGGCGGCTTCTTCGTAGCCGCTGGTGCCGTTGATTTGTCCGGCGAGGAAGAGGCTCGCGATCTTTTTTGTCTCCAGCGTGCGCTCGAGTTCGGTGGGATCGATGGAGTCGTATTCGATGGCGTAGCCGGGGCGAAGCATCTCAGAGGTCTCGAGTCCCGGGATCGACTTTAGGATGGCCAGCTGCACGTCGATCGGCAGGGACGTGCTCAGGCCGTTCACGTAGATCTCGTGCGTGTTCAGGCCTTCGGGCTCGAGGAAAAGCTGGTGCTGGAGCTTGTCGGGGAACTTAACGATTTTGTCTTCGATGGAAGGACAATATCGTGGCCCGATCGATTGAATCTGGCCGCTGTACATCGGGGAGCGGTGGACGTTTTCCCGGATAATCCGGTGCGTCTCCTCCGTCGTGAAGGCGATGTAGCAGGGCACTTGCTGGTCATGGTGCGCGACTCGCTTCGTGCGGAAGCTGAAGGGGGTAGGGTCGGCGTCGCCGGGCTGAACCTGGAAGCGCGCCCAGTCGATGGTGCGACCATCGAGGCGTGGAGGCGTGCCGGTCTTGAGGCGACAGCCGCGCAGGCCGAGCTTCTTCAGAGCTTCGCCCAGCAGAACCGCAGCGGGTTCGCCTGAGCGCCCGGCGGGATATTGCTGCTCGCCGCAGTGGATCAGGCCGTTCAGGAACGTGCCGGTGGTGATGATGACGGCCTGGGCGCGGACGGTGCGGCCGTCGCGGAGGCGGATTCCGAGAACCCGACGGCAGTTCTCGGTGCTCGGTTCTCGGTCATCCGTTGGGTCGTTGGTCGTTGGTCGTCGGTCGTTGGCAAACGCAGACTCCTGCTCGCTTCGCTCCTCGGAATGACAATGACAAGGAGAGGAAGATCTCGACGACTGGGGATTCGAGACTGACGACTCCTCCAGAATTAGATCCGCGACTTCCGCCTGTTTGATCTTCAGATTGGGTTGCGACTCGAGGACTTCGCGCATTTTCAAGCGGTAGGCCTGCTTGTCGCACTGGGCGCGAGGGGACCAGACGGCGGGGCCGCGCGAGGTGTTGAGCAGGCGGAACTGGATGCCGACAGCGTCCGTGACTTCGCCCATGATGCCGCCCAGGGCGTCGACTTCGCGGACCAAGTGTCCCTTGGCGATTCCGCCCACAGCGGGGTTGCAAGACATTTGCGCGATCAGGTCGACGTTCAGCGTGTAGAGGGCAGTCTTCAGGCCCATACGTGCGGCCGCCATCGCGCCTTCGCATCCGGCGTGGCCGGCGCCGACCACCACGACGTCAAATTGTTCGGTGTACTGCATTGGGCTGTCAGCGAACTCCGGAGAGATCCGGGGTGGGCTTCCTTATCATCAGTATCAGTCATTTTAGCAACTGAAGCGGCTCGGCCCGCGCGGCGTTCGACTCGTTCACGGGCGACACCGCCTCCGCCCGGTCCAGTGCATCGCAGAAACCCGCCGAGTGAACAACCGACACCGACCCTTGAAGTTCCCCCCTATCATGGAGATGCGAGGAAGGTGCTCAGTTTTCGACAGGCCCCCGCTTGTCACGGAAGTCCCAACGCTTTTATAGTAGGCTGCTCCCCAGGAGAGGACTTCATGACCAGCCATCAATTCATTCAGGAACTTGACGCACGCATTGCGAAGTACGACCTTCTTTGCCATCCCTTTTACAAAGCGTGGAGCGCGGGAGAACTGACGCGCGCCGACCTGCGCGAATACGCACTCGACTACTATCAGCACGTGCAGGCGTTTCCGACCTACCTGGCGGCGTTTGCCCTCCGGCTGAACGAAGGCGAACTGCGACGCGCGGTGCTCGCGAATATGATCGACGAGCAGGGTGGAGAAGATTCCTCGGGCGCAGAGGGACGTGCGCATTCGGAACTGTGGCTCGACTTTGCCGAAGGCATGGGCGCCAGCCGGACCAGCTTCGGACACAAGGCCGTGCCTGAGGTTAACCGTCTGCGGGAGCACTTCACGGGAGTGGCCACGACCGGCACTGTGGAGGAGGCCCTGGCGGCGTTCTACGCGTACGAGTCGCAGGTGCCGCGGGTGGCGCAAGAAAAAGATCGCGGACTGCACGAGCTGTATGGCGCCGACGAGCGCACGACCAGCTACTTCAGGCTGCATACGACGGCCGATCTCTATCATTCGAACGTCTGGAGAGAGCAACTGGCCCAGCGCGTCGAGGCGAATCCGGAGGCGGTCGACCAGGCCTTGGCGGCGGCGGAGGTGGCGGCAAAGGCGTTGTGGACGGCGCTGGATGGGATTGAGGGCCGGCGCATTGCCAAAGCGGCATAAGAGTGAGCCACTGAGCCAGAGAGATCACTAAGAAAACTCTTGGCAAGAATTCGAGAGCCACTGATCCGTCCGGATCGGTGGCTTTTCCTTTGGGGAACAAAAGCCTTGGACCGCAGCGGGCGCTGAGGTTTTGCAAAGTGCCCGGAGAGATGATGGGTGAAAGGCGAGGAAAGTGAAGACGAGATCCTCCGCAGACCCTTGAGTCGTTCGACTAGAATCGGCGTTTATTTCTGGTTTCGCAACGGAGCAAGGGGATGGCGAAAGAAATTCCGATGGGAGCTCGTGGGGAAGCTGCGGAGACCGTCGAGTTCAAACACACGTTGACCGCGCATCATGCGTCGTTGCCGCCGGTATATTCCACGCCTGACATGATTCGGCTGATGGAGACAGCGGCGTTTCACGCCTTGCAACCCTACTGCGAGGGCGATGAGATCACGGTGGGGACTTCGATCCATGTTGAGCATCGGGCGGCGAGCGGGATCGGAGCTCGGATCCATGTGGAGGCGGCGGTGGTGGCTTTCGACGGTCGTTTCTACACGGTGCGCGTCTGGGCGAGCGACGGTGCGCGGGAGATCGGCCGCGGGACTGTGGGGCGGGCGGTGGTGAGCGTGTCGAAGTTCGCCGCGAGCATGCGGAACCGGGCCGAGTCGCCAGTACCGAACGTCGCGTCTTGAAGGACTTACTGCTGCGTGTGGAGTTGAGATAATGAGCGCTGAAGAGCCGAGGTCAAACGCCATGGCGAGCGCTGCCGTTAGAGAATCGGGCTTCCCGAGCAAAGCCATGACGAAGGGGTTCGGCGCTGTCGGGCGTTTCGCGAGGGGGGCTGACTGCGTGTTTGTGCCGGGACTGCGGGACGGGGAGACGATGGTTTCCGAGGGTGCGGGACGTTCGCTGTCCGGTGAACATTCTCGGAGGGCCGGGCTCGCCGATCGTGCCAGAGCTGGAGAGGCTAGGCGTCGCGCGGGTGCGTACGGGGTTGGCGCCGATGCGAGCACCCCTGGGGCCGGTGGCGCGGATGGCGGAGGAGTTAAACCGAGCCTCCGGCACCTCCACGGCACTTGGGGCCGGGTTTCCGTAGGCGGACATGAATCGGATGTTGTTGTAGACAGCCGTGAGCGACGAGCTGCGAGTAACCGCCCAAGACCTGAGACCTGAGCCTAGGCTTCGAGTGCCTGATGACAATCGTTGGCGTCATTTCCGATACTCATGGCCTGCTGCGGCCGGAAGCGGTCGAGGCATTGCGCGGGTGCGAGCACATTCTGCACGCCGGGGACATCGGGGCGCTTGCGATCCTCGAGAAGCTGGAGAGCATCGCACCGGTCACCGCAGTGCGCGGGAATGTGGACCGCGAGGTCTGGGCGCGCGGGATCCCGCAGAACCAGATGGTCGAGATCGGGGGTGTGTCGATCTATGTGCTGCACATTCTCGCGGAACTCGGTCTGAAACCCGAGGCGGCTGGCTTCGGGGTCGTGGTGTACGGGCACAGTCACGTGCCTTCCCAGAAAGTGACGGAGGGCGTGCTCTACTTCAATCCGGGAAGCGCGGGGCCGCGGCGCTTCCAGCTGCCGGTGACTGTGGGGAGGCTCGTGGTCGAGGGCGGTTCAGTTCGGGGAGAAATCATTGCGATTGACGGTTAGGTGGCGTCCGCCAGGCGTCCTTTAAAGGCAAGATCGCGCCTGAGGACACGAAGCACCAGGAAGGCTCGCCTCCTGACTTTCTTTTACAATCCACCCAGTGTCGATCCAATTCCAGATTGAGGCCAGCAACGGTGTGGGCCGTGTTGGCCGGCTGATCACACCCCATGCGGTGGTTGAGACTCCCGTCTTCATGCCGGTGGGGACACTGGCTTCCGTGAAGGGCGTGCCGCAGGATCTACTGGAAGATCTCGGCGTACAGATTCTGTTGGGGAACACCTACCACCTGTATTTGCGCCCCGGGGTGGACACGGTGCGGAGGATGGGCGGTCTGCATGGCTTCATGTCATGGGACCGGGCGATCCTGACCGACTCAGGCGGGTTCCAGGTTTTCAGTCTCACCGAACTGCGCAAGGTGAGCGAGGAAGGCGTCAGGTTCCGGTCGCACCTGGATGGGTCATCGCATCTCTTCAGTCCGGAGAGCGCGATGGAGGCGCAGATCGGGTTGGGTGCGGACATCATCATGGCGTTCGATGAATGCACGGAGTTTCCGGCGGGCCGGGAACGGATGCGCACCTCGATGGAATTGACTCTGCGCTGGGCGGAAAGGAGCAAGCGGTACTTTGAGGAGCATGCGCACGAAGTGCCCTGGGGCGGTGGCCAGTGGCCAGTGGCGGGTGGCCGGGAACAGCCGGCTTCTGGTCGCTTCGCTCCTCGGAACGACCATGGGGGACGCAGTGACGTCGATGACCATTCAGGAGCCATGGACCCGGACGCCACGCAGGCATTGTTCGGCATTGTCCAGGGTGGGACGGATCTCGAACTGCGGAAAGAATCGGCGGAGCGGACCATCGAGATCGGGTTTCCGGGCTACGCCATGGGCGGCTTGAGTGTGGGGGAGCCTCGCGATCTTACTCAGGAGGTAGTGGAGTCGACCCTCCAGCATTTGCCTGCCGACAAGCCGCGGTATCTGATGGGGGTGGGAACACCGGAGGAAATCGCCGCCTACGCGGCCCTCGGGGTTGACATGATGGATTGCGTGTTGCCCACGCGGGCGGCCCGGCACGGGCTGCTTTTCACCTCGGAGGGGAGGATCTCGATCAAGCAGGCGCGGTATCGAAACGACCGGGGGGCGCTCGATCCGGCCTGTGGTTGCCGGGTGTGCCGGCGCTATTCCCGGGCCTATTTGCGGCACTTGTACGCGTCGAACGAAGTTCTGGCGCAGGTCCTGAACACCGTCCACAACCTTAGTTTCTACCTTGACACTATGCGGAGGGTGCGGCATTCTATTCCACTTGGGGAGGGGACTGGTTTTCTTTCTGGTGTCTCGTCTCAACCGAAACCGTAGGCGCCCGATCCCCCGTCTGGTTCAAGCCTTAGATTGAAGGGATATCCGGCCGAAGCACACGAGTATTCCCGCGGTGACAACAGAGGGTTTGAGGCGTGCGCCGGCAGCGGCATGAATCAGCGGTTTCGTGCGTCAGGTCTTCATGAGCACTTCATATCTCTTCGCGGTTCAGCTGGGCGGTGGATCGAGTCTGCCTCTCTTTGCGCCGGTTATCCTGATCTTCGCGGTCTTCTACTTTCTCCTGATCATGCCGCAGCAGCGTCGCCAGAAGAAGTGGCAGCACATGCTGGCTGAATTAAAGACCGGGGACAAGGTCGTGACCAGCGGGGGGTTGAAGGGCACGATTTTCTCGATCAAGGACGATTCCATCACCTTGCGGGTGCCGCCGGACAACCTGAAGCTGGAAGTCAGTCGGGGGTCGATTGTCACGGTTACCACCGCGGAAGAGACCACTTCGAGCAAGTAGCACCGAGTATCGAGGGAAAAGCTTTTAGGGGCAGGGCGCAAAGACCTCGCGATGAGCGCGAAGGAATTGAATCAGAAACGTTTCACAGGGTTGCATTTTCTTCATCCGTCATGAACAAGAATCTACGCTGGAAAGTCATCCTCATCATCGTCACGATGTTGGTGTTTCTGTTCGGGATCTTCGGGGTTCCGAAGAGCTGGTCGGCCCAGGGATTGCTCGCGTCCATGACCGACCGCATCCATCTGGGTCTCGACCTCAAGGGTGGGACGCACCTCATTTTGCAGGTGCAGGTCAACGACGCGGTCAACGCGGATTCCGACCGCGCCATTGAGCGTCTGAAAGATGAGATGCGCAATCGCAAGATTGCCTACGCGGACGTCACCAAGCCGGATCCGGTCAGCAGTCCAGACAAGATCGTGGTCAAGGGCGTACCGCCCGAGGCTAGCTCGGATTTTCGCTCGATGGTGAGCGACCGCCTGCCGGAATACGATGCTACCTCCGGCGCGGAGAATTCCTGGGTTCTCACTATGAAAGCGCAGGCGCTGGCTGATCTGAAGAACCGGGCCGTGGCGCAGGCGATCGAGACCATCCGCAACCGCGTGGACAAGCTGGGCGTGAGCGAGCCCGTCATCCAGGAACACGGACTGGGACAGTACCAGATCCTGGTGCAGCTGCCCGGCGTGGACGATCCGGCGCGCGTGAAAGAGATCATGCAGTCGACCGCGATGCTGGAAATCCGGCAGGCAATGAATGGCGGTGCGACCTACAAGGACGAGCAGGCTGCGCTCGCGGCCACCAACGGAGTTCTGCCCGATAACAGCGTCCTCATGCATGGGCGCAGCATCGGCGCCAGCGGCGAGGCGGGAGATGCGGTCTATATTATTTCGCGGGTTTCGGCAGTGGCCGGTCATGATCTGCGCGAAGCCCGTGTGCAGCGGAACTCGCAAACGAATTCCCCCGAAGTCAGTTTTATTTTGACCGCGGAAGGCGGGCGCCGCTTCTCGGCTTTCACTGGGGCTCACGTCGGGGACTACCTCGCGGTTGTGCTGGACAACCGGGTGATGGAAGTTGCCGTCATCAAGAGCGAGATTGGCGACCAGGGCGTAATCGAGGGCCGGTTCACAGATCAGCAGGCGAAGGATCTGGCGCTGATCTTGAATTCAGGCGCGCTGCCGGCGGGGATTAAGTACCTCGAAGAGCGCACCGTGGGTCCCTCGCTGGGCGCCGATTCCATTCATTCAGGGGTGCGAGCCGCGGTAATCGGCATGCTCGCCGTGCTCATCTTCATGCTGGTCTATTATCACGGCGCCGGCATCAATGCGGACGTGGCGTTGATCCTCAACTTGATCATCCTGCTGGGTTTCCTGGGATTCAGCGGAGCAACGCTGACGCTGCCGGGCATTGCCGGTGTGATTCTTACGGTCGGCATGGGCGTGGACTCGAACGTACTGATCTTTGAGCGCATCCGGGAAGAGTTGCGGAATGGAAAGGCGCCCCCCTCGGCGGTGGACCAGGGCTTCGGCCATGCCTGGATCACGATCGTCGATACCCACGTGACCACCATTGTTTCAGCTTTTATTTTGTTCATCTTCGGCACCGGACCGGTGCGCGGGTTTGCGGTTACCCTGACCTTCGGTCTGTTGGCCAACCTGTTCACGGCGGTGTTTGTGTCCCGCGTGATTTTCGACTACGTGCTGGGCGCGAAGCAACGCGGGGAAGCGTTGAGTATCGGGTAGTGGCAGCAACTTCGAACCAGGGTTCAAAGTCTGCAAGGTTTCAAGGTTTCAAGGTGGTGAAAGCGGCCGGCCGCAGCAGAATTTCGAGAGTTTTCAAACCTTGAACCTTTGCAACCTTGCGGCCTGAAAAAAAAGGGGTTTTCGGCAAGTGGAATTATTTCGCAATCCAAGCATAGATTTTCTCGGGAAAAAGTGGTATTTTCTCGCCTTTTCACTGGTGTTCAGCGTGGCGGGTGTACTATCCATGCTTTTCTGGCATGGAATCCCGCTAGGCGTAGACTTCCGAGGGGGCACGCTGGTCTACGTAAAGTTCGCGCACGCTCCGGATGACAATGCCATCCGGGCGGCGCTGGATCGGGTCGGTCTTCACAACGCCAAGATTCAGCGCTACGGTCCACTGGCCAACAACGAAGTTCTGGTCGACCTGGACGTGCAAGAGACCAACGAGTCCGCCCTGGATAAAGGTAAGGCGCAGATCATCGGCGCGTTGGAAACCAACGCTCCCACGGGCAAGCAGGATCTGAATAACGCCAGCTCTTTGACAATCAAGAATTACCTATTGGAGAGGGACCCGTTGCACTTGGGCACGGATGCCGATGCCCGCTACACTGCGGTTGCGCAGTCCATCGTGGATTACCGGGACAAGACCAAGGGTGGCGTGCTGCAGTCCTTGGATGAACTGAAAGCCGCGGCGGATCCGGCCGCGGTCGCGGCCCTCAAGGATGGATTCTTCCTGTCGGATTTCGGTGTTCGCAACGTTGAGATCGTGGGACCGCAGGTTGGAAAACAACTCCAGACGCAGGCGAAATTGGCAGTCCTCTACTCGCTGGCTGGGATGCTCGTGTACCTGGGAGTCCGGTTCGAATGGATTTATGGCGTGGCGGCGGTGGTGACCGTCTTTCAC
>DASQPN010000073.1:0-10341 GCA_035643915.1 Terriglobales bacterium | reverse complement strand
ACACGACTGAAGTTGCGAAAATCTCGAAAGCGCTGGCCGACCCGACCCGCCTGCAGATCTACGAAGCCATCGCCGCGCATCCTGACATGTACTGTGGGGAAATCATCGAGAAGCACGACCTGACTCCGGGCACGATTTCCCACCATCTGCGCGTGCTGGCGGAAGCGGGCTTGATCGAATGCCGGCGCGAAGGCCGGTTCGTCCACAACCGCGCTCTTCGGGAAACGATGCAGGAATACACGCAGGCCCTGGCCCGCATGGCGGGCCCGGCGAAGCACCATCGCGAGCGCCCATGAAGACTCGGTTCTTTGCCACCCCCGCGGACTTTCGCGCCTGGCTCGACCAGCACCACGTCAGCGAGCAGGAACTGTCAGTCGGCCTCTACAAAAAGGATTCCGGCAAGCCCAGCATCACCTGGCCCCAGTCGGTCGATGCGGCGCTCTGCTACGGTTGGATCGACGGCGTCCGCAACTCCATCGATGAAATCAGCTATCGCATCCGCTTCACGCCCCGCAAGCCGACCAGCATCTGGAGCGCCGTCAACGTCAAACGCGTGGCGGAACTCACGAAACTGGGCCTGATGTGTCCCGCTGGAGTGATCGCGTTTGAGGCGCGCAAGGGAGACAAAACCGGAATCTACGCCTACGAACAGAGGAAAAGCGCGAAATTAAGCCGTGCCTACGAGCAGCAGTTTCGCGCCAACAAGAAGGCCTGGAATTTCTTCCAGTCCCAGCCGTCTTGGTATCGCAGGACCGCGGCCTATCGCGTGATCAGCGCAAAGCGGGAAGAAACGCGCCTGAAACGCCTCGCCCAACTCATCGAGGACTCGGAACTGGGCCGGTCCATCCCCGAACTGAGGCGGCCAGGGAAGAAAAAATAAAGCGCCAGGCCCTGAGAGTCAAACCTCGCCGGCGCTCGACCGCTCGCAAGAACTCATGGCATGAGAGGGGCCAGCCATGGGATGGGCCCGCGAACCTGAAAGCCGACTGTTCAGGCCGCGAGCATCGACGCGCCGCGAAACCTTTTGGCCGAGACAATGCCCAGCCCCACGAAGATCGCCAGAACGAGCAGCTGGGCCACCAGGAAGGGCGGTTCCTTCTGCGTCGGAGCCAACGCTTTCAGCGCTGCAACCTTGAGGAAGGCCTGCACCACCCCGACGAAGCAATTGAAATACAGGGCGAGCACGGCGCCGATCACGTAGATGAGCCGCCATGCGCCCGCGAGGTGAAACAGGTAGCGCGCCAGGATCGCAACCGCCAGCACACCCAGCGAGATGATGCCGATGATATGGGATGGCAAAAGGTGCTCGACCGGGAACAGGAAGCCGGTCGCGCTGGTCGCCACCGTGCTCAAGAGAAAGAGAGCCGTCCAGCCGTCCAGCCGTTTCCCAGTCAGCAGTCCATACACGACTATGAATCCCGAGCCAATCCCCACCAGGCTCAGCAATACATGCACGAAGGTGAATGTCTGAAGACTCAGGCCTAGGATCATGATGCGCACCTTTCAGTCCCAGTTTGATGTTACGACCCGCAGAGGAGATTCTGATGAGCGTAGCGCCCCTGCGCTCCCCCGCTGCTGGTCGAGTAAATGCCGGCCATTCTACACCTCGAGTCCGGGTGCGGTTCAATGCGGGCCGAGCGCGCACCCAAGGGCATTTGTCGGTCTTGAACATGGCGCAAGGCATCACGCCGGCCCCAGCGCCTCTCTGGACTCATGAAGGACTCGGAACTCCGGCATCCGATCGCACGAACACGGGGGCCAGGCGGGTGGAGCGACAAGCCTTCCCGCCCATCGAGCCGAGCGAAGCTCGGCAGGCAGGTGCCTTGAAACCTTGAAGCCTGACCCTGGGTAACTCCCCCTGGTTCCCGCCGTCACCGAGCGACAAACCGGGCGATGAATTAGACTGGACGTATTCCTATGGCTACCCGGAGTTTCACCCTGCAAGACGCCCAAATGCTCCTGCCCACGCTGGAGTCGCTGCTGCGCACTGCCATCAACAGCAAGAAGCTGATCGAGGAGGTCGACACCGAACTGCAGGAGGTAGCCCATCGCGTCTTCCTGAACGGGGGCACGCTCGTCAACGTGGTGGAAGTCGCCCGCCGCAAGGCCGAGCGCGAACGGGCCGTCCAGCGTGCCAAAGACGCCATCGCCGAAATCCACGCCACCGGCGTTCAGGTCAAGGACATCGACATCGGACTGCTCGATTTCCCCTGTAAGGTTGAAGGCGAAATCGTCCTGCTGTGCTGGAAGCTCGGAGAAGCAAAAATCACCCACTGGCACTCGACCGAAGAGGGTTTCGCCGGACGCAAGCCTATCGACGAACGCATCGAACGCGCCGGAAAAAAGAAGCGCTAAATCGGTCTTTGGCTGACGGGCGCCTTCGCTCAGCTTAGGGCAGGTTAAGAGCCGGCGTTGGCAAGCGAACGCCCTTCAGCCACTCGGCATTTGGCACTCGCCCTTCAGCGCCGCCAGCAGGCCTGGAAAGGGATTCGATTCTGTATCCGGGCACGCCTTCAGGCGTGCCGTAACCGCCGCACAATCAACGACGCCTTTAGGCGCTGCAGCTTCGAAGGTCGAGTTTTTTCCGCGATCTGCTCGAGTTCTATCCGGGAGCAGGAAACCACCCGGGCTGGCCAAAATGCCAGGCGCCAATGGCTCTGCCAACGACCAACGACGAACCACCAACGACTGAGGTGTTCCCGTGCCCGAGCAACCCGACTCCCGCGAATGGAATGCCGCGCTCTATCATCAGATCTCCGCCCCGCAAGTCAGCTGGGGCAAGAAAGTGCTGGCACGCATTTCTTTGCGAGGCGACGAAACCGTACTGGACGCCGGCTGCGGCACCGGGCGTCTCACTCGTGATCTTTTGGAAGCCTTGCCTCGCGGACAGGTAGTGGGCCTCGACCTCTCCCAAAACATGCTCGACGCCGCCCGTGCCTATCTCCAGCCGGATTTCGGTTCTCGCGTCGAATTCGCCTGTTGCGACCTGTCGGACTTGCCCTTCGAACAGAGATTCGACGGCATCTTTAGCACCGCGTCGTTTCACTGGGTACTCGATCACGACCGCCTGTTTCGCAGCCTGCATCGTGCCCTTCGCCCCGGCGGCTGGCTGCGCGCCCAGTGTGGCGGCGACAGGAATCTCGACCGTTTGCTGGGGCGTGTGCAAACCCTCATCGCAACCGAGCCCTACGCACAACATTTCTCGGGATACTCGTTCCCCTGGGAATTTTCCGATGCCGAGACCGCAGCCGCGCGCCTGGGCCGCGCCGGCTTCGAAGAAATCGAAACTAGCCTCGAAGAAGCGCCCACGACGTTTCCGGATGGGCGGAGATTTCAGCAGTTCGTCGAAAGCGTAATCCTGCGCAACCACCTGGAGCGCCTTGCGGACCGCGCTCTGCGCGAGCGATTTCTCGCCGAGCTGACCCGTCAGGCCGCCAGCGACCACCCGCCCTTTCTGCTCGACTACCGCCGACTGAACTTAGGGGCACGAAAACCCGAGTAAAGGTTTCAAACTCAGCACGTCAACCCCACGCAATCCACACCTCACAGGATCATCGAGTGCGATCTCGTCCGATCCAGAGCCCCTCTCTCAGTGCCCGGGTCTATCTAAACTGTGTCCGGTCCGCTGACCTCAGGGACGCGCCACGCCCGGTGGGTACTGACCTTTTGACGTGTCCCAGAACGTGGTGTGGCCGAGGGCACGCAGCCGTGGCAGATCGTCCTCGCCAAGAGGAGTTACGGGCTGGCCCGGTTTCACGCTAACGGCGCGCAGATACCGCTCGAATCCTTGGCGTGAGAAGACATCGAACAAGTGAATGGGTTGCGCGCCCGTGTTGGTAGCTGAAATCCAGGTATCGCGCGGGATGAAGACGATGGAACGGGGCCCGGCCACCGCCCGCGTGCCTCCGACAATGACCTCGGCACCTCCTTCTTCAAAAATGAGGATCTCCTCCGCGTTGTCGTGCTTGTGAAACGGGATCGTCTGTCCCGGTGCCATGATCGCGGTCAAGACTAAAAACTCCCGCGTGTCCCCATTTTGGCTGTCGAGCTTGATGGTGAAGGGCCAGCCGCCAGGCGGCCCCGTGCGGTCCACAAGGTGCTCGCCGTCACCTTCCTGCAGAACGAGCGGGAGGGGAGATGTGAGGTCCTGACGGGTCTCGGCGGCCACTTGTGGGGCGGCGTGTTCCGGCTCTCCGGCCCGTACGAGAACTGCAGCGGTGACGGTTGCCAACGCAAAAACGAGTGGCAGGATGACTCGGCTCACGGTATCCCCTTTCGCATGCCTAATGGAAACGGAGTCTACTTGCGCAAGGAACGGGATGCAACGGTTGGAATCCCGCGCCCAGAAGGGCCCGCGTCTGACTTGCGCCGACAAACATGCCCGCCGGAGAACTCTGACGGATTGAGCTAGAGGATGAACCTTGAGACCTTGAAACCTTCCCTACGGCCTTCCCCCTACCCTCCACGTTGGACGGAAGTCGGAATTCACCAGCCACTCGACCGGTCGAATCAAAGAACCGATCACGGCTGTCAGGTGCGTGAAATGGATGTGCGCGAGATCGTCGCTGGGCTGGTGATAGTCGCCGTGCAGGCCGAAGCTCGAGACCGTCTGCGCAACCACTCCCTTCCTCGCCAGCACATAATTATCGGAGCGCGTGAAGAAGTGTTGCTCGGGCCGCTTGTCGGCTACCAGTTTGGCCCCGTGCGCGGCCAGTACCGGACCAAGATTGGAACGCTCCCATCCCGTCATCCACAGCGTGTCAGGCGGATACTCAGGGTCGGGCCGCCCAATCATTTCGAATTCGAGATCGGCCGCCATGTCCGACAGGGGAACGGGTGGATGCGATTCAAACCACGTCGCACCAAGTCGCCCGGCCTCCTCGCTGCCGAAGAACGCAAACATCACCGTGCGCCGCGGTTTCGATCGCGAGACCAAGGCCCGCGCCAATTCAAGCACCGCCGTGGTGCCGGAAGCGTCGTCGTCGGCGCCGTTGTAGATGTTGTCACCCTGAACCGGTGCGCCGACGCCCAGGTGATCAATATGTGCCGTCAACAAAATAATGCTCTTGCGCAGCCCCGGATCAGTCCCGGAAATCTTGCCCAGCGCGTTCCACGTGAAACTCGTCTCCGGCTTGCCGACCGCGCCCTCGAAATCAATCAGGGTTCCGTCGGGAACGCCGCGCAGATTCGCCAGTGCTTCCTGGCTGAGGGCGAACACGTTGGAGTTGTCCCCGCTGAGTCCCGCGGACGCTTCGCCCTCTACGGCGGCGGGAAGCTTGGGCAATTGCTTGCCACGCTCGTCCCAATCCTTGAGCGTCTCCGCGGACGCGGGCGCAAGCACCGCCTCGGCCCCACCGTCCAGCGCGGCCGAGACCGCGGCCTGTACCTTGTCGTCATCCCGTCCGAGAATCGCCACCACCGAGCCCTTGGCCTCGAGTTGCATGCCTGAGCGATTTTCTGTGTCGACTCGCTTCAGGGGTCCCTGGAACTTGCTCTCGCCGAGCTGCAAAGCCAGCATCTGTCTGCCGTGCGTCCACACCGTCTGCTGGGGCGGGCTGCCATCGCCGGTCGTCATGAAGCGCAGTTCGGGCGGTGCGGTTAGCGTCGGCCGCGCGATCGTGGCTCGCTGGAGGTAGGTCCCGTCATCGCCCGCCGGTGCGACTCCGTATTGCCGCAGTTGGGAGGCTACGTAGGTGGCGGCCAGGAGTTCATCCGGAGTGCCGCTGCCCCGTCCGCGCAACCCATCGGACGCCAGAAACTCCATATGCGCCCGGATGCAAGCCACGCATACTGGGCGAGTTGCCGAGGTTGGGGACGTCCCGCCTTTCGCTGCGGTCTGGGCCTGGGTGCGGCAGGCGCCTAGAAGGCAGAAAAAAACCACGAAGACGTGCAAGGGACGAGCCGTGGTTCGTTCTGTCATGGGGATTGGTGGGAGACGATTATACGTCGTCAATCATCCACTTTCGGTCGTCAGCCGGAGCCGTCGGCCTGATGCCAGGTGATTCTGTCCGTAGGAGTTGCGAGCCCGGTTCTTGTTCCAACGGCTGAGAAACCGACGACTGCGGACTGCGCCCCTTCTGCTACAATCGGGCTCTGAGTCCGGCGACGGATTGCTCCCAGGAAAGGGCCCATTTTCGAGGCTTCACAAGTATGGCCATTACCCGACCTAAGTCCCAAGTTATTGCATCCCTTGGTGTTCTTCTCCTCATGGCCGTGGCCGTCGGTTGCAACGGGTTCTTCGTCGATCCCGTCCTGCAGACCATTACGGTCACCCCAGCCACTCCGGGCATACTGGTTGGCGGAACCCAGCAGATGACGGCCACTGGCATCTACGACGACGGAAGTCGGAAGAACATCACCGGAACATCGGCTTGGACCAGCAACGATCTCATCGTGGCGACGGTGAGCTCAGGCGGGGGCTTGGTGACGGGAGTTGGAGCAGGCACCGCGACCATTCAGGCCACCAACGGAATCGTGAGTGGCTCGACCAGCGTCACGGTGTCAATAAATGGCGTCACCAGCATCGTCGCAGCGCCATCGTCCCAGAGCGTGACGATCAGCTCGGGCTTGCCGTTCTGTCTTACGGCGACAGCCCAGCCGGGAGCGCAGGACATTAGCACCACGGCGACTTGGACCTTCACCGATCCGAGCAATGCGACCGAATCAGGAATTACCAAGACCACTACCACTACGTGTACAGGCCAGGCCTTCACGATTGGAACGCTAAGCCCAACACCAGCACCGACGGCAATAGGTGCCGTCGCGTCAGCCCCTGGTACGGGCGGTACGGTAACTTCCAACAAGGTCTTCGTGAATGTCAATTAGCCGTCCCTTTTTCGCGCAGTTTTGAAATTCGCTGCCGGCCACGGGGTCGGCGAGGCCTCCGTACCTGAACAACCCCTGGTGGCATCTGACGTTCTAAAACGGACCACAGACAATACCCTCGTTCGCGTGTCCGACATTCGCCCCATCGGCATCGGTACGGGCGGCGGTGACGCGCCCGGCCTCAACGCCGTCCTCCGCGCTGTCGTCAAATCTGCCATTCTCAAGCATGAGTCGAAAGTCATTGGCATCCCCGACGGCTTCGACAGCCTGCTCTGGCCGGAGAAGGCGCGCGAGCTCACGCTCAAAGACGTCAGCGGTATCCTGCCTCGCGACGGCACTATCCTGGGCACCACGAATCGCGGTAATCCCTTCCAGTAAAGATCCATCGAGAAACAGCCAGGAGACCGTCCTCGACGTCTCCGAAGGAGCGAGCGCCGACTCGAAAAAGCTCGCCATCGACGCGGTCCTCACCGTCGGTGGCGACGGCTCGCAGAAGATTGCTCTGGAACTCTTCCACCAGGGCATGAAGATCTTGGTCAGCGGATGCGTCTGGAATGCCTGCCAATTGCGTCGATCAGAGCGACACCTTTCGGGCAGGCAGCCAAAATTGTGGAGCTTCCCCGTCGAAGCGCTCTCCATACGTCTGAGCGTCTCTAATGGCAATTCGTTGTCTGCGAGCTATTCGATTTTGGGGAAGAAACCGTGACACGAGTCTGATAGCGCGCTGCCCGGGAGCGCTACTCCCGACGCTCGCAGCGAGCCGGAAGAATGTCCACCGGAATCTCACCGTTGGCTACGGGACGCCACTCCACCTGAAACGATCCGTGGTATCCGAACAATGGACCCCACGTCGGACTATGGACGTACACCTTGATGTGGAAACGCTGATCGGTCTCTTCGTACCACTCACACACATCAGCCACGCCGGAGAACAGCATCGGGAAGCGAAAACCGAGGGCGCGCTCATAAAACCGCTGCTCGCCTGAACGAAGGCGCAGTCCGCCGCGTGCATCGACCGACAGGTCGATGTCGACGGCCAGGTGCTGGTGCGTGCCGAGGTAGTCGACGATGCACCGGCGCTGCTCGCTGTAGATCATGTAAGCATCGAAGCGACGCGGGTTTTCGGTGCCGAAATTGCGGATCCAGGTTACCGTCTCGCGGCCGTACTCGTCCACGTAGGCGTAGTTGCGAATACTGAAGGGCACCGCGCGACCACGCTCCGGGAACAGGATGCTTCGCCAGGTGCCGAGGTAGAGAAAGGGCAGCGTGTAGATAGCGCCGTGCCAGACTTCATCCATGGTTCCCGTGCCGATCGAGGCCACCCGGTCCGCGCTGCTGAAACCAAACCGCTCCTGGATCTTGGGATGGAGCCGGTTGAATTGCTCACCAAGCGCCTTGCGATAAATGCAAGTCATGTCGTCACCTCAGGTGGCTTGCGCAGGCAGTGGCTGGCGGTCGGAACGTACCCGCGCGCGAGCAGCGCGATGCCGGCCAAGGCGGCCAGCGACAGGTTCAAGGTAACGGGGTTGAATGCCGCAGTCAGATACTCGGGAGAACTCACGGCCACCCCCAGTGTCGCCACGACCATGAGCAGAATCGTGAGCCAAAGAGGCCAGCACGAGTTCCCGGCAAACAGAACCACAATTCCGAAACAGACCTCCGTCCAGCCCGCAACCGTCACGGCCGTCCGTGGCGACATCCCCAGGATTCCGTCCCGCACCATGCGGACTTCGTCCAGGTTTCGAAAAAGCAGTTTGGGAACGAGTCCGTGATAGAGCCAAACGAAAGCCACCGCCAACCTGGATACCGAGTAGGTCAGCGCGAGAGTGCGCGAGACTTCGGGCGGAACGCCGCGTTCAATCCAGAGCCGGAGCCGGTCGAAGCTCCACGCCGTGGCCCAGCCCAGAAGGGGATGAAAGCAGCACCGGTCGATGACCCGTCCCAGAACGCCGAAGCGAACGCGGTAGTCATACCAGGTGAGGAAACGGATGCCCTCGGGACCCGGGATGTACTTCCAATATCCGGAACCTGTGGTGATCAACGATTTTGGATCGTCAGACCAGAATTTGAGCGCGGAGGAGCGTCGCCCGCTCGCATCGTCCTGTGCGCCTGTGCTTTCCCCGGCTCCCTCGATGCGCAGGCCTCCGCTGATGCGGGTCGTATACAGGAATTTCTGCGCTTCGCTAGCCTCGCGCGGAAGATAGTCGATCTCCGAAAAGCGCAGGTCCCAACGCTGATGTTGCTTTGGGTCCTGCGTCTTCTCCCACAGTTCGTCCATGCTGCCGCGAATGAGAATCTCGACGTAGATACTCACGAATCATTTCCCAGGAAGGCACTGTACCGCGCGGCAGAAAGGCAGACTAGTTCTTATTGGGAGTCCAAGGTTGCGAGGAATGGGCGTCTGTTCCCGCCGTCGTTGGGGGATGTGCCAAACATGGACTTTCGCGCAAGACCGATCACACCCACGCCTCCTCCGGCGCGTTATATTGTTCTTAGATCCCTGTGACAGTGTTTTGGAAAGCGCGGCCCCGCAAGACTGCATTCGTGCTGCTGGTAGCCCTGGTGCTCCTGCCGGCCTGCGGGCGGGGCCGGGGACGCGTGCTGGAAATCGTTTATGTCTCGGCGCCGCAGGTGTCCCTGCGCGACCGGGTGGCGGCGGTCTACAACAAAACCGGCACCGTCAAGAACGGCGACCGCGTGAGCGTCATCGACCGGGAGAAGCGTTTCCTGAAGGTGCGCACAGCCGACGGCACCGAGGGCTGGATCGAGCAGCGCTACGTCATCGGCCAGCAGGTCTACGATAGTTTCCAGAAGCTCGCCAAACAGCACCAGAACGATCCCCTGCAAGCCAGCGGCACCACCCGCAACGATACGAACCTGCACATCGAACCGGGCCGCGAGAGCGAGCACCTGTATCTGTTACCGTCCGGCTCAAAAGTCAGTATTCTCGCGCGCGGGACGGCGGAAAAGCCCGGGGCGGTGGGCAATCCACTGGCGAAAAACAAGCCCGCCGGGCCGCCGCTCGAGGACTGGTGGCTGGTCCGCGATCCTCAGGGCCGCGCCGGCTGGCTGCTGGCCCGCATGGTCGATCTCGATGTGCCGCTCGAGATCGCGCAGTACGCTGAGGGCGAGCGCTTCATGGCGTTCTTCGTGCTGAACGAGGTGCAGGATGGCGACAAGAAAGTCCCGCAATACCTGGCGCTGCTCAGCGAATCGAAGGATGGGCAGCCGTTCGACTTCAACAAAGTGCATGTCTTCACCTGGAACGTGAGGCGCCACCGCTACGAGACTGCGTATCGCGAGCGCAACCTGAATGGCGTGCTCCCCGCCGCGGTCACGCATGAGGACTTTGGGAAGGAAGGCACCCTGCCGGTGTTCATCCTGCGCGTGAAAGACGGCGAGGGGAATGTGGTCGACCGTAAGTACAAGCTCAATACGCCGATTGTGCGGCGGGTGCTCGCGCCGGGAGAAGCACCACCCAGGCCGGCGGCTGCGAAGAAGAAGCGCCGGTGAACA
>DASQPN010000072.1:0-19990 GCA_035643915.1 Terriglobales bacterium | reverse complement strand
AAAATCGCGGGTGGGCTGGAATACTACGGCGCAACCGGACCCGCGACTGAGTTTGATCCCCTGAGGGAACAGCAACACCAGTTGTTCCCGTCCATCGACCTCAACGTTTCGCCAAACTGGGAGTTCAACTTTGGAGTCGGCTTCGGCCTCACCCCCGCCACCGATCAGCTGATCGTGAAATGCATCGTCGGCCGCCGCTTCTCCTGGATCCACGAGAAGCGCGCGAAGGTCAAAATCCCCTCCACCGACGCGGCCGAATAACGACGCCCTGCCAGAAACCCCTTGACCACGGAGACGCAGAGGCACGGAGCCCCGGAGTATGCGCCAGACCTAACCCCGCCCTTGCGCCAGAAACGTCCCTACCAGTCGCGCAGCGGGGCCAGCCATTAACCCCGGACGTAAGTCCGGGCTCGTCACACCGGAAGACCCCGACTTCCTTCGGGGACGCCACTGTTTCGATGGGTTCGGAGAGGCTTCTGGGACGATCAGGTCATCTTGAATTGAAACCACACCGCTCCGCGGAGACGAGTGCGTTGTTAGACGATCGGCTCGGGCGCAGGCGACAACGCCGGCGGTGCCGCCGGAGCAGGAGCCGGTGGATACAGGCGCGCGTGCAGGGCCGGATAACGCTCCGCGAAAAAGTACATGGCGTAGGCGGGAAAAAACACCGCCACCGGAACGCAGACCAGCGCAATCAGGTACAACAGGAGCGAAAGCAAAATCATTCCTGCCACAATCACCACCGTGATGGTGACCGTATTCCAGCTGAGCCCGGCGCCTTTCCCGAACAGCACGGCAGCTCCCCCCAGAATGGCGAGCGGAATCATCGCGACCACCGCGACAATCCCCGACGCAATGCCGAACACCACCGAGGCCCCAATCGCGAGCACGATTTTCATCCCGATGTATCCGGCGTAGCTGCCCTTTTGCGCCTTCATCGTTTCGAGCAAACGCCGCCAGCCCTCGATGACTCCCACATTGTCCACGGCCATCACCGGAATCACGAAGTCCTTGGCCAACAAGGCAATCAGCGCCATGATCAGACCGAAGAACACAAACACCAGGATCACGGGCAGGAAGGCAAGCACCCACCCAGGCCCAGGCTGCTGATGATTCTTCAGAGCCGGCCATAGCGGAAGGAGCAACGGAATGAACAGAACCGCCGCCACGCCCAGTCCCACAATCGACAGCGCCAGCTGCCAGCCGAAATAGCGCAAGCCCTGCCCCTGCCATCGCCCCCAGCTCTCGCCCAATTCGCAATGCTTGCGCAACACCGATTCGAATAGCACGAAGCGGCTGACGCTCGACACATACAACCACACCAGCGCCAGGACGAGAAACCCGATCACCGCCACCAGCACCATCGCGCCCAAAATCGCCGGATCCAGGCCCAAGCCTGACAGCACATCCTTCGGATCCGCAAAGCTCTGCGAGGTGTTCGGAAACTTGAAAGGCAAGCTACCGAGCGCTTTCCAGCTGCTGTTACAGCCGCCCTCGGAGCTGATCTCGCCGGTGGCGAGGGCGAGCACCGCCAGCCGCGCCCACTGTCCGAAACGAAAGGGTTGGATTAGCTGTTGCCTGGTGTGTTCGAACGCGGGGCCGATGACATCCACTGCAGATTTAGGCAAGGCAAAACTCCGGGCTGAATTTCAAGCCGCCGAGCTTGCACGTTACTGCGAAGCCAGAGTAGGGTCAACGGATTTATTCACGGCTGAGAGGCGGTCGTCGGCACTCGTCTTACGTGCACTTGGCGACGATCAGGGTTATGTCGTCGGACTGTTCATGAGGACTGAACCTCTTCACATCGTCCACAATCGAAGCAATCAGGACCGGGGAAGCCTGCTCACGATGCCGTCGCAGTGATTCGATCAGGCGGTGCTCTCCGAATTCCTCTCCCGCGTCGTTGAACGATTCGGTTATGCCGTCGGTGTAGAGTGCGAGTGTGTCTCCCGAGCAGAGCGGGCGTTCCCCGGCAGAGCAATCCCATTCCTTGAAGAGCCCCAATACGGTGCACGTGGAATGAAGCCGCTCTAGAGTGCCATCGTATCGGAACAGAAGCGCGGACAGATGCCCACAATTTACATAGCGCAAGCACCGCACTCGGTCGTCGTACTCGGCAAAGAACAGGGTGGCGTAGGCGGTGTCGGTCGAATTCTCGTAGAACAACCGATTGACCAATTGTAGGAAGCGCTCCGGTTGATCCAATGCGACCGCGCACTGGCTGCGCAGGTTCGCTTGCAGATTGGCCATCAAAAGAGCAGCTGCGATTCCTTTCCCTGAAATGTCACCGACCACCAGTCCGAGCCGGTCCCGGCCAAGATCAAGAAAATCGTAGTAATCGCCGCCAACCTGGCGAGCCTGGATGCAAATCCCCGAGTAATCGAGCGTTCTAAGGGGCGGGAGCGTCTGCGGAAAGAGCCTGGTCTGCACCTGCTTGGCAATTTCCAGTTCTTGGGCAGCGCGGCGCTCGGATTCCAACTTCGCCGCAGCGGCGCGGCGCTGCGCTTCGACGGCTCGGCTCTCCTCGTCGAAGCTCACCAGCGCGAAGGAGTTTCCGTCGAGGTCCTTGAAGTGCGTGAACACTCCGCCCCAGATTGGTGTCTGCTCTCCGAGCGGTAGCGAGAGGTCAGTCGAACCCTGGGCCGGGGCCTGCCGTTCATACTTGATGCGCTTCAGGCGCGGCGCATATTGAAACCGAACTCCGCGCTTGCGCCAATCGCGAAACTTGGCCACAACATCTTCGGTAACAAAGACAACCTGCGTCGGCCGGCCGATGAGTTCGTACTCTTTGGAGTCGGGCTTGGGCGCGACCAGCGAAAGCACGGCGCTGCCGTCTGGAGGGGCAACCGCTACCCAGCGCTGACCGGATCCAAAGCGGACATCACCGACCAGACTAAACTCAAGCTGGTCCAGGTAGAATCGTAGGCTTTGATCCTGATCGCGAACGAAGATGTTAATCGCGTGAATGCGGAGATGGGGCGGTAGTCGGTCGAAGAGAAGAGTAGGCTCGTCTGCGCCAAGACGTGAAGGAGAACTGCCCATCGGCGTGATTATAGCGTCCAAAGACCGGTCCGTGAACCTATCACGGGCGATCCTGTGGCCGCGCTCGGCATTTCGATTCGAGCCATACGGCGTGATAGCTCCCCGATCGTCGGCCACTCGAAAATCCAGCCCACCGGTTGCCGGACAGGCCTCCCGGCGTGGAGCAGAAGTGGGTTCTTCTGCTTGTCGGCGAAAACCCCACCTTCCCCCTGAGTCGAGACGATGCGCTAATGCAATGAGTTCCGCTTACTCGTACCGCAACGCCTCCACCGGATCCAGTTTCGAAGCACGCAGCGCGGGCACCATCCCGCTCGCCACACCAACCAACAACAGCACCCCCGTTGAGACGAGCACCGTCATCAACGAAATCTTCAGGTGAATATCGCCCGTCCCTGAATCGTCTTCAAACAGCGGCCCCATCATCGGGAGGGTACCCACTGACGCGGCAATCAGGTAGGAAATCAGAATCCCGATCGCTCCACCCAGCAGCATGATCAACAGCGTCTCCGCCAGAAACTGCAGCTTGATATGCCGCTTGCGAGCACCCAGCGCGCGCCGTAAGCCGATCTCGCGTATCCGCTCGTCGACCGATACCAGCATGATGTTCATCACGCCCACGCCCCCAATGCCGAGTGTCAACGTGCCCACGAACGTCAGCAGCACTTGCAGCCCAATCGTCAGCCCGTCAATGATCGGACGAAATTCGTCCCGCCCGAACATCTGGAACGCTTTTTTGTCGGTTGGGGAGAACTGCTGGCGCATCGCAATCGCCGCCAGCACCTGCGCCATCGCTTTTTTCTCGAACTGCGGCGCGATGGGCTGAAACACCAGCACGGCTGCGTAGCGCGTGTTCCACACGTCACCAGCGGCCGAGTACGGAATCCACGCAGAATCGTCATCGCTCGAAAAATAATTGCTGAGCTGAATCTTGCGCTGCATCACGCCAATCACCGTGAAGCGCTGTCCGCTGATCCTCACGGTCTCGTCCACCGCGGGCCGCCCGCCGAATAACTGCTCGCGCAGGCGTCCACCCAGAAACACCACGTGCCGGCGCTCCAGCTCGTCGCTGGCGTTGATCCACCGCCCCTCCGACGGCACCTCGTTGCGCATCTCGCCGTACTCCGGACACACTCCCCGGATTGCCGTCGTCCCCACCATGCGGTCCCCGTAGCTGATCCCCGGTCGGCGCACGGTTTCGAGACAGGCGTGCTTCACCATGGGCGCATCCGCCCTCACCATGTCGATGTCCGCTTTCTCGAGCACAACTTTCTTCCCCGCGCGCTGCCCGCCCGGCTGCTCGCTGGTCTGCTGCGGCCAGCAGATCACGACGCTCTTTCCGAAAGCATCGAACCCGTTGACCAGGACGGAGCGGAAGCTATTGCCGTAAGCAATCAGCAACGTGACCGTAGCGATGCCCCACACGATCCCCAGCATGGTAAGCGCGCTACGCGTCCGGTTGCGCTTCAACGCAACCCAAGCTTCGTAGATGATTTCCGTGAGCATCGAAGAAATTGGCGATCTACGGGCATCCCCGCTCGCCAGAGAATCAAGAGGCCGAACCACCCAGGACACCAAGGATCACGAAGGTTCTTGATTTTGTTCCTTCGTGTCCTCAGCGGTTCAAGGGTTTTACCCACCAGCCTCATATCGCAAAGCCTCAATCGGATCGATTGAAGCCGCGCGCCGCGCCGGGTACAGCGCCGAAAGCACCGCGATCATTCCCAGCAACGAGCAAGCCAGCAACCCGGTTTTCCAGGTAGGCAGTAGCCCCGCAAAGAAATCCGGCATGGGCAGCAGATTCACCATCGCGCAAATCCCGTAGGCGATTCCCAGCCCGATTCCCCCACTAAGGAACACAATCAGCAAAGCTTCGAAGAAGAACTGCCGCAGAATTTCGCTCGCCCGTGCGCCCAAGGCCTTACGCACGCCGATCTCGCGCGTGCGTTCGCGCACCGCCACCAGCATGACGTTCATCACGCCCAACCCGCCGAGCACAAGCGTCACCATCCCCACGGCGCCCAGGAAATATTTCATGCCGTTGGTCATGGTCTCGAAGGCTTTCGCTTCCTGCACAGTGTCCCAGATCGGACAAGCCTCTTTGTCGCGCGGATCGAAGTTGTGCTGGCGACCCAGCACATGCCGCACCTCATACTTGCAAGCCTCGTGCTGCCCGACCGATTTCGGCGTGACCAGCAATTGGTCGAACGTATAGGGGGTGCCTGGCGGCTTGTCGGGAAAATCACGCCGCATGGCGCTGAATGGAACGAAGATCTTGTTCACATCCCAGCCGTCGTAGCTGGAATCCTGCTTCTTTTTGGCCATCACCCCGATCACCTGGTAGGGAACGTCATTCAGGTAAATCGTCTCGCCGACGGCAGTGCCGCCGTGAGGAAACAGCTGTTTGGCCGCGTCGGTCCCGAGGAACGCCACTCGGCGCGCTTCCCGCTGATCGTCCCAGTTGTAGAAGCGCCCATCGCCCAAATCCAGGCTGCGAATGTAGCCAAATGGTGGCATCGAGCCGGTGACCAGCAAGGCCGCAGCGTTGAAGTTGCTGTGCGTCTTCACATCGCCCTGCTCAAGTTCCGGTATCGCATACTCGCAATCTGGAGTCTCGGTCGCCAGCGGCACAAGGTCCGCCTCCTCCCAATGCAGGGCGCGCCCCGCGCGCTGCCCGCCCGCATGCAAACTGGTGCGCCCATGGAAGACGATCATCACGTCCTTGCCCAGGTTCCGCGCCTGAACCTCCTGCCCCTTGCGCAGTCCCTCTCCGGCCGCGACCATGAGCACGATGGAAACGATCCCCCAGGCAATGCCGAACATGGTCAGGAAGGTGCGCAGTTTGTGAGCCCACAGCGTCCGCAAAACATCGCCAAAGAGATCGCGCAAGACCATACGCAGGGTTGGACGCGGGCGGAGGTTGAAAGTAATCGCTGGCCGGACGCCCGCGCCCTCCCTGGTTGATACGCAACGTCGCCCGAATTTGTTGCAGGGAAATAGAGACGCGAACTGAAAAACGGTAGGAGTGAGGACGAACGCATGGCGCGACAGAAAACCCGGGACACCCCGAACCGGGACTACTGGAACCGAGGATTTCCAGAACCGAGGATTTCCAGAACCGAGGATTTCCAGAACCGAGGATTTCCAGAACCGAGGATTTCCAGAACCGAGGATTTCCAGAACCGAGGATTATTAGAACCGAGGATTATTAGAACCGAGGATTTCCAGAACCGAGGATTACCACGACCCGAACTACAATCCCTGACTACCACCATCCGTCGGCTCACCACGCCGGCAGAATCGTCACGCCTCCAGCCGCGTAGCGGCGGCCTACGATAGGCCAGGGCGTACGCCCTGGGTAAGCGCGGCGACAGAACCGAGCCCCGGAGGGACGACACATCGGAGCCGAGGACGTAAGTCCGAAGGCGCCATCAGCCAACGACCGTGACCGTGATTCCACAATCCATCGCCTCACCACGCTCCGGCAGGCGCTAGCAAATCCAAGCCCAGTATTTCCTCCGTGTCTCTGGGTCTGCGTGGTAAACCCGCACTACACCGCCGGCACCGTCCCAACTCCCTCCAGCCACCCATCAAACTCCCGCAACGCCACCTCGCACTGCACTCGATGCCGCTCCTGCCGATCCCGAATCCTGTTCTCGAGCGCAGGCAGGAGGTCAAACGTAATGTTGGCTGGCTGAAAATGCTTCGCATCCGCCTGGGTGATGTAATGCACAAGCGACCCAAACGCAGAAGCCCGCGGCGGCGCCAACAGATCCCCGCCGGAAACCAGCGCAGCCGCATGCACGCCCGCCATCAACCCCATAGCAATCGACTCCACATACCCTTCCACGCCGCAAATCTGCCCCGCGAACATCACCCGCGAATGGGCCTTCATCTGCAACGTGTCCGTCAACAACGAAGGCGCGTTGATGTAAGTATTCCGATGAATCTGCCCGTAGCGCAGGAAGCGCGCATTCTCGAGCCCAGGAATCAGCCGCAGCACCCGCGCCTGGTCGCCAAATTTCAGATGATTCTGGAATCCGACCAGGTTGTAGGAATCCGCCCGCAGGTTCTCCTGCCGCAGTTGAACGACCGCGTGCGGCGGCCGCCCCGTACGCGGATCCTTCAACCCCACCGGCTTCATGGGCCCGAAACGCAAAGTGTCGCGGCCCCGCCGCGCAATCTCCTCGATTGGCAGACAGGCTTCAAAATAGTTCAGCTTCTCCCAGTCGCGCTCCTCCACCGACTCGGCCGAAAGCAGCGCGTCGCAAAAGCAGTCGTACTCCTCCTTTGACATCGGGCAGTTGACGTAGTCCGCCGTGCCCTTGTCGTAGCGCGCCGCCAGGTACACCTTCGCCATATCGATCGACTCCGCCTCCACGATCGGACTGATCGAGTCGTAAAAATGTAGATTGTGTGGCGCCGCCCCTCCAGTCCGCGAAACCGCGGCGGACGCACTCGCGCTCAACCGCGCAATCTCGGCCGAAAGCGCATCGGAAGTCAGGGGCCCGGTGGCAATCACCGTGATCGCATGCTCGTCAATCTTCGCGACCTCTTCGCGCCGCACCGCGATGAGCGGCTCGCGTGAAATCGTCTCCGTAACCTTGGCAGCAAAGGTCGTCCGGTCCACCGCCAGCGCATGCCCCGCGGGTACCGCGCAATCGCGAGCAATCTGGAGCAGCAGCGACCCCGCCCGCCGCATTTCCTCTTTCAGCAGCCAGGGCGCGGTATTCACGCTGTCGGACTTCAGCGAATTCGAACACACCAGTTCCGCGAAGTCCGCGGTCTGGTGCGCCGGCGTCGACCGCACCGGCCGCATCTCGCAGAGTTCGACCGCGATCCCGCGCCGCGCACACTGCCACGCCGCCTCGGACCCGGCCAGTCCCGCCCCGATGACGCGAACCGCACTCACTTTGGAGAACCCCCCGCCAGTCGCCGCAACCCCTCGCCGTCCAGTCGGACTGCTTTCCAGTCATCTAAAAAAGTCGCGCCCAGTCGCTGGTAGAAATCGATGGCGGGTTGATTCCAGTCGAGGACTTCCCAGCGCATCGCTTGATACCCTTCGCGGACCGCAATTGCAGCGACCTCCGCCATCACCGCTTTGCCGATTCCTTCCGCGCGAAACTCCCTGCGTACGTAGATATCCTCGAGAAAGAGTCCAGGTCCGGCGAAGCTGCTGTAGAACCCAAAAAACAAAGCGTACCCTGCCGGCTTTCCATCCCACTCGGGGATTAACGTCCGGAAGCGCGGCTGGGGCCCGAACCCGTCGCGCACCAGGGACTCTTCGGTCACCGTAACGTGCTCGGAGAGACGCTCAAACTCCGCGAATTCAAGAATCATCCGTTTGAGCAGGGCAACATCTTCGATGGTGGCGGCGCGAATCCGAAGCACGGGGCGGGGAACCTCAATCGGCGCTTCCAGGACGGAAACGCCTCTGCCGCGTATTATAACCAACGAAGGGAGACGGAATTTATGGCCCGAATCGCCTTAATCGAACCCGACCAGGCTTCTCCCGAAGTCAAAGAGATCTACGAACAGAAGCTCAAGGGCAAACCTGGCAACACCCAGAAAGCGCTCGCGCATCGCCCGGACCTGCTCAAGAACTTTCTCAGCTTCTACGCCAGCGTAGGCCGCTCTCTCGACCGCAGGCTTTATGAACTCATCTACATCCGCACGTCGCTGATCAACCAGTGCCACTACTGCCTGCAGCATCACTTGGCCTCATCGAAGCGCGCCGGCGTTACGCCCGACGACTGGAAGCTGCTGCAAGCCGGCGACTACGCGCGATTCAGCGAAAAAGAACAAGCCGCCGTGGCCTACGCTGAAAAGCTCACCCGCAATCCGCACTCGGTCAACGACGCCGACTTCGCCGTGCTGAAGAAGCACTTCAACGACGCCCAGATCGTCGATCTCCATCTGCTGACCGGGCTTGCCAATTTGACGAATCGCTTCACCGATCCGCTGGGGCTGGAAGTGGAGTTCCCGGAGGAGAAGATCTAGCAGCGGTCAGCGGTGCCGCAAAGCGCCGCCTGCGGCGCGGAAGAGATCTGTGTACCAAATCCTAGGCAGGTGCCCTTTCCAACTCCTTGCGATTCCATTTCCCAAGATCCGCTCCAGCATCGTAGGTGCTTTGCAGGAACTCCAGCAACCTGCCCTGAGGCGAATCGGATCGCCGCACGTCATCGTACATCAGAAGAAATTCCTTCAGTTGCGTATCATAAAAAGCCTCTGGCGGCCTGACCCGATGCTGCGCAAACCCGGCTGGCTCGGGTGCTGCATAGGCGTAAAAGACCGCTCCCTTGATATCGCCACCTCCCGGCCAAAATCCCGCGCTGATGACTTCGTGCGAGTAAGCTTCGCGTGTGATGGGGTCGGCCCCGATGCGCTCCGGTGCGCGGCGGCCCGAAAAGCGGGTCGCCGCCAGATCGAAGCTGCCCCAGAAAAAATGCACTGGGCTCGCTTTTCCGATGAACGCAGCCCGGAACTGCTTAAAGACTGCGTCACAGCCCACCAGAATCCGCCAGAAACGGTGAGCGTACTCGGCATCGTACGAGGCTGGCTGCGTGTCCTGATCGAATGGGATCGGATCCGGAATTTCGCACGGCATCTTCCAGATCTTCACCACGATGCCGAGCGAGGCCAAGGTCCCCATGAACTCCCGGTAGAAGTCGGCGACAGAACCGGGCGCCAGGGCAATCGTTTTGCTGGTGGCGTGGCTGGTTTGGATGACCAGCTGGTGATGGATGAAGTCGAACTGGATTTCGAAGACTCCCCCCGCGTACGGGATTGGCGAAGTGGTCAACCCGATGGCATTCACGTAAAGCGGCACCCCCCACCAATGATTCGTCTTTGGGCTGAGCGCAAGCCGGATTTTGCCCACTATTTGCGACCACATGTGAAGAGTGCGGTAAGTGCCCCCCCAAGCCTCCAGCGGGAGTTCCGGCCAGAGATCTCGATCGGCGCAAGTAGTGCCTGCGTTCATATACCCTCCACAGAAGCCAAGCCTAGGAAGGCTCAGGCTACGAAAAGTCCAGCCGTTTGGGCAACGACTAACACCATTTCACAACCGACGGCGGCTCCGCTCCCCAAGGACTTCTCGGTCCGAGGAGCGCAGCGACGAGGAATCTGCTGTTCGCCGGCGCCGGCAACAAGCAGGTCCCTCGCTCCACTCGGAACGACAAAGGGGAAGGGGCAGCGATACTCGAAATCGACACCTACAGAATCACCCTCTCATCCCCCACCCGCCGTGTCACCCGCTCGCGGTCGAGATACTCGAGCAGCGGGATTGCATACTTGCGGCTCACCCCGGTCAGTTCCTTGAACTTGCCCACATCGATCTTGGCTGATTTCGCCTTGTAAGCCGCAATCTGCTTGCGGAGTTCCTGCAAGGCGGATTGGTGAAACACGAGCTCGTCAGAAATCTTCACCAGCACCTTGTCGCGCAAAAGCAGGGTGACGATCTTCTGCGCGCGGACCTTGTCGACCTTCAATCCCGCCAGCACATTGTAGAGCGCGGGCACTTGCAGGCCCGTGGACGAAAACGCCTGCTCAATGATCTTCTTCGACTCGGCTTCCTCGTCTTTCATCACGACGCCTCGCCCAGGCAGGTGGACGAGTTCACCGGCGAGTTCGAGCTTTCGCTCCTTGGCGAGCACGTCAAGGACACCGGCCAGCACGTCCGGCGGAACTCCGGCGGTTTCGCGCAACTCTTCTTTGCTGATCCCGGCCACCAGCGGATTCTTGTTGTGAAAATCCTCGACCGATCTAACGAGAAGCAACTTGAGCCCTTCGACCGCTGGCGCGTGAACAAGTCGGTCGCCGATCTTCAGCACTTGGCCTTGTCGGATCGCGTCTGCCAGGTGGTTCTGGACCACTACGTCTCTCCAACCCGTTTCCGCTGTGGCTTGCGCCAGCGTCAGCCCGTCGTGGCGCCGTTGTGCCAGGCGAGCCTTGAGTATCGACGGAGGATTCCCACCCTCCAAAACTTTCAGAAACGGCTCAACCGTTTCCTTCTTGCGGCGCGCGAGCGGCGCGGCGTCCAGCACCACTCCGCCGCCAATCGTCGCCACCGGCGAGAACTGCCGCACGATGAAGCGATCTCCGGGCAGTAAGAGCGCTGGCTCCGCCATGCGTAGTTGCGCCTGCGCAGTTCCGCCGGGCTTCACCTGCTTCTCTCCGTACAGCGCGACCTCCGCGACGGTCTCTGAGGTGTAGGCGTGCAAGTGCACGCGCGCGCGATCCTTCAACGGCTTCGCCGAGGAGAGCAGCGACAGCGCAACGTCGATGCGCTGGGTCGACCGGAACGTGTCAGGCGGCGCCAGCGTCATGCCGCGCGTCAGGTCCTCGACGGTCACGCCGGCGAGATTCAATGCAGTGCGCTGCCCCGCAATCGCTGTGTCGGCGTTCTCGCCATGCACCTGCACGCCGCGCACGCGCACGCGCTTGCCGCTGGGAAAAACCTCCAACTCGTCCCCCTTGCGGAGCGTGCCTGCAACCAGCGTGCCCGTGACCACCGTGCCAAAGCCTTTCATGGTGAACACGCGATCGATCGGCAGGTGAGCCAGCGCGCTCGAATCTTTCGCAGGCACTTCTGCGGCGACTTTGGCCAGCTCCCGCTTCAGTTCTGGCAAGCCTACGCCTGTGAGCGAACTTATGGGGACAACCGGTGAGTGGGCGGCATCGAGAAACGATCCCTGCAGAAACTCCGCCACTTCGAGGCGCAGCACGTCGAGCGTGTCGCGATCGACCGTGTCCGACTTGGTCAGCACCGTGATGCCGCGGCGCAGCGCGAGCAATCGGCATATGTCGAAGTGCTCGCGGGTCTGCGGCTTGATCGACTCGTCCGCCGCGATTACCAGCAGCACCAGGTCGATCCCACCCACCCCCGCCAGCATATTGCGCACAAAGCGCTCGTGGCCGGGGACGTCCACGAAGCCGAGGCGCAGCCTCTCGCCGTTGGGTGCGGGCAGTTCCAGGTGCGCGAAGCCGATGTCGATGGTGATGCCGCGCCGCTTCTCTTCCTCCAGGCGATCCGCATCGATGCCAGTCAGGGCTTTCACCAAGGCGGTCTTCCCGTGGTCGATATGCCCGGCCGTGCCTACGATGACGGACTTCATTGCGGGAAACAGTATAGTCGGGGGTAACCCGGTCGCTGGTCATTGGGTGTGGGCTGCTGGTCATGAGTCGTCGGCATGTTCTCCCACACTTTCCCCGAGTCCGAACACCCATGGCAAGCAAAGCTTTGGTTTGAAGACTTCCCGAACTCACCCCGGGGAGATCCTTCCGCGACAAACTGCTCGGACCCCAAAGTGCGCCTACAAGCGTTCCTCAGCGCTACTACGTTCCTAGCGCTATTAATTGGCATTCTGGAGAGCAATCCCACCCCGGAATTTTGCCCGGGACGAGTATAAGATTACTCGCTAATTTCACTAGCCCGGAGCTAACATTCGCTCCATCAGCCACTTGCGTCGCCCCCTCTGGGGGTCTTCCTCTGGGCTGGACCCGAGATTCTCCCGAAACTGAACGCAGGGGCGATGCCCATGAGATCCTCGAGGCAAGCAGCATCTCCGCCGTGGGAGCCGAACGGAATGGCAGGGGAGCGAGCAAATGCCTCGCCACGCCTGAGGACGACGCTGAACCCGATGCTCGGAGCCAGAGGGACCCAAGCCAACGACTCACGGCCAACGATCAGCTACTTTCCCCAACCCGCTTCCGGATGCGACAATAAAGCATCCACCCCATGACCCACTCCCAGAACCCTGCGATCACTCCGGAGCTGATCCGGGAGCACGGCATTACACCTGACGAGTACGCGCAGATCAAGCAGCTTTTGGGCGGACGCGAACCGACGTTCACCGAGCTCGGCATTTTCAGCGTGATGTGGAGCGAGCATTGCTCGTACAAGTCGTCGCGCGTGCACCTGAAGCGGCTGCCAACGCGCAGCAAGTTCGTGGTGCAGGGTCCGGGGGAGAACGCGGGCATTGTCGACATCGGCGACGGCTGGGCCTGCGCGTTCAAGATCGAGTCGCACAATCATCCGTCGTTCATCGAGCCGTTTCAGGGAGCGACCACGGGAGTGGGCGGGATTCTGCGCGACATTTTCACCATGGGGGCGCGGCCGGTCGCGGTCATGGACTCGCTGCGGTTTGGACCGATCGAAGCTTTAGGATCGGCGCACGAAAAGCCTGCCGAGCTTCGCTCGGCTGGACGGCCGGGGGCGGCCGGCCCCACGCACGAGGGGCCTACCCAGGCCGAGATTCACAAGAACCACTCGATCATGGAAGGTGTGGTCAGCGGTGTTGCTTCTTACGGGAACTGCTTCGGCGTCCCGAACCTTGGCGGTGAGACGAAGTTTGAACCCTGCTACTCGGGCAATCCGCTGGTGAATGCATTTGCGCTGGGACTCGTGCGACGCGACCAGATTTTCTACGCGAAGGCCGCCGGCGAGGGAAATCCCGTCATCTACGTCGGCGCGAAAACCGGGCGCGACGGCATCCACGGCGCCACCATGGCCTCGGAAGAATTTAGCGAAGCTTCGGAAGCCAAGCGGCCCAATGTGCAGATGGGTGACCCGTTCCTTGAGAAGCTCTTGCTCGAAGCGTGCCTCGAGGCCATGCAGACGGGTGCGATTGTGGGCATACAGGACATGGGCGCAGCCGGACTCACCTGTTCGACCTGCGAGATGGGTGCGCGCGGCAAAGTAGGGCTCGAAATCGAACTCGACCGCGTCCCGCAGCGCGAGACCGGCATGTCAGCCTACGAGATCATGCTCTCGGAGTCACAGGAGCGCATGCTGCTGGTTGCCGAGAAAGGCCGCGAGCAGGAAGTGTTCCGCGTTTTCGAAAAGTGGGGGCTCGATGCGGTCGAAGTGGGCCTCGTCACCCAGGACAACGTCATGCGCGTGCGCCAGCACGGCGAGTTGGTGGCGGAAATTCCGAATGAAGCACTTACCGACGACGCTCCGCTCTACAAGCGTCCGCTGGAACGGTGGGAGCCGCCGGTGGAGCGCGAGCTGCCATCGCACGTCCAACTCACTGAGTCGGGCGATCTTACCGGCAACTACAAGCGGCTGCTCGGGAGCGCGAACATCTGCAGCAAGCGCTGGGTTTGGCAGCAGTACGATCACATGGTGCAGATCAACACTGTGGACGCGCCCGGAGCGGGCGACGCCGGCGTGATCCGCATTAAGGGCTCGCAGCGTGGGCTGGCGATGGCGCTCGACGGAAACCCTCGGTGGTGCTATCTGGATCCGCGGCTGGGCGCGATGCACGCCGTGGCCGAGGCCTGCCGCAACGTGGCTTGCTCGGGCGCGACTCCCATCGGTGCGACGAACTGTCTGAACTTTGGCAATCCCGAGAGGCCACACATCATGTGGCAGTTCTCACAGACGGTCGACGGCATCACCAAGGCTTGCGAAGAGCTGGAGGTGCCGGTCACGGGCGGCAACGTCAGCTTTTACAACGAGACTTTGGGCGAGGGCATCTATCCGACGCCCGTGCTCGGCATCGTGGGCGTGCTCGACGATGTGCACAAGACCGCGAAAATGCACTTCCGCGAGGTGGAACGCACGATTGTGCTATTGCGTGGGACCGAGCCGGGCGATATCACGGACGTAGAATCCGAATTTGGCTCATCCGAATACGCGAAGGAGATCCTGGGCGCGGTGTGGGGCTATCCGCCGGAACTGGACCTCGAGCAAGAAGCCGCGCTGCAGAAGGGGCTGGTTGAGATGATCCAGGCGGGGCTGGTGGAGTCGGCGCATGACTGTTCTTCGGGCGGGTTGGCCGTCGCGCTGGCTGAGCCTACGTTTGCAAAGGGGATCGGCTTGCGCGTCGACTTGGCCTCCAACCGACTGCCGGCGGAATTTGCGCTGTTTGGCGAGGATGCGAGCCGGGTGGTGATGTCCTGCGACCCAAGCCAGCTCCCGGGAATCAAACAAGTAGCGGCAAAATATGGGCTCTCGCTGGACCTGCTCGGAGAGACCGTTCCCGAACGAGTGGAAATCAAGCTGGATGGACGGGTGGTGGTGTCGGCTTCGGTGTCTGAGCTTCGCGAGGTGTATGAGTCGGCGCTGGAAAAGGCTTTGCGGGCAGAACCGGAGCCGGTGGCGGCCGACTGATGAAGTTGCCAATCGTCGGTTGCCAATCGGTGATTGAAAATCGGAAATCGCGGAGCAGGCTGGATGAAGAGCTTCTAAGCGCAGCAGTTTCTAACCGCATCAAAGATCGCGAAGAAAGGCCGCCAAGGACGCGGAGGAATGAAGAGCCGAGCTTTCGCTCGGCACGAACGGCCGGGGGCGGCCGTCCCCACGTGGGCGGTGGCGCGGCTGACGGTTTGCTTGAGAGCTGACGCGAGAGGCTAATTGCCAAATGCTGCTTTCCGACAAATTTCGCGAAGAGTGCGGGGTGGTGGCGATTTACGCGCACCCTGAGGCGGAGACACTGGCTTACCTCGGGCTGCATGCGTTGCAACATCGCGGACAGGAGTCGGCGGGGATCGTCAGCTCTGATGGCATGACTCTGCGCCCACACCGGGCGATGGGGCTGGTGGCCGACATTTTCGTGGAAGATGTGCTGGCCAAGTTGCGGGGAACACTGGCGATTGGGCACACGCGCTACTCGACCACCGGAGATTCGGCGCTGCTCAACGCGCAGCCCATCCTGGTGCAGTCGAACAAGGGGTCGATTGCCGTCGCACATAACGGCAACCTGGTGAATGCGCAGGAGATTCGGTCACGGCTGGAGGCGCAGGGGTCGATTTTTCAGACCACCAGCGATACCGAGGTGATCGTGCACCTGATCGCGCTTTCGCGCGAACACACCTTGCCGGAGGCGATGGCGGATGCTTTGCGACGGGTGGAAGGCGCGTTTTCGCTGGTCATGGTTTCCTCCGACCGGGTGTTTGCGGCACGCGATCCGCGCGGGTTCCGGCCGCTGGCCATGGGACGCATTCCGGCACAGCCGGGTTTTAAGCAGGACACCATCGTGTTCGCGTCCGAGACTTGCGCATTTGATTTGATTGGTGCAACTTACGAACGCGACGTGAAGCCCGGGGAACTGGTGATCGTGGGGCCGGAGGGCATCACCTCGCGTTTTTATTCGCCCACCGGGCCGCAGTCGAGTTGCATTTTTGAGCATGTGTACTTTTCGCGCCCCGACAGCCTGGTGTTTGGGCGGTCGGTGCAGGTCAGCCGCGAAGGTCTGGGGAGGCAACTGGCGCGGGAAGCGGCGGTGGATGCGGACATCGTGGTACCGGTGCCGGACTCGGGCGTGACCGCGGCGCTGGGTTACGCGGCGGAAAGCGGAGTTCCGTTCCGCTTTGCGTTGATCCGCAACCATTACGTGGGACGGACGTTCATCGAGCCGAAGCAGAGCGTGCGCGACTTCGGGGTCAGGCTGAAGCTGAACCCGGTGCGTTCGCTGCTCGAAGGCAAGCGGGTGGTGCTGATTGACGATTCCATCGTACGCGGCACGACCAGCAAGAAGATCGTGCGCATGGTGCGCAATGCGGGCGCGGCCGAAGTGCACATGCGCATTTCCTGTCCGCCGACCATCTCGCCTTGTTTTTACGGAGTGGATACTCCTTCGAAAAGCCAGCTGATCGCGGCCAACAAGTCGATCGACGAAATCCGAGAGTACATCGGGGCGGATTCGCTGGCTTATCTCTCGCTCGAGGGATTGAAGAAGGCCTGCGGCGAAGGCGAGAAGACCGACTACTGCACGGCCTGTTACACGGGCAAGTATCCGACGAATTGGGTGGATGTGGACGAGATCCAGGCGGCGGTTAAGCGGTAGAGTCTTTATCTTCGATCCACATTTATTTTTTTCGTGACAGACTTCTCGAGGCCCTCAGCGGCTTCCAAGGCCGTAGTGGTTTTGGGCGCCTAACCGGCCCGGCGCGAAGCCGGCCCCTTTCAAGGCGTGCCTGAATTCAAGAGCCTTTCCGCAAGTGTTACGTCTTGTCGATCCGGTTGATAAGCCAATACAGAAAGCCAAAGAGCATGATCAGGACCGACGCAAGCCTGAGGCGGTAGACGCTCGCCAACACCAGGGAGGCCAGCAATAACGTCGTGCCGACGCCCACGACGATCAGGCCGAGCCGGCGGCGCAACCTCACCGCGTTGGGTTCCTTGTTCCGCCGGACCCAGATGAAAACCAGCGCCACTGCGATGACTGCGGGGCCGATGACATCGAGGGTTGGCACTTTTGCTCCTAGCAGGCGACCGACGCACTCTAGCGGCGTCGCAACCCGCCGCTTGTTTCCGCAGCCTGCCCGCCCTGATTTGTGCGGCGGGCTTGCCCAGGGTGGCGCCGGAGGAGACGAAAACGCCTCCGGGCAGGCCCGCCGGGGCTCCCTGGAAGGCGATGCTGCAAGGCGCGTGAACGCCGCCCCTACTGGAAGCTGTACGCCCGCACGTCGGGGTTGGCGTTGGAGTTTTGCACTTGGAACGCACCGATGAAACCGGGGGAGCTCCTGGTGAAATCGGTCGTCAGGCCGTCGTAGTCCCCCATATAGACCGGATTGAGCAGTCCATCGATGCCATTGTTCGGGCCATACGGACTGATGTTGACTTTGAAGTTGTTGAACGGGCCACCACCGGCGGACTCGGCGCAATAGCGGCTGATGGTGAAATTTTGGCTGTCGGCACGGCGGTCGTACCAACAGATGGCGACATTGCCTCGAGAATCGACGGCGACGCCGGGCTGGTAGTGGTCGTGACCGTAGCCAACCCGCGGCTGGTTGTCGGAGTTGACCTTCACGGGAGCCAGTCCCCAGGATGCGCCTCCGTCGACCGACGCGCGGGCCAGGATATCATCGAAGGCATAGGTGCCGCTCAGGCCGAACAGGTCGGGGATGACTTTGTCGCGCCCGTCATCCCAGGTCAGGTAGAGAGTGCCGTCGGTGGCTGTGCCCGAGGTGTCGACCGCAAAGTCGAGTCCGAGGAAGTCACGGAATTCCCCCTGCAGGTAGTAGGTGTCGCCGCCACCGACGATGCCGTCGGCCACAACGTAGGCCGAGGGTTTGTTCCCGGACCTAAAGCCGGAGACGCGCAGTTCGCGCGGTCCGAACGGGAAGTTGTTGAAGTACACCCATGCGACGTGAACCATGCCCTTGGAATCGACCACGACGTGCGAGGCCTGCAGGGCGTCGGCGAACCCACAAATCTGGTCCACGACCACGGGCTTGCCCCAATGTCTGCCGCCATCATGGGAAGAGACCACCTCGACGCCGATGCGGAAGTCGTTTGGGCAAGCGGCATCCGGAGGCACCGGAACGTTGAATCCCGAATCGTCGAAGTCGGTGTAGGAAACGTAGACGCGCCTTCGATTCGAGGGGTCGATCGCCATCCAGTCTTTGTCGATGGAGTGGGCGAACCCATCCTTGAGAATCGATGGACTGGGATCCGACCAGGTATTCCCTCCATCGGTGGAACTACTGAAGGCCAGGCCCGTGAGCGGATTGCCGCCGGCGTCCGCGGAGGCGAGGAGCTGGCTGTAGTAGAAGGTGCTGGGGTCAGTGCAGGCGATGACCGGATCGCCGATGATGAAATCAGCGACATTCGGACCGGGCGGGACCGGGCCCAGATCCTGGAAGGTTCCGCCCCGGTTGTGCGACACGGCGACACCGCTGAAGGAGAAGCCGCCGGTTCCATTGATCAGGGTGTCAGCAAAGCTGCCCGAGTCGTTGAAACCCACGACCGCGTTCGATCCGCACAGACCGGTGGAGGTCTCACTCTGGGTGAAGCCCGCAAAGGCAGAGAAGTTCAGATCGGTCGATGGGTCATTGACCTTCGTGGGATTCGTGCCCGCGGCCGCCGCGGTGGCGGCCGCCGTTGCCGCGCGAATGGCCTGGGCGAGAGCGGGCCGGGTGGCAGCGCCTTTTTTCAGCATTTGCGGTTGTATTCGGTTCAGGGCCGACGAGATGAAAACCGCGTTGGAGTTGCCCGACATCAGCCTCTGATAGGGGACGGGCATCTTGTGGTAGGTGTCGGCCAGCTGCTGCAATCTGGTCTTCAGCGCGTTAAAGCGGACCGAGTCGACCTGAGCGGGGGCCGCGAGAGACATCATCGCGACGCTCAGGCCAACCAGGACGGGCAGAAACAGCCTGGGTCTCATTGACTCCTCCAAGCATTGTGTTTCATGAGTCTGGGACTGCGATTAGGTTGCCGGGGCTGGTTTTCAGAACGCCGCGAAGCGCACTGACGCCCTGCCGTTGTCGGGCTCCTTAACAACACCACATGCTGCGACGATTCCAGGGCTTTTGAGTGGGACGACTGTACTACTGTTGCTAGTACCACGCAAATTAATTTTTGGAATCGGCATGATTTCCTGGGCTACGACGGCTGGTAGTAGCCCCGGCCTGCGGACTAGTCTCGGACCTTCCAATGGCTTCGCATTCGCGGTGCACAGCTGCCAAGAAGCGAGGCACGAGAAAGCCCTTTTGAAGTACTCATCTATCATGTCCAGACCCTCCCTGTCCTTCCCCGGGATTCGCCGAAGCCGGTGGTGTTCCCTGGTTGTCGGTTGGTCTTTGGTTGGCCTTTCTGCGCTCCCCCTGCAAGCGCAGAATCCGCGGGGGAGCTTGCGAGGCGAAGTGCAGGACCTGAGCGGCGGGCGAATCGCCTCGGCGAGGGTCGGGGTGCAGTCCCAGGCGTCCTCGCTCACGCGCGAGGGCACCAGCGACGAACGGGGCGAGTTTCGCATTGAAGGCCTATTGCCGGGCGCCTACCACTTGACGGTCAGCGCGAAGGGTTTCGGCGAGGCGAGCGCGGATATAGACGTAGTGGTGAGCATGGTACGGGACGTGACGGTGACGTTGAAGCCGGTCGGCGCCCCGGAGACGGTGAACGTCGAAGGCAAGGCATCGTCGATTACGACCGAGCCGATCGATACGGCGAGCGCCGTGCACCAGGGCGCGGTCACCGCGTATGACCTGGAAACAATTCCGCTGG
>DASQPN010000071.1:0-56141 GCA_035643915.1 Terriglobales bacterium | reverse complement strand
CCGGCCTGATCAACAAGCAGATCGGTGCCCAACTCGGATTGAGCGAAGTCACGGTAAAAATCCATCGCGGTCGTATGATGCAGAAAATGCAGGCATCTTCCCTCGCCCAGTTAGTACGAATGTCCGACAAACTCAAACCGCAACTCCGCAGATAGACTTTTCTGATTGCCTCGATAATTTTTTTCAATGACCTTGCATACCAAAGGATGATTGTCTTCCCCACCCGGACTGGCTAGCGTTGAGCCCATGAGCGCTTCCGGGGAATGGCATCTGCACAGCGCATCGCCTCCGTTGGTCGGCGCGGAACCCTCGGCTCGGATTCCACGCGAAAGCGCGGACGTAGCCTATCTGCACGGCATTGTCAGCCGGATGACCCGGGAGGTCCCGTTTGCCGAAGTCCTCAAGGAAGTCGTTGAGTTTGCCACCTCCGTGGTCAAATGCGATTCATGCTTCATCTATATCCTTGAGGGCGACGAGCTGGTATTGCGGGCTTCCCGCAACTCCCATCCGGAATCGGTAGGCCAGGTGAAGTTGAAGCTGGGTCAAGGCATAACCGGCTGGGTCGCCCAGCATCGCCAGCCCGTGGTGGTGTCGCAAAATGCCGGCGGTGACCCTCGTTTCCAACTCTTCAACAAACTCCCCGAAGATCGTTTTGAAGCGTTCCTCTCCGTCCCCCTGTTAAGGCGCGGAAGGGTCATAGGTGTGATCAACCTACAGAGCCGCGCTCCCCATCGCTACAGCACCCACGAAATCACATTGCTTTCGACCATCGGGTTGCTGGTGGGCGCCGAAGTCGAGATGGCGCGTTTGGAGAAAGAAAACTCGGAACTCACCCATCGCCTGGAGATACGCAAACTGGTGGAGCGGGCCAAAGGCATTCTTCAGCAAAACCTGGAGATCGGCGAGGAAGCCGCCTACACCATGCTGCAGCGTCAAAGCCAGCAAAGACGCCTCTCCATGAGGCAGATCGCCGAAGCGGTCGTGCTCAGCCACGCAGTCACCCGTGGTTCATAACTGAAGTGAGCGAAGTCAGCGTGGGACGACGCTGCAGGGGAGCAACGGCGTACCCGCCCGTCGGCGCGAGCCGCCATGTTTTGTGAACCGCCTTTGAGGTCTGAGGGACTCCCAGGCCTACGCTGCCGCCGATATACTCTGCGGACTAGGTGGGGCGCCCCGGAGGGCGCCGGAGAAAGCCCGCCGCTTCAACCGCGGGGTCAGACCCGATCAAGGAATCCAGTCTCGCAGGGACCCGCGGAAACACGGCCAGGCTGCCGGACCTTGCTCTCATCAACATGGCTCGTCAAGAGCGCGGAAGACGAGCTAGCCCCCGAAGGGGCGACACCAAATCACAATGTCTCTGATAGAAACTTTGAATTTGACTTTCTAACTGGCAGTAAGCAGAATGCCACATCAACTTTGTAAGTGTGTAGTCTAAGTTGCTCCCTCTTTTCGACGCCGAAAAGAGAGCCATTCCGGGCACGATGCCGTGCCAGCCTCATAGACAACTTGTGATCACGGGCGCGTCTGCAATTTTGCGGACACTCCCACGGCAGGCTACCTCCTCGCGGCCTCGTTGATCGCGCGGAGATGTGCGCCACCGATCAAGTTTCGTCATAGCGAGAGAGGGAGCTCGGAGGGAATGAAGCAGTTATGGGAAGCCGCCGATTTCGTCCGGAACCTGCGCCGGCGCTTGCGCTTCGGGGAACTGTCGCGCGCGCCCCTCAAGCTTTTGCGGCTGGAGTTGCGCGGCAACCAGGCCGAGTGCGAGTGGATCGCGCGCCCGGCCGATCCCTGGGACGCCGATCTCCCGCCCAGTGTGGGCGAACGCAACGCTTCCTTGCAGGCCCTGGAAGATTCGCTCGCGGTGCGGAACCTTTTGTTCTCGGCGATGCCCACCGTGTCCAGCGCCGTGTTCCGGGTCTACCGGCAAGTCGAACCGGAGCACGCCGAGCTGATCATCACCGGCACCGTGACACGCGAGGACCAGGAGGCCGCCAACGTATGCTCCCTCGCCATGCGCGCGAAACTCTGCGGCCTGAGGTTTTGGCTGGCCGACGGAATCTTGGGGACGTACCAATCGGAGAGATGCACCGGAAGCTCATGAAAGAAACGGATTACGAATTTGAAGTGGATCTTGTTTGGAACGGCCGTGAAGCCGAGTAGCTGAGTGCCGAACGCAAATCTAAAAACTCACGACAAGGAGCTGTGACATGTCCGTCATTGCCAAAGAAGGAAAGAAACTGACTCTGTCCGCGAAGTTATCCCGCTTGGCCTCGCGCCTGCGCGACCCTGAATGGCGCCGCTACGGAGGACTTCTCCTCGGCGGAAAAGCAATGGGCGTCGGCCTGGTCTTGCTGATCATCACCGTCGTCTCGGGTCTCCTCTTTGGTCACGTCTACGCCCAGACCGGCGCTCCCGAGGTCAAGGCCGCGGACGTCGTCAATCCCGTCAACACTGCCTGGACGTTGATCGCCGCCTTCCTGGTGTTCGGTATGCAGGTGGGCTTCACCATGTTGGAGGCCGGCTTCTGCCGTTCGCGTGAAACCGTCAACGTCCTCATGGAATGCGTCGTCGACACATGCCTGTGCGGCCTTCTGTTCTACGCGTTCGGCTTCGCGTTCATGTTCAGTCACGGCAATGGTTTCATCGGATACCACTGGTTCTTCCTGCAGAATGCACCGGCCACCTATGAAACGACCGGGGTCGCGTTCCTGGCGGTCTGGATCTTCCAGTTCGCTTTCGCCGACACCTGCTCCACCATCACGTCGGGCGCGATGATCGGCCGCACTGGATTCGTTGGCGATCTTCTTTACAGCGTCGCGGTTTCTGGGTTCATCTATCCCATCATCGGTCACTGGGCTTGGGGACCGGACGGCTGGCTGGCCACCATGGGCAGCGATGGTCATTTCTTTCCCTCGTTAGGAATGGGCTTCCATGACTTCGCCGGTTCCACGGTCGTGCACACCATCGGTGGCTTTATCGCGCTCGCGGGCGCCATCGTTCTCGGCCCGCGCCTGGGTCGCAAGTTCAAACGCGACGGTGGTGCTCCGATGTTGCCACACGATTTGACCATCGCCGTAAGCGGCGGTCTGATCCTGTGGTTCGGCTGGTACGGATTCAATCCGGGTAGCACGCTCTCCGCCATGGACTTCGAGGGCATCGGGCGCGTCGCCACCAACACCACGCTGGCGGCTTGTGCAGCAGGTTTGACCGCCATGTTCTGGGCATACATGTCGAGCAAGAAGTGGGACGCGGGCTTCACCACCAACGGATTCCTCGCCGGGCTGGTCGCCGTCACTTGCCCCTGCTACTGGGTCACGCCCACCGGCGCGATCCTCCTGGGGGGAGTCGCGGGCGTGGTCGTCGTCCTTGGTGTTGAACTCCTGGAATATCTACGCATCGATGATCCCATCGGTGCCGTCCCCGTGCATGGTATCTGCGGAATCTGGGGCACGATTTCGCTCGGCCTGTTCGCCTGCGGCAAGTACGGAGCCACCGGTCCAACCGGTCCCGACAACTCCGTAGCACTCAAGGGACTCTTTTACGGCGGTGGAACCCAGGTTCTGGTGGCGCAGATTATCGGGAGCGCCGTCGTCACGATCGCGACCTTCGCAGTTGCCATGGCGGTCATGCTTGTGGTGAATGCAACCGGCCTGCTGCGGGTCTCCGAGGAAGGCGAACTCTACGGACTCGATCTTCACGAGCACGGGATTTCGGCCTATCCTGAATACGTCATCTCCGCCTTGGGCGCGCCCGGCGGCATGGCGCAGGAACTCCCACTGACTCATGCTAAAGCCAGCTTGGCAACCACGAAGCCGCTGTCGCACATTGCCAGTTGACGAACTGTCGGCCGGCCTTCCGTCTTCAGGAGGCGGAGCATGCTCTGCCTCCTGCCTACTAACTTTTTGGCGATGCGAGGACAAAGATGACCAAACTCGAAGCAATTGTTCAGCCCAACCGGTTTGAGCAGATTAAAGATGCTCTCATCGGGCTCGGCATTGAAGGTATGACCGTCTCGGAAGTTCGCGGTCACGGCCGGCAAAAGGGCCACACCGAAACCTATCGCGGCCGCGAATACGGCATCGATCTCCTGCCCAAGGTGAAGCTGGAACTGGTGCTCGAAGACAAGCTCGTTGATTCCGTGATCGACGCGATCATCAAAAACGCCGCTACCGGGAAGATCGGCGACGGGAAGATCTTCCTGTACAAGGTGGAGGAGGCCATCCGTATCCGCAGCCAGGAACGCGGCGCAGCCGCCCTCTAACTGTTGGGCTCCAGGAACTCGTGGACGTCCAGCCTCCGCACGAAATGGCTCCAGGGAGGCTGGAGTTCCGCCCTTATTTCCGGGTCCGCGGACAGCGATGAAAGCTTCCGCTCCTTGGCAGCTGCCGTGCTCTAGAGGCGTTCTCAGAGAAAACCCTAAGGCGATCATTATTATAGGCTTCGTAGTTCGACGCCTTCGGACCCCTGCGGGGCTGGGTCGCAAATCGGGCGCGATCGAGAAGGTGCAGCCCGCGCTGAAAAACAGCCGCTAAGCGCACATAGAATGAAACCCACGGCCGGAGCCATGGATAGCAGTGGAATGCGATCGAGCCCCGCAGGGGCGAAAGAACGGTCGTGACACAACCCCTTCAGCCCCGGACGAGTCTGTGCGTCGCTCGAGGGCGGGGCCGGTGCGATGGCACCCCACCCCCGGCGCACCTTGCCCAAAAACAGTTTGTGAGACTGCTGCTGGTATGATTCTTAGACAAAACCAACCCTGAGGATCTAGTGGCCGAACCGCAAATCAAGCGTCCTCCCGTCCCGGTGTTCATCGCCACGACGGTGATGCTCAGCTTCATCTCCTTCTGGCGTGCCGCCGCCATTGTCCTTTCCGATCTCGCTTCCTCCGCCTACTACGCGGGTGGAGACGCCGAGAAGGTCATCGGCAAGAGCGCCCCCTGGTTCATCCTCGCGGTCATGCTGTTCAGTTATGCCGTCCGCGCCGTCTACATCGAAGCCAGCAGCATGTTCGTACGCGGTGGCGTATACCGTGTGGTCCGCCAGGCCATGGGCGACACGCTTGCGAAACTGTCCGTGTCGGCCCTGTTGTTCGACTACATTCTGACCGGTCCCATCAGTGCGGTCACAGCCGGACAGTACCTCGCCGGCTTCATTGAAGAGGTAGCGCGCTATCTGAAGCACCCCGTCCATTTCAATCAGAACTATTTCGCGGCCGGGTTCGGCATTCTCGCCATCCTCTACTTCTGGTGGAAGAACCTCGAGGGCATTCATGAGTCCAGCGACAAAGCTCTCTGGATCATGAAAGTCACGACCGTCATGGTCATCATTCTGCTCGCCTGGTGTGCGGTCACTGTCCTCAAGACCCATGCCCAGTTGCCGCCTTTGCCCAGCCTCGAAAATATGAAACTCGATCACGAGTTTCTCGGCTGGCTCACCGGCACTCGCCTTAGCCACATCATGTGGGTCGTGGCCTTGGTCGGCATGGGCCATTCGGTCCTCGCCATGAGCGGGGAAGAAACTCTTGCCCAGGTCAACCGTGAGATTGAAAGCCCAAAACTCCTGAATCTCCAGCGTGCCGGCCTGGTGATTTTTGTCTACAGCCTGGTCTTCACCTCTTTCGTTTCATTCCTGGCCGTGATGATCATCCCGGACTCCGTTCGGCCCACCTTCTTCGCAAACCTCATCGGCGGACTGTCCATGTATCTGGTCGGGCCGACCCTGGCGAAGTTGCTGTTCCACGCCTTCGTCGTGCTTGTGGGCGTTCTGATTCTTTCCGGTGCCGCAAACACGGCTATCTTGGGCGCCAACGGCGTGCTCAATCGCCTCTGCGAAACGCGCGTCCTCACTTCCTGGTTTCAGCGCCCTCACAAGCGATACGGTACAACTTACAGGACCATCAATCTCATCGCCCTGCTCCAGGTGCTGACGATTGTTCTCAGCCGCGGCAACTTCTACGTCCTGGCCGCCCTGTACGCGTTCGGCGTCGTATGGAGTTTCTCGTTCAATGGCCTTGCGGTCCTCATCTTGCGCTACAAGTACCCCGAACACCGCGATTGGAAGGTGCCCGGAAACCTGAAGATTGGGCAGCGTGAAATACCCGTCGGACTCGGCCTCATCACCACCCTGCTATTCTTGATCGCCATCGCCAACCTCCTGACCAAGCAGGAGGCGACCATCGCGGGCGTGATCTTCAGCGGGGCTTTCTATTGCATTCTTACCGTGTCGGAGCGTTACGCCAAGCGCGAGCAGGCCGGCCAGTCGGAATCGCTTGAACAGTTTCGCGTTTTCGACAACCCGGAACTCGATTACGCACTCGTCGGGACCCGTCCCGGAAACGTCCTCGTAACCGTGCGCGACCCAAACCGTCTCCATCACCTTCGCGACGTCCTGAGCCGGACCAATACTGCTCATCAGGACGTTGTCGTCCTCAGCGCCCGGCTCTCTCCGGGTCGTCATTCATTCAGCGGAACCACCACCTACGAGGCCCGCGACGTTTTCGACATCTACGAGCAGGAGCTGTTCTCAAAGGTAGTCGCCTTGGCCGAGAAACAAGGCAAACGCGTCTCCTTATTAGTGGTGCCCGGCACCGACGTCTTCGACGCCATCCTGCTGACCGCCCAGCGCCTGGAGTCTTCCCGGGTGGTGTCCGGCCTGTCCACGAAACTGACCGCTGACGAACAGGCAAAGCTAACCGGGGACGCTTGGGAAAGGCTTCCAGAACCCAAGCCCCGCCTGATCATGGAAATCATCGGCGCCGACGGCCGCCGCCACGAATATCCCCTCGGCCCCCACGAACCCCGCCTACGTCCCAGCGACGTAGCACTGCTACACAAAATCTGGCTGGAAATCACCTCCGACCCGCGCTACGCAGGCCTCCACCACTACCACATCGTCGCGCTAGCATTGGAAGAATTGAAGCGCAGCCTCGACTCCCCCGACCGCGAAGCTCTTCTCGAACAATTCCTCAACGACCGGGGCAGCTAGCGATTTAGTCCAACAGTGTGTTCAGCCAGATTCACGTGGCTTTAAGAGCCCGGCTCTCGCCGGTTAAGCCGCAGCCGGCGCAAGAATGCAGCCTACGGCGTAAGCCGTGCGAGCCAATGCAGCCGATGAGCCAGCCGCGAAGCGGCGAAAGAACCGGTCCCCGGATTCTATGCGGAATGCGCCTCTTCCGACCCCTCGAGACGCTTGCGTCTCTACCCCGGACCGCGCCGTCACCTTATCCTCAATCGGGTGCAGCCGTGCGAGGTTCGCCAGCTTGATCAGCAGCAGATAGGTGACTTCCTGCCCCTTCGTCACCACCAAGAGTCTGGAATATGTCCGCACTTCTTGCTGCAGGATCATCCCGCTGGTCCGCCTTGCGATCGGCTCCCCGCGTATTCTGGCGCAGACGATGGCGGAACAGTACAAGAACGTGGTGAAGCGAATCGCCGGCCAAGAGTTTGCCCACGGCGTCTGAGATCAACGCGGCCTGGGAACAGATCAAGGAACGCAGGGGAAGCCACTCCCAACCCGCCGATCACCCCGCGAACTCACCATCTTCCCCCCAGTTGAATCGCTCGTTCTTCTGTTCTAAGCTTCAGCCACCAGTCAAACGCTCGGAGGAGTCGCTGTGAAGAATGCCCACGATCGCTGTGCCGGGCCTCCTCGAACTCGGATGAATTTACACCCCCTCCCGATTCGAGGCCTCGCGCTGCTCACCTCCGCCCTGTTTCTCGCCATTTTCCTCTGCGAGCCTGCCCACGCCCAGGAAGCGTCCGCCGCCAGCCCGCAAAGGATCACGATCCGGGGCGTGGTGATCAACAGCGTCACCCGCGAACCCGTCGGGCGCGCTCTCGTGCTTTCTCCCGACAACCGCCTCGCCGCCCTGGCCGACGATCAAGGGCGTTTTGAGTTCAGGTTTCCACAACCCGCAACCGACCCAGCCGCCCGTTCCACTGAGGAGCTCACCACGGCTTCGGGCATCGCACAAATCTCCACCGGGTTCTCTCTCAATTACGTTCTGACGGCTCGCAAACCAGGCTTTCTCAGTTCAGAAAGCCGTTCGTGGACGACCTATCAGTCCCTGGCTCTCACGGGAAACGATCTCACCATCCCGCTGGTGCCCGAAGCCCTCATCGTCGGCCGCGTTGTTCTTCCCAGCTCCAACGTCGCCGACAGGATTCAGGTCGAACTCTACCGGCGTCAGGTGCAGGAAGGTCGTGCGTACTGGATCCATTCCGGATCCGTCATCACCCGATCGAGCGGCGAATTTCGCTTCGCCGAACTCGAGCCCGGCACCTACAAGTTACTCACCCGTGAACAGATGGATCGTGACCCGCTCATCTTCGATCCCCGCGGACCGATGTACGGATACCCGCCCGCCTATTTTCCCAATGCGACAGATTTCGTGACCGCCGGGGCGATCCAGCTCACGCCCGGCGTGACCTTCCAGGCCGAGCTTTCTCCTCAGCGGCAACCCTACTACGCGGTCAAGGTGCCCGTCACCAAGGCGCCTCCCGACGCCCAGATCACGGTCAACGTCTCCGTCCAGGGCCGCAAGGGACCGGGATTCGCTCTCGGCTACAACGATCGCGAGCAGAAGATTGAGGGCTCGCTGCCCAACGGCACCTACGTCATCGAAGCTACGAGTGTGGGACCGAATCCCGCCACCGGATCGGCAAGCCTCACCGTCAAGGGCGCCGCCCTGGAAGGGCCTGCCCTGACCCTGGCTCCCCACAGTTCGGTTCGCATAAATGCCAGACTGGATTTCAAAACCGATCCGGACCCAAGCCCGAAGCCGGAGACCATGAGCCAAGGCGATTTCCGCCAGGCTCAATGGCGAAGGCAGAATCTCAGCGTAAGGCTGGAACCTGCGGATGAGTTCTCTCAAGCGAATGTTCCCCAGCTGCGTCCGCCCACTGGTCCTCACGACGACTCGCTCGTATTTGACGGAGTTGCGCCCGGTCGCTATTGGGTGCGAATCGATTCCTCCCGCGGGTTTGCCGCATCGATCACGTCCGGCGATCTCGACCTGCTTCGTCGGCCGCTCAGCGTCGGCTTGGGTTCCACTCTCACGATCGATTTGACTATGCGCGATGATGGCGCGCAGATCGACGGCTCGATCGAGGGCGTCGGTAGCGCCTCCGCCGGAACCGACGACTTTCCCACGCCCCGCCCGGGCAGTTTCATCGGTGGATCTTCCCTAGGCCAGACACCCGTTTTTGTGTATTGCATCCCGCTTGCCGACAGCACCGGCCAGTTCCGGCAGGCGTTGGTTTCGTCGGATGGCAAGTTCGGTCTGCAACAAGTCCCCCCGGGCGGCTATCGCGTACTGGCGTTCGATCGCCTCCAACCGGAACTCGAGTACCGCAACAGCGAAGCGATGCGCGCCTATGACACCAAGGGCCAAGTTGTCCGTTTGGTCACTGGCCAAAAGGAAAACCTGCGCCTGCAGCTCATCTCCACCAGCGACTGACTAGCATGCTGAGTTTAGAGATGGTTTGCAAAGCCGACAGCTTTGCAAGGGCGCGGCTTCAGCCGCGCCGGAAGCGGGCCTTAGCCCCGGAGGTACTCCCGCGACGCAAGACCGAGTGTTCCGCAGCCTGCGAGTGCGTGCGTGAGAACTCCGAATCAGCCCAGGGCGTAAGCCGTGGGTCCATGCGGAATATGACCAAGTCCCGAAGGGGCGAAAGAGACAACTCTCATGCACACCCGAGAGGTAAACTTCTCAGGACAACAGGCATTTATGAAACCAGCTCGAATGTCCACCCTCCTATCCGCTCCGATTTTCGTGCTCGGACTCCTGTCGTTCTTGCGGACCGCCCGCGCTGCGCAGAACACGCAACTTCCAGCAACTCAGTTCCGGATTGCCGGAAGCGTCGTCAGCACCACCGGCGGCAGCCTCCTCGCGCAGGCCCGCGTCTCCATCGTGGACGTCAAGAATCCCAAGAACGTGCAATCCCTGCTAACCGCCGACGATGGCCGCTTTGAGTTCCACGTCACCGCCGGCAAGTTTGCCCTGCGAGGCGCAAAGCGCGGCTATATCGGCGCCGACTACAACCAGCACGAGCAGTTCTCCACCGCCATCGTCACCGGCGCCGACGTTGACACCGAAAACCTTGTCCTGAAGCTCGCGCCAACCGCCATCCTGACCGGCAAAGTCCTCGATGAAAACGGCGACCCCGTCCGCCACGCCAGCGTGGCCCTCTGGCACGACGACCATAGCGCCGGCGTGAGCCGCATCGTCCGCTTTCAAAATGAGGGCACCGACGATCAGGGCTCGTACGAATTCACGCCACTCGATTCCGGCACGTACTTCCTCTCGGTCTCCGCCCGACCCTGGTATGCCGTCCATCCCCCATCTCTCCCGCAGGAGGGCGCACCGCCCACACCCGTCATCGTCGACCGCTCCGTCGATGTCGTCTATCCCACCACCTATTACGCTGGCGCCACCGAATCGGAAGATGCCACTCCAATTCCCATCCGGGGCGGCGACCGTGTTGAGCTTGACCTACGCCTAACCCCGGTTCCGGCTCTTCATGTGATCTTCCATACCGGGCAGAAAGACGGAACCGTGTATGCACCCCCCGCCCTCCACAAACGTGTGTTCGATGACGTCGAGTCCCAACCGGACTCCGAGGTACAGATGACCTCGACTGGCGTATTCGAAATCACGACCGCGCCCGGGAAGTACACCGTGCATGTGTCCGGGCCCCAAGTCGCTCAGATCAGTGAGGTCGACATTTCTCAGGACCACCAGGAACTCGACAACTCCAGCGGTGAAGCCATGAGTAACATCACCGCCTCGGTGCATTTGCTCGGAGGCGTCTCCTTCCCCGATCAACTCTTCCTGGTTCTTCGCGACGGCCGAGGGAGAGGCGTGGCCTTCCGACGTGTAAGCGCCCAGGGAGAAGTGGAGTTCTCCGATGTCGTTCCCGGCACCTACGAACTGGGCGCTGGATCACCGGGCGAGACGTACTCCGTTGCCCGCATTAGCTCCCAGGGACGCGAGACTCCCGGTCACACCCTGAAGGTGACGCCGGGAACGTCGCTGTCCGTGGAGGTCTCTCTGGCGAGCGGAAGCGCCCGAGTAGAGGGATTCGCCAAGCAAGCCGGAAAACCCGCTCCCGGAGCCATGGTGGTCCTGGTGCCCAAACATCCGGCAGTGAATCATGACCTCTTCCGCAGAGACCAGAGCGATCTCGATGGAAGCTTCACGCTCCAAAGCGTGATCCCCGGTACCTATACCGTGATTGCCATTACCGACGGCTGGGACCTCGACTGGTCGCAATCAGCCGTGATCTCTCACTATGCCGCCCACGGCCAGATCATCGTAGTACCCGCCCGAGCCGATCGCTCCGTCAAATTGCCGGACCCGGTAGAAGTCCAGCCTAAATAGGCAAATGTTCACCCCGTTCGGAAACTTTCCCCAGGAGAGTGACCGCAGCCCAGGCCACTGTTCGCGCCCTTTGCGAATTTTGATGCAGTTGCAAACTCTTCCGGTCGTGGCTGTTCTCCGCGACCTCTGCCGAAGAGCTTTTTCTCCGACATTCGAAATGCAGCGTCTACAGCGCCGACCGCCGCGAACCCGCAGCCTCGCTCCCCTGTAAGGAGGGTCCACTCACCTCCGAACCCTGCCACCGCTCATCGGCCACCCATTGCCAAACGCGTCTGCCCCGACTGTCTTTCGACGGCACCGCCTCTCCATACGCGACCAGTCGATTCAAGACCGTGGTGACGGACGCCGTCGGATCCTTGTGTCGCGAAACCACCTCCGGAAATTTCCTCCGCAGTTCCTCGCACATCTCGCTCGAATTCAAAGGCCGATTCGCCTCTGTCAACAGATACCGGCAGGCTCGGGTGAACCCCGACTGCCGGTTGACAGTTCTGTGGTCCATCAGTTCCAGCACAGCATCCCGCAGCGCCGAACCTCCAAACACGCTGGCCAGTCCGATGATCGCCTGCTTCACCGTGCCGATCTGTCGGGTGATTTCCGCTCGCTGCCGCACCAGCGTGTCCAGTTCAAACCTGGCCGCCCGCAAGACCTCGAGCACGCTGGGATCGGTTGCCTGCCCTTTGCTTTCCCCGTTTTCATTGTTCATCGCGAGTCCCCCTGATTCTCGTTGCGTGCCTTCACGGCCTGCCGCCCACGTCCGCACTCTCCACCTTCGACGGCGCGATCCGACGTGCAACTTCTACTTCCCGCCCTTTTCGGATCAGTTCCACGCCTGTCTTGTCCCCTTCCCAGAGGACCTGCACCAGCAGATGCATCCCGTTGTACTGGAAGAAAACCACCTTCGACGCAGGAGCCGCCGTCTGGCTCACCACGGGATTCGCAGAGAGCATGCTTAACAGTCGCCCGTTGTTGTTGCGTAGCGATAGAAAGGCTCCTTCCTGCCGCACGATGTACGCGCCTGCCGGGTATTGCCGCCCGCGCACGTTGAATTCGAAGGGAACATCCATCTTGATGATCTTGACGGCACACTGACTTTGTGCCCCGACGGCAAGTAGCGGCAACCAGACACTGACACACAGCAACAGAGACATCACGCGCTTCTTCATAACATCCTCCTAGGATCCCCAGATCCATGCCGATTGGACGTGCCATCCATGCATGAGGCTTATTGTTTGTTTTCATCGCATCGATGAGATATCCTCATCACTAAATCTCCTGAGGTTCACACCACGGCAACCAGGGATGGCCTCGCTATCCGCTTCTTGTCCGCAAACTGATTTATGAATGTGAAATTGGAAATTCGTCACTTGCGGCTGCTCGACGCAGTCGCCGAAGAAGGCAGCGTCACCGGCGCTGCCAAGCGCCTGCACACCACGCAGTCCGCGCTGAGTCACCAGTTGCGCGACGCCGAAGAACGCCTGGACACGCGCCTCTTCCTCCGCCTCCGCAAAAGGATGGTGCTCACTCCCGCCGGCGATCACTTGCTGGCCGCCGCCCGCCGGGTCTTACAGGAATTAAGCCGCGCCGAAGAACAGGTCAACAACCTGAACGGTGGTGCCTCCGGTCTGATCCGCCTGACAACCGAGTGTTACACCTGTTATCACTGGCTACCCCCACTGCTGAAGAGATTCCACAAGAAGTTCCCTAAGGTGGACGTTTCTATCGATGCCGATTCCACCCACGGTGCGATCGATGCCTTGCTCGCCGGGAAACTCGACGTAGCCATCCTGAGCTCTCCCCCGAAAAGCAGGAATCTCGTCCTCTCCCCGATCTGCGAAGATGAACTCGTCGTCGTGATGCCGCCCGAGCACCCTTTTGCCCACTCCAGGTTCGTGCGCCCGCGTGACCTCGCGACTGAGACCATCATCATTTATCCTCCGCGCGAGGACAGCACATTGCTGCAGAAGTACCTTATCCCAGCCGCCATCGAACCCAAAGAAGTGCTCGAGATTCCCCTTACCGAAGCGATGATCGAGATGGTCGCCTCCGGCCTCGGCCTCGCACTGCTGGCGCGCTGGGCGGTCGCACCCCATCTCAAGTCGGGCCGCCTGCTCGCGCGACCCTTCACCGCGCGCGGCCTGCGCCGTACCTGGTACGCCGGCACTCTGCGTGGCCAACCCTGCTCACCTTATCTATCGGAGTTCGTAGAGTTACTAGCCGAACCTTGCCCCGGCAGCCTGTGGCCCGGCGCGCTCGCGCGCAGGTCCAGTTAGAAGTCTGTGAGAACAGTTTGCGCACGACAAGCGTTGCGTTGAGTCATCTCGCGAGCTGACCGTGGCCGCTCCTTCAGCGGACGTCATCCGCTCCCTCTGCGGATTCTCTCTGCGGTCGAAGCTGCCCTGAGCGAAGCTCAAGGGCTGCCGCCGATGCCCGTGAAGGATGCGAGCCGAAACGTCGTGCGAGTGGCGGAGCAGCGCGAGCCACTAGCCCGGCGCGTAAAACGGGGTTAGGCGCCCACACACCGCTGAGTCCCTTGCAGGGGACGCCACTCCCCCTCGCCCATTCCACATCCCGCGCGAAGTGCGCCTCGAAGGACACGACTTCAAGCCGGCCCTGAGCGGAGTCGAAGGGCGGTTAAACGCTCTTACGCCGTGCGAGCCCACCCCCAGACGAACCACGAAACCCGAGCGGCCTTCATCGTAAATCAGAATTTACAACTGCCCGCCCGCCCGAGTTTTAGCCTCTCCCGCGTATAATGCGCCGCAACAGAGGGTCACAAATGAAGCCGATACTGGCGAGGTGGACCGAGTCAACCTACGCGCTGATGCGCGTCGTGATGGGATTCATGCTGATCTGCCACGGCGTGCAGAAAGTCTTTGGTCTGCTTGGCGGCCAAGGAAATCCGCACGGATTGCTCATCCTGGCCGGAGTGATTGAATTCGTAGGCGGCCTCATGATCGCGCTGGGTCTGTTTACAACGCCCGTCGCGCTGCTCGCCTCGGGAGAGATGGCCTTCGCCTACTTCCTGGTGCACGCTAAGCTCAGCTTCTGGCCGATTCTTAACGACGGCGAAATCGTAGTCGCCAACTGCTTCGTGTTCCTCTACATCGCCGCCCGCGGACCCGGATCGCTGAGTCTGGATGCCTGGTTCGACCGCAAACACGCCCGACTGCAGCCCTGAACCGCGGCGCACCTTTAGACTCCGAAGTTTGCGAAAGACACGTTCCACCAAATCATCACGCGAGTGGACCTTCTGCGCCCTCCGCGGACCCTCTCTGCGACCGGAGCCTGCACTGAGCGAGGCCAAAGGCTCGCCGCACAGGCGCGGGAAAAATGCGAGTGAACCCTCGTCCAAGTCGCGAAGCGACGCCCGCCAGTCGCCCCGCAGGTAAGTAGGGAGCAATGATCCTCCACACCGCCGGGTCCCAGGGGACGCCACTTCCCCACCCCCATTCCCCATTCAAGCCTGCCCTGAGCGAAGTCGCAGGGCGGTCAGAAGCTTTTGTCCCCGCCACCGTACGCCAACTCTGGCACGTTCGAGCTATTCAGAACCAGCGCACAACGAAGTAGCCTTGCAGAGAACCGCACTTGCAATGGGGGAGTGTTGTTCGACGAGCGTCCCTCACTTCGCCGAAGTCAGGGACGTTTCGTTCGCGCGCACGACCCGCATCGCCGCTCCGCCCTCTTCACAATTCGCGGGCCACTGTGAAGCGGCGTAACGCTGAAACGAAACCTCCCCTTCCGTCGCCATTCCTACATCGATGTCTAAGTAGGAGGTAGTACCATGTCAGCTCAACGTTCTTCTCTCAGCTGCAAGCTGCACCCGCCGGTCCGGCGATCCAGTTTGCCAGTCCGGATCACTATCAACTCAACGGCGACGGCATCAGCGTTACTTACACACCGATTGGTGCCGGAGGTTGCGCCCCTCTCGAATACCGGGACACGGTCCGCATGCTGAACTTCAGCGGCGACAAGATTCGCAAGGTGGACGTGCCCGACGTCGGGACCATCGGGAGCGTCACCCTCGCTCTGACCATCGATGCTGGATCGACCACCTTCAGAGTGCTGATCCCGCAAGTGGAGCTGCGCAACCAAATCGGAGCTTCCGCCTTCATCTGCACCGATGGCATCACCACCGTCCATCGCCTTTCCGTTGTGCCTTCAATCTGGGGCAGCGTGAGCAGTACACCGTGTCGCATCTTACGGGCACGGCGTCTCTCATAATCATTCCGCTGTAAACCCGATCCCCCGGCGGCCCCACCCTCCGCGTTCTTGGCCGAGGTCGAGGTAACGCCCGCGGCCGCCACGCACGAGCAGCTCCGTCTCATTCCGAACGGAACCGCCCACCCCGGAAACCGATCCCATCACTGCGAACCGTGACCCACGTCACGGCCCGCCCCTCCCCATCTCCGCGAGAATTATGTTGGTGAATTCCCGGTCGGCGCCTATAGCCGTGCCGATCTAAGACACGAAGTCGCAGGGAATCCGGGCGGAAACGCCCAACCCACCGACACCAGGCGCAGCGTCGAGCTGCGCCTTTTCTTTGACAAGCAAACCGCAACTTCCGGGAGGCCGCAATTTCAGGCCGGGCCAGCCTGACCCTGCGCCGAAAAACGCCCGGACAGCAATTCATTCCAAGGCAATTCGAGACCGCATGGTTGCAGCCGGAATGATTGAAGTCATCTAAGCAGGTGGGGCTATATCGGAACTACGCACGCTAGGGAGCAACCGGAACGGAACGAACCGCGCCCATGGCCGAAGCCGACCGCGTGCCGTACAGGTTCCAGGCCCGACACCGAGCCCGCAGGAGAACTCGCCGAAGCCGCGTTTGTCCACAAAGCCGAAATTCTCGGCCTCAAACTCGCCCGCCCTGGGGCGACAGCAACGGTTGCGCCTTCATCCTCGACAACGGCCAGCAGCGCTGCCTTCGTATTCAGGTCAAGTGCACGCAGTCGAGCAACGAGCGTGGCTATCAGGTCCAATCACCTGCTGTGACAGAAAGAAGAAGGGCAACTACACCGCCCACAACGTCGACGTTCTGGTCGCCCACGTGATTCCCCTCGACCTCTGGTACGCGGTGCTGTTCGAAGCCTTCCCGGCGAGAAGCTTCTACCTCAAGGCGGAGTCCGCCGTCCCCGCTTCGAACAATCGCGAAGCCTGGCGCCACCTCCGCCCCAAGCACGTGAGTCCGGCGGGGCCACAGATTCACGCTGGCTGTCACTTGGAGAGACGGGCAGCCTGCCCGGAGAGAGTCGAACGGTTCTCGCCCGTCTTTGATCGTCCCAAGCCCGGCTAGCGCGCGTTTAATGGGATTTTCGTAGCCATACTTCCAAGCACCGCGAATCACCGCCGAAAACGGGGTAAAATCCATCAAAGAGGTTGCCTCTCCATGTCTGCCGACGGTCCCCAATTCCGCAGTGAACGAGCTTTCGAAGAGATCGGTGCCCTCAAGCACCAGGTGGAGAGCCTGAAGCGCGACGTGGAGAACCTGAAGACCGAAAGCCGAAGCTGGATCAGAACGTGGGGTGTGTACCTGGGCATCCTCGCCAGCGTCTTTGCCGTGCCGAGAGCGGCCAAGGAAGCATTTGACAGCTTCTATCAGCACCCCAAGTTTTCTGTTCTCACGCCGGTTCCTTTAACCTTGTTCTACGATACCCCGCACCAGAAGCTCACATTCAGCTTTCCTGTGCTTGCCTCGAACTATGGCAATCGTGGCGGGGTGATCGTGGGTGCTACCGCCCACTTTGAGCCGCCTCCGATGAACGCAAGTGATCCTCAGTTCAAGTTTGTCGACGACACTAGACATGCGGTCGACATTCCGTTTCCGGTCCCGGTCGGAGTCTCGAAATCAGTGGTTGGATCAGTCGCGTTCACGGGAAGCGGCCTCATCCTCCCGGGGCGACATCGCCTGAACGTGACCTTGATCGGGGACGACCAAAAGCCCTTGCCCATGATGCCTATGCAGTTCTGCTTTGAGATCAACGACGAGCTCACTGCCGTTATCTCGCAAGAGCCCCAGAGACTGCTCAACACACCGTGCGACTAAGCAGCAGCGATCTGTGCTGTCGGAAAATCGAATTCTCAAAAAGGAGCCGCCTGAATCAGGTTGAATCGTAGCTGTTCCAGCAGGATCCTGAAACCGGTGCACAGCCTATGAAAACAAAAACGACCCTGTTAGCGACCTTTCTCTTCATTCTGGTAACAGTTGGCTTCTCGCAGGCACCACAAACCCCAGTCGAGGCGCGCCCGGGAGACATCGCCAGCGGAGTCGTCGAGAGCGAAAAAGACGGCAAACTATATCTGAACACGACGCCGTGCAAGCCCACGCAGGAGGCCGACTCTGTAGTCTTCCACAAACCCTACGCAAAGACGCCCGCCGGCGAAATCGTCTGCTACGGACACCACTTCGACAAAGTGACCGTCCGACAACAATAGGTGGATGAATGGATGGATGGAGATAGCTGGATCGCGCGAGCCCAGCTTTCGCATTCATCGCACCCGGCGAGGCTCCCCAGTCCAAGCTCTGCTGGGCGAGAGAAGCGAAGAGTTCTCGCTGGTGCAGCGGGACAGGCATATTCGTCGATCACAAACTCCAGAGCATTCGTCGGCTCTAGAGTCTTACCGGCAGACCTCTCCCCCTTGCCATTCCGACCCCGAGCGCCTTCTCCCCTCCGAACTGCGGGTCCGGATTCAGCCGCTCCAGACACCTGGGTACAAAGCGGCTGAACCTCCGGCGAAGTCTCGATCAGGCAGGTGTCCCAGCCGCTCAGAAACTCATTGAGACCGCCCAACGCCCGGGTCACCTGCCAGCGTTACTTTGGTCATCTGTTCTAGGTAACCCCGATTGCGGCATAGTTGGACGGTCCGCATTTCACATACAGGATGGTGCCAATATGTCGCTCCCCCTTTCCGCGCTCTGGTCCGACGAGCAAGGTCAAGACATCGCCGAGTACGCCGTGATGCTAGCCGTGATCCTCGTGTTGGTAGTCGGGACAGTCCGTCTGATCGGTTCCAACGCGAACAGTGTCTTTTCCCAAGCAGCCAGCTCCATGCAGTAGTAGCTCTACAAAGAAAGAATGAGCGCCCCAGCTTCGCCCCCGTCGTGACTCGCGAAGCCGACCAAGTGCAAGTCCCCCGCTCTTGTCTTTCCCCTTGTTTGGGAAAAACAGAGTGGGGATTTTTATCGAAGTATTGCCCCTCTCCCGTCACTCCAGATGGGCGATTCTACGCAACCACCTGGCGCCTACCCCGCTTTTCATTCTGACCCCGCGCACCCTCTCCCCTTGTCATTCCGACCCCCCAGCCTAGCGGAGGGGAGGAGCCTGCTTCTCCCAGCCCGACCACAAGCGTCAGACCAAAGAGCCTCCCCCGAACGCAGTCGACGGGGACGAGCCATGAGCCCGGCCAGTACCGAGTGAGCTCGCACTACCTCATCGAGTCCCTTCAGCCCGAGCCACCTGCCAGGGGGCGCGAACGCTCCGCGATCCACTGGCTCGGCGGCGCCTTTTTCCGGCCCGCCCGCCCCTCTCTGTCACAATATCCCCAGGAGGCATCTCATGTCCCACTCCCGAATCCTCATGCTGGTCGGCGACTACGTCGAAGACTACGAAGTCATGGTTCCCTTCCAGACCTTGCAGGTCGTCGGACACTCCGTCGACGCCGTCTGCCCGAACAAAAAGTCCGGCGAGTTCGTGCGCACCGCCATCCACGACTTCGAGGGCGACCAGACCTACAGCGAGAAACGCGGTCACAACTTTATGCTCAACGCCACCTTCGCCGAGGTGACGCCCGAAACCTACAACGCGCTCGTCGTTCCTGGAGGCCGCGCTCCCGAATATTTGCGCCTGAATCCGCGCGTGCTCGAAATCGTCCGCCACTTCGCCGAAGCCCGCAAGCCGATCGCTGCCATCTGCCACGCCGCGCAATTGCTGGCCGCCGCCCGCGTGCTCGAAGGACGCCGCTGCAGTTGCTATCCCTCGCTCTCGCCCGACGTAGCCGCCGCCGGCGGAACTTATGTCGATCTCCCCATGGACAAGGCCTGCGTCGACGGCAACCTGGTAAGCGCCCCCGCATGGCCCGCCCATCCCGCATGGCTCGCCGCGTTTCTGGAAGTGCTCGCCGGCGCCTCAGTCCCGAAGGCTGCAGCCTGACGAGAAATGGTTAGATGGGAGGGAGAGCGGAAAACAGGGGGGGACGGGCGTCTCGACCGTCGGGGCCAAGCTCAGCTCGCCCTCTTCGACGAAGGCGCCCCAGCCTACTCGTTAGGGTCCTTTAGGGTCCTTCGTGGTTCGCTCTTCGCGTCCGGGTTCGCCCACGACCGTTCCCGTGTCGGCGTTCTTAAGCGTCCTTCGCGAAGCCTTTGCGAACTTTGACAGGGTTAAGGGCCTTTCACCGGCGTCCTCGACCCGGCTATTCCGATGTGACTTCGAGGCCGTCATTCTGCCCAACGACCGTACCAAAAAGAATGGCAGCCGGGAATCTCCTCCAGAGCGGCTCCTTTCGGATTGCAGTTCCGGAACGACTCCACGGCCACCAGACGCAGGAAGTGTACTCCAGAGTGTCCCGACTGCACACTGTCCGTTCAGATGATGACGCGAAAATAACCCGCCCGCAGAACGTGCCCTCAATCCTCTATCTATCTATATAGACGTTTTGGAGTCCAAGGTGGCCAACCTTCTCCCTTGCGTGGTTGGACACGGGGACGGGAGAAAGGCGGCGAGCACCGGCTGGGGCACAGCACAGGCGAGGACCTGGAAGGTTCTAGCGGGAGTGGAACCAGCGCGCGGGCCGTGATCCTGCGACCGCATAGATGTTTAGGTCGAACCCTGGATTCAGATCGAGTGATTAGCAGCCGGGCCCCGGAGTTGACGATGGCGACGCTTTTCCAGGAGAGCGAAAGGGCGCTCGTTTCCCGAGTGCACGCCGTAGTGTGTCGCAAAAACCCTTGACTCAGCCGACGGTTTCACAAATGTGGCCAAGCCTGTTTTACCCACCCATCCTCGGCGCCCTGGGAACTGGCCTCCGTGCAACCTGCGTTATTTCGTGGTCGACGTTCTCGGGTTCAGAAACGACGAAGCACCAAGCGAACGTCGTTCAAATTTTCACCCCAACTCAATCTCCCTTCCTTTTCAATGGTTTACCATGAAAATCTTACCCCCAATTAATGCGCCATTCCACCGCTGAACCCCCATTTTCGCCCTTTCGTTGCCTTGTTGATGCCAGCCCTACCCCACCTCCATAGGATAGTTACGACAACGTGTAGTCCGGGCCTCGTCCCGGTCAGCAGCTCCAAGGTTCAACCCAGGGAACAACGGGCAAACGGCTTCAAGCAAGTAGCTTCGAAGGGGTGCGGCTTCAGCCGCGCCGATCAAGTCCTGACAGAGCGGGGCTTTATCCCCAGAGGACTGTCCTTGGGAGCTCCAGGAAAGTTTGCCACAACTCCCAGCACTGGAAAGCGAGAGGATGATGCACAAACCTGTAAAGTATATGGAAAAGGTGGTTACCGTCGCCGCGACGGGAGCGTGGGCAGTATTCGAGCGCTTCAACCGCATCAAGCCAAATCCATCTCCAACGCCCAAGTGGTCGGACAAACCCCTGCTCAAGTCCTACGAAAAATCCAAGCCGCCGCTCGGCTGGCCGCGAACGACCGACTCGCTCTGTCCCAGGTGTGTCCCCGAAATCCGTCAGCAGATCCTCGATGGCGAACTGCCCCACGAGATTCTGCTCAATGAAAAAGTCGGGGAGATCAAGGCGCAGATCCTCGAGCGCGACGGCAGGATCCTCATGGTGAAGGATTGCCCCAAGCACGGCCACTTCGAAGACGTCATGTCGATTGACCCGGAATTCTCGCGGCACCTCGAAGATGTGTTTCCCGGCCGCGACATCCTCGCCCACAACGACGAGAAGCTCCACAACCACGGCTCCTCCACCGTGAAGTACGGCCGCGGTTCCGTATTGACCATCGACCTCACCAATCGCTGCAACATGATGTGCGACCCGTGCTTCATGGATGCCAACCAAGTCGGCTTCGTCCACGAACTCACCTGGGACGACATCAAGACGATGCTCGACAACGCGATCACCATCAAGCCGCGTCGTCAGATGTCCGTTCAGTTCTCGGGCGGCGAGCCCACGCTGTCGCCCTATTTCCTGGACGCAGTCCGCTATGCTAGAAAAGTCGGCTACAACAGCGTGCAGGCAGCCACGAACGGGATCGAATTCGCCAAGAGCCTGGAGTTCGCGCAGCAAGCAGCCGACGCCGGCATGCGTTACGCGTATCTCCAGTTCGACGGCATCGGCAACGCCGCGAACGCGCACCGCAAAGTAGGCAACCTGTTCGACGTGAAATTGAAAGCCATCGACAACCTCCACAAAGCGGGAGTGGAAATCGTCCCCGTCGTGACGATCGTCAACGGCATCAACAACGAACAAGTAGGCCGAATCATCAAGTTCGCGTTGGACAACCCCAAGAAAATCGGCTTCCTCTCCTTCCAGCCGGTAAGCTTCACCGGCAGAGACGAAGCCGTAACCGACGACCGCAGGACCGCCCAGCGCTATACGCTTTCTCATTTGGCCCACGACGTAAAAAACCAAACCGGCCTGGGCGAACCGAGTCGCGACTGGTTTCCGATCTCCTTCATGGGCACCTTCAGCGACTGGGCCGACCTGATGCACGTAGAAGACAAAAATAACGACTGGGGCCAACTCTCCTGCGGTTGTCATCCGAATTGCGGGACTGGAATGGCTGTCATGATTGACAAGGAGACTAAGGAAGCGGTGCCGGTTACTGCGTTCCTTAAGGGGGATCAGCTCGCGAAGGATATTGCGCGGGTCAACGATGCGGCTCGCGGGAAGTTTTTGACTATTGTTGGAATGGCTCTATGTTTGATGAAGAATTACGATCCGTTCCAGTCCCCTACGCACTTCAAGCTGACGGATCTGCTGAAGAAGTTCGACAAGAACTTCAACGCTACCGGCAAGAATTACGGGAAGGTGGGGCCGGACCGGACCATCGACGACGTGATGAAGCGGCGACAGGACCGGTGGAACTTCCTGTTCATCGCGGGGATGTGGTTCCAGGATCTGTTCAACTACGACTTCCGGCGGACGGAGCAGTGCATCATTCCTTACGCTACCCAGGAAGGCGAGATCTCGTTCTGCGCCTACAACACCGGCGTGGGATGGCGGAACATCATCGAGAAGATGCACATGACGGCCACGCTCACCAAGTGGTACGAGGAGCATGGGCGGCATGAAATCTTTGCCGGGGGCAAGAAGGTCAACCTCGAGAACGCGGCTCACTCGCTGGTGCTCAAGGATGAACTCGTCACCAACGAAGAGCAGCACGATCTCGATACACTGGGCATCGCCAAGAACGCTCGCGAAGAGAAATTGCGGGCGCGCGACGAGAAGCAGAAGAACGATCCGGCCTACAATGCGCGCATGGCTTCGCTGTATCGGGAAGTCGTGCTAAAGGAGAAGACGCCGACCTCGGAAGGCGGCTTCGTTCCGCTCAATGCCCTGAAGACAAACGGCGGGATTGCTCCGGCTCCAGCGGCGGCTCCGGAGGTTAGCGAGCCGGTGTTGGGGGATTAGCTGCGACTTTGAGAAAGCTTTCAGCCGCAAGGGGCGCGAAGGCAGATAGGCTTGGCGTGTCAAGGACGGGCCGCCGGATTCGGCGGCCCGTTTTGTTTGGGTCGGAAAGACAAAGGGCTCGATCTCATCGCGGGCGAATCGGACGCGGGATGAGTCTGCTCCCAACGTCATATGGGGGAGTCTGGGACGCACGAACATGGCCGCGATTAGGGGGAACGCGAAAGCCTGGCCACCTGCGGGTCGGTCGTCCCTGCGGGACTTTGGTGTGTTCTTCCGGCTTGGCGCCTCCGGGGCCAGTTGGCGGCGCTGGCGTTCGTGCGCCTCCCGTGAAAGCAGGGTTCCTCTCCCTCCGCTGCACTCGGGGTCGGAATGGCACGGGGTAGAGAGGCACGGGTTGACAGGACAGGGGCAAAACGGATTGCTTCGGAACTACAAGAGCGAGATGGACTGCCGGCTTATCGGTTGGGCGCATCCTACGTCTGGCGCGCGACCTCGAACATTCTCCGCGAGGCGGGCGCCAGATGCGGGTTCGCCGTTACCACCCTCCACTGTCGAGAGCTACCCGCCCTCCCGTCTGACTCGATAAGCACATCACGTTAGATGCTTCGTCCTCGGATCGGCTGGGGCGCTGGGGCAATATCCACGGTCGGGGGCGTGCCTGGGGTCTGGTCTTAGTTCGGTCTCAGCGTCCTGCCTGGTTGCCTGGTCTGAGGTTCGGCCGCATTTTACGCACACCCATTCTCCGCCTGCTGAGACCCGTTGGAGCTCATGTTGGACAGCCATCGGCCAGGCAGCCCGGTGTCCCGACCGGGGCACGGCCTCGTCGTGTTTGTTTTAGCCGAATAGCGCCTGTGGAATCTCTACGCCACCGACCAGACGGGCTTTTCTTCCATGTACTCGAGCATCGCCTGCTTCAATTGAGAGTCCACTTCGTCTGCAATCGTGATCACGTCCAGCAGCACGCTGCTAAAATCCACATTGCTCAGATTGTTTTGCAGGGTGTTAAAGATGCTGACTTGCAAGATTCGCGATTCTTCCACGATCATCGCGGCCGTGTAGCCTTGTTTGCGTCGCAGATGGCCGTGCTCGCGCGCAGCGGAGGAGAAGAGACATTTGTCCAGTGTGGGAACACGTAAGCGGCGAATCACGTCAACCAGGAGATTGGGCAGATGGCCCGTACGATCTTCAAAGCTCAGCGGGATGCAGGTCAGTTCTTCGTTGACCTCCACCAATGCCATCCAGTCCCGAATCGTAATATCGAGGTCCCGTTCGAGTATGGTGGCCACGCTCAATATGGTGGATGCGGAGTATGACCCACGAGCTATAGGGTTCGCGAGCTTTTCGCGAATCAGCTGCCTGAGCAGGGAGATTTCGATAGGTTTGACAAGGACTTCGTCAGCCTGCAAGCGGATCGCGGCCAATGACTCGTCCAGCGCCGGGTATCCGCTCAGTACCAACGTTACCGCTTCTGGGTGGGTATGGCGCATGGCGCTGACGACGGTGAAACCATCACCGGCCTGAGGCATATGCAGATCGGAGAGCAGCACGTCAAATTTCTCTTTCGCGATGTGACCCAACGCTTCGGGTACCCTCCTTGCCGCGACCACCTGAAAGCCATCCCGTTCCAGGGCCGTCTGCAACATACTGCGGACAGCATCGTCGTCGTCGACTATCAATACTCTAGGCATCATGGCGCGGCCCTTCCCTCCTCCTGACAGATGTTTTTCCCTGGGATTGTTTAGATACTATCGGAGGGTCATCAACTGTGTCTGTTCACAATTGCACAAGTATAGGTGCAGCAATAGGTTCACGATAAGTTGGGGTCACAACCTTCCTTGTGCCGTTATTTCGGCAGTTGATCGACGTCTCGCCGAGCACTAGATGCTATGGTGCGTGCGAATACATTAAACTTCATTAAACTATTCAACTAACACTACCTTTGCCGTTTCCTCTGATTCGGTAGTACGTCGACGTCTCGTCTAGCCTGACGCCCATGATACGGCGAATAAATGAATCCACTCGTCTGAACCTACTTGTGTTCGCTTCGCGTGATCGACAGTAGTGCCTGTTCCGATCCCGGAACAGGAATAATATTTGTGCCCCGCGTCCTGTTTGTGGGAATATGCTTCGTTAATGGGGTACCTCCCCAGAAGGTTTTCATGTCCCCAAGTAAAACGCGGCCATTTGATCCCAAGAGTTTCCTCGCTCAGAGCGGCCTGGGAAGAACCGTTCTGCAATATCGAAAAAAACAAGCCATCTTCGTGCAGGGAGACCCTGCGGATGCTGTGTTCTACATTCAGAAGGGTCGAGCCAAACTCACGGTTCTGTCCAAACAGGGCAAAGAGGCTACGATCGCTGTGCTGGGGGTGGAAGACTTCTTAGGTGAGGGATGCATCACCTCCGATCAGCCTCATCGCATGGCGTCCGCCGTCGCGCTCACAGAGTGTTCGGTACTCAGGATTGAAAAGGCGGCGATGCTAAATGTGCTTCACCGGGAACACGCGTTCTCGGACCTGTTTGTCGCGTACCTGGTCACGCGCAACAGTCGGATTCAAGAGGACCTGGTGGATCAGCTCTTTAACTCGGCTGAGAAACGGTTGGCGCGAACTCTCCTGTTGTTGGCCCGCTTCGGGAAGGAGGGGCGATCGGAGGTTGTGCTGCCGGAAATCAGCCAGGAAACCTTGGCGGAAATGGTCGGGACCACGCGGGCGCGCGTCAATTTTTTCATGAACCGGTTCCGACGCTTGGGTCTGATTCATTACAACGGTGGGTTGGAGATTCATAGCTCGCTGCTCGATATTGTGCTGCACGATTGATGAGGTCGGGACGGGTTCAACGAGGCCCGTTCTAAAGGGCTCCAGGACGGGTGCGAGCTCGCCGTGCTGCTCGCGACGGGTGTTTCTGCTCGCGGTCAAGTTCGCGGTTGAGCTTATCAGGAAAAATGCTGTCGCCCGACATTTTGGGCGAATGTTCAAGCAGGTTCGGCTTCGGCGGACCCAGGCCCCTCGGGCCGCCTGAGATTCCAACACTCGCGGGCAATCGCCCAGTCTTCCTGCGCGCGGATTACCAGCACGCGAACGGATGAATCTGCGGCGGCAATGTCCTGGTCTAAGGAAGGTTGGAGGTTCTTTTTGGCATCGAGCTTCAGACCTAGGTAACCAAAATTCTCACAGGTTGCGGAGCGCACTTCCGGAGAGTTTTCGCCGACTCCGGCCGTGAATATGACAGCATGCACGCCACCAAGCACCGCAGCCATTGCGCCGATACCCGATTGCAGGCGGTGGATGTAAATGTCAAACGCCAGTTTGGCACGCTCGTGACCACTCTTGACGGCGGTGAGAATCTGCCGCATGTCACCGGAGATTCCTGAGATTCCGAGCAGGCCTGATTCTTTGTTCAGGATCTCGTCGAGTCGTTGGGGTGATATTCCCTTCTGCCGCATGAGGTACGTGAGAATACCGGGATCGACCGAGCCGGAACGGGTGCCCATCATGAGGCCTTCGAGCGGAGTAAAGCCCATGGTCGTGTCTACACTGTGGCCGTCCTGGATGGCCGCCAGAGAACAACCGTTACCGAGGTGACAGCTCACGAGTTTCAGGGAAGTCAATTCCCTGCCCAGCAATCGCGCGGCGCGGCCGGCGCAGTACTGATGATTGATGCCGTGAAATCCATAGCGGTGGATGCCGTCCGCCACCCATTCGTAGGGACCGGGATACACCATCGCAGCAGGCGGCATTTTACGATGGAAGCCGGTATCGAAGACGGCAATCTGAGGCACGGGCCCTAGCAGCTTCTCAGTGATTTCCATCCCTTCCATTTCGGCGCGATTGTGAAGGGGAGCGAAGGCAGAAACCCTGGCGATGGCCAATTTGACTTCGGGCGTGATAACGACCGGATCGTCATATCGGCGACCGCCGTGGACGACGCGATGTCCTACGACGTCAATCTCAGAAGGGGCAGCGACGACGCGCGCGTCGCCGTCCCAAAGCGCAGCCAGCAAGTGCTCAATGGCTTGGGCGCGAGAGGTGACGCTTACGCGATCTTTTCGGACAACGACGTTCGCATTCTTAAAAGACAGATTCGCCTGGCCGCCCTCCCACTCGATCTTGCCTTCCCATGGACACGGCGGCGGGTCGTCAGGAACCGAGTCCCCAATCTTATAGAGACAGCTCTTCTGGCCGCTGGAACCAGAATTGAGTACCAGGATTTTCATCAGTACGGCCACATCCAGTTCTGGATTTCGGGCATATCATCTCCGTGTTCGTGGACGTACTGTGTGTGGGCGACCAGTTTGTCTCGCAGGAACTCCTTGAAGTGCGCTCCTATGCGCTGCAGTCGGGGCACGCGATCGACCACATCGCCGGCCAAATGAAAGCGATCGATCTCGTTCAGGACCGTCATATCGAACGGAGTCGTGGTGGTTCCCTCCTCTTTATATCCGCGGACGTGCATATTCTCGTGATTCCGGCGACGGTAGGTGAGGCGATGAATCAGCCAGGGATAGCCATGGTAGGCGAAGATAACCGGCCTATCGGTGCTGAACATCGAGTCGAAGTCACGGTCGGAGATTCCATGGGGATGCTCGGAAGGGGGCTGAAGGGTCATGAGGTCGACCACGTTGACGACGCGGATCTTGATATCGGGGAAGTGCTTGCGAAGCAGATCGACGGCAGCCAGCGTCTCGAGGGTTGGCACATCGCCAGCGCACGCCATGATCGCGTCGGGCTCAGAGTCCTGGTCGGTACTGGCCCAAGACCAGATGCCGATTCCGTTGGTGCAGTGCTCAATGGCTGCTTCCATGCTTAGCCACTGCGGTGCGGGTTGCTTCCCCGCCACGATGACATTCACGTAGTTGCGGCTGCGCAAGCAGTGGTCTCCCACCGACAACAGGCAGTTTGTGTCGGGCGGCAGGTACACCCGGACAATATCCGCCTTTTTGTTCACGACGTAATCGATGAACCCGGGGTCCTGGTGGCTGAAGCCGTTGTGGTCCTGCCGCCAGACGTGGGATGTCAGAAGGTAGTTCAATGACGAAATCGGACGACGCCAGGGGATGCAGCGGGAAACCTTCAACCATTTGGCATGCTGATTGAACATCGAATCCACAATGTGGATGAACGCTTCGTAGCAGGAGAAGAAACCGTGGCGGCCCGTCAGCAGGTAACCTTCTAGCCAGCCCTGACACATGTGCTCGCTGAGCATTTCAACGACCCGGCCGGTCGTGGATTCGTGCTCGTCGGTGGGCATGATCGGCTCCATGAAGACTTTGTCGGTGACCTCGTACAACGCGTCCAGGCGGTTGGAGGCCGTCTCATCCGGGCCGAAGACACGGAAGTTCCGCGAGTCCATGTTCAACTTCATCACGTCGCGTAGGAATGTGCCGAAGACTCGGGTGGCTTCGGAATTTTCCCGACCCGGCTCGGCTACCTTCACGGCGTAGTCGCGAAAATCGGGCAGGAGAAGGTCCTTAAGCAACAAGCCGCCGTTGGCGTGCGGATTCGCGCCCATGCGCCGGTCGCCCTTGGGGGCCAGTTCCGCGTGTTCGGGAAGAAACGCGCCTTTTTCGTCAAACAGTTCTTCAGGCCGGTAGCTCCTCATCCAATCTTCGAGAATCTTCAGGTGTCCCGGTTTCGTTGCCAAATCTGTGACTGGAACCTGATGGGCGCGCCACGTCCCCTCGATCGGTTTGCCATCCACAAACTTCGGACCGGTCCACCCCTTTGGGCTGCGCAGAATAATCATCGGCCACGCCGGGCGCCGAGCTGAGCTTTGGGAGCGCGCGATCTTTTGAATGCCCTGAATTTCTTCAATCACGGAGTCCAGAGTAGCCGCCATGAGCTGATGCATGCGCTCGGGCTCGTGGCCCTCCACGAAGTATGGTTTATAGCCGTATCCGGTAAACAAGTAGGTCAGATCTTCGTCGCTCAGACGCCCAAGCACCGTGGGATTTGCGATCTTATAGCCGTTCAAATGCAAAATGGGTAATACCGCTCCGTCCCGCGCCGGATTGAGAAATTTATTGGAATGCCAACTGGTCGCCAGCGCACCGGTTTCGGCCTCACCATCTCCGACAACGCAACAGGCCAGCAGATCGGGATTGTCGAAGACCGCCCCGTAGGCGTGCGCGATGGAGTACCCGAGTTCTCCGCCTTCGTTGATTGAGCCGGGAGTCTCCGGGGCGACGTGGCTTGGGATTCCTCCGGGAAAAGAGAATTGCCTAAAGAGCTTTCGCAATCCGTCTTCGTTTTGCCGGATATCGGGATAAAACTCCGTGTAGGTGCCTTCCAGATAGGTATTGGCTACGATTCCCGGCCCGCCATGGCCTGGTCCGGTGATGTTGATCACATTCAAGCCGTATTTCTTGACGATCCGGTTGAAATGAACGTAGATGAAATTGAGCCCGGGAGTCGTACCCCAATGACCCAGAAGCCGGGGTTTGACATGCTCAATTTTCAAAGGTTCACGAAGCAATGGATTCCGCAAGAGGTAGATCTGTCCGACGGAAAGATAATTGGCGGCACGCCAGTAGGCATCAATCTGCCGTATGTGATCCGGGGAAAGCGGTTGATTCGAGGACAACTTCGCGGCATCCACGGGAGTCAGGGGGCACATGACGATCCTCTTTTTATAGGGTTAGCTTCTTAGATTCGGGCAGTCGGATAAAGGGCCTATGAATTTCAGGTGAATTCGGCGCGGCCAAAGCGAAACATCTGTATCAATGCCCTTGCGGTCCGGTGGATGGCTGGATTTTCATGAGGATCAGGATCGGGGTAGTCATGAAGGTTGTGGCCAGCGCCATGAGAACCATCATGGTGAACAGAGTAGGAGATAGGACACCCAGATCCAGCCCGGCGTTCAGGACCACCAGTTCCACCAGCCCGCGTGTGTTCATCAAGACTCCCAGGCCTAGCGAATCCTTCCATCCCATTCCTGTTGCCTTTGCGGCGAGGGCTGCTCCCACAAGCTTGCCCAGGACGGCAGTTGTGACAATCGCCGCTGTGTAGCCCCATAAGGATCTGTCCGTGAGCAGGTCGATGCGGGTCCTCAAGCCGGTGAGCGCAAAGAACAGCGGCAGCAGAAGGGCAAGGCTGAGAGACTCAATTCGCGCAACGATTTCCGCAATCATGCGTTCGGGTTTTGGCATTACCAGACCGGCCATGAACGCGCCAAACAACGCATGCACTCCCAGTCGCTCGGTCGCCCAACTCGCCCCAAGCATGATCAGAATCAGGACCGAAATGAGTTCTATCCCAGCGCCGTGGCTTTGATACAGGGATTCCAGCGAAGATGCTAGCCGCCGGATGGGGAGCAGCATGATGGCGACAAACGCCACCAGCAAAAGCAGAGTGACCGCCAGGCGGTGCCAGCTGTGGGCGGAATGCACCATCGCGGTGAGAATGGCCAGCAACAACCAGGCGCTGATGTCGTCAATCGCCGCGCACGAGATCGCGGTGGTTCCCAGGTCGGTGGCAAGCAGATTACGCTCTTTCAAAATCCGGGCAAGTACCGGGAAAGCCGTGATGCTCATTGCCGTCCCCATGAAGAGGGCGAAAGCAGGAAATGGAACATTGTCTCCGGCAAATTGGGGATGGAGCGCTGTGGCCAAGCCCACGCCCAGGGCAAGCGGCAGCACGATGCTGAAGTTGCTGATGAGTACAATCGCGGCGCGCTGTTTCAAGATGCGGTTGAGATCCACCTCAAGACCCACCACAAACATGAAAAGCAGAAGCCCCAGCTGACTTAAAGCGGTGAGCACAGGCAAGGACGACGAGGGGAATACATGGGCAAAGGCACCGGGAAAGAACCGTCCAAGAAGAGAAGGACCGAGGACGATGCCGGCCGTCATTTCACCCACTACGCGCGGCTGGCCGATGCGCTGAAAGATCCAGCCCAGTACACGGGCTGCCAGCAGAATGGTTCCGGCGGAGAGTATCAATGGGAGTGTGTCCACGTGCCGAGTGCCTTTGTGGGAGTCCCCTGCTGCCCAGGTCGCGGCCCAAAGCGACCCACAGCAAGTTTGTGATCCTGGCAAACGAGCCTGACGCGGGGCTCCCGCCAGTCGCGGCATCTTACTCCGCCCGAGAGAGCACCATCTTGCTACGCGGCCGCGCTGCCCTCGAAGAAACGGAGGAGTTCCGTGGCAACAGCCTCGGGATTGTTCAGAGGAATGAAGTGTCCCGAATCTACCAAGACGACTTTGCACTCAGGAATCAAGGCGGAAGCTCGCTGGGCGAACTGTTCGGGCACGGCCTTGTCGCGCGAACCTTGAAAAATGATGGTGGGAATCAGCAGCTGTGGCAGCATCGCCGGGAGCGCAGCCAGGACTTCCGCGGGGTTTCCCCAGCGCAGCACCGACATCAGGCGCCAGGCGCCCCATGGGCCTGAAAAAGGGGCGTGAAAGTCTTTGACAGCGTCATCGAGCTCAACCCGTTCTTGCCCCACGGCGTCTCGCATCGCGATATTCCAGAAAATGGCGTTCACCAAGGGGGCGAGTAACTCGCCAATGAACGGTCTCCTGATGATGCGGAAGAGATGAAACGGCTTCAGCTCGGGAAACACCGCCGGAGACAGCAGCGCCAAACGTTCAACGCGCTCCTGAAACTGGTAGGCATAGTGCACTGCGATGGCGGATCCGGCATCATGTCCGACAACGTGCCATTTGTCGATCTTATGTTCCACGCGGATTTGCTCGATCCCGTCGGCGAGCGCTTCCAGCTGCTTGAGACCGTAGCGCGTCCTGGGCGTCTTCCCCAAGCCGGGCAGATCGACGGCCAGGCAAGTGAAGCGGCCCAGCAACCTGTCGATGACCCCAGTCCAGAGCTGACCGCTGGTCGGTATGCCGTGGATGAATAAAACCGGGTAGCCTGATCCGCGAGAAAGTAGATGCACGCAATACCCCTTCCCCAGAATTCACAGCATGACAAACCAGCCTGGCATTCCGGCGGCGGGCGTCCGCCGTTTGCACACCTGATACAAAATCCATGCACTTGCCCGGAAGAATCCAAGAAATGAGCCGAAAAGGAAGGTCGAGATGATTCCGCTTGGTCGGAGGCGCGAGTACACCACGTTCATGCTCCAGGCGGGGCTGGTATAGGCAGCACCTGAGCGTCCTATGCCGATACGGTTCCGTACAGGCGGCTCGTATACTACTTTCTCGATTCCACTGTTGAAAAACTTAGCCATCTGCAGAATCCGGCTGCTGTAGGAGACCCTTGCCCGGAGCGGCAGCTGTCCCCGCTGGCGGTACTTCAGAATCAGCGTGGAGGCCTCCGCTGCATGCCTCAGCGCGGCGGCCACTCCGTTCGCGGTTATGGGGTCGACCATGGATGCAGCTTCGCCTGCGATCAGCCAGTTCGGCCCGGCCACTCCGGCATAGACGCGGGATCGGTAGGAAGTCACGTTGAGGGCGTTCAGAGCGCCCGCCTGCAGCAGCGGTTCAAAGCGCGGGAACTTCATCAGTTGCTGCCGAAAAATGTCTTCCACAGAGAGTCCCTGCTCACGTTTGGGCTTGGTCGCCGCCCCGGTGGTGACGTACCCGACACTCACGATCTGAGGGCTGATGGGGATTTCCCAAACCCAGTCGAGGTATTCCTTCGGCAGCGGTTCCATGTACAGAGTGGTTCCTTCGATCAACTCGGGAACCGGGAAGTACGTCCAAAGAGCGATCTTGGCTGGACCAAACTGAATCGCGGGAAGATTGAACTCGTGGCCTAGCAAGCCGGCTGCGAACCCAGAGGCATCGATAAACCAGGGAGAAGAAAAGCGCGCGCCACCAGCGGTGTGGACGGCCGAGATTTTCTTGCCACTCCGTTCCACGCGAACCACCTTGTCCCGAACCACGGTGATGCCGCGATTGATGACCAGGTTCTGGAGCTCCTGGTCCAGGCGGAGACGATCCACATGCAACGTCCGCAACTCGATGTGGAAGGGCGCGCCACCGAGCCACGGAGTCGGAACATAGTGCTCGGCGCAGCCGTCGCGTGCTTTCAGAGTCACATGCCGCTTCCAGGTGGCCATCTGCGCCTTTATCAAATCCTCCATGGGCAGCCCCAGGACCTTCAACAGATCGGGAGCCGACCAGTCCAGCGACTCGCCCACCGGTTGGCGAACAGCTTCCTCAGGCTCAATGCAGATCACGCTGAAGCCGGCCTTGGCAAGATGCAGACAGGCTGCCTTTCCAGCCAAACCGCCGCCGACGACGGTTACATCGGAAACAGTAGAGGAGGTTTGGTCGGACATCAGTTTGGTGTGTCTGACAACCGGTCGATCATCGCCAGGCTATGAGACGACTAGGCGGTTTCCAGATGCGTTTGGAAGCGCCCGTGACTTCTGCTGTGGTCCGCTTGTCAGTGCGCCTGACACTGACCAAGTAAAAGGAAAGGCTCACCCCTAAGAATACGAGAGGGCGGCCATGCGCTCCCTTGAGAACCGGCGTCACCGGCCATCGTCCCCGGCTGCTTCGACATGGCGGGAAAGTATCACCTGCGGGCGGGAGCTATCGATAGTAGAAAAGGATTAGATCGAGGCTAGACTGCAGTTGGCTCAAGTCATTTTCGGGTGACGCCAGGGGTCGGGATGAAGATTGGCCGGGCTGAGACAATGCCCTTCCCCTCTTGAACCGTGACGAATTGATTGGGCTTGATGTTCGGCATGGAGTCCTTTTGGCCGCTGGGCCATACAATCGTCAAGGTCACCGTTTTGCCTTCCTCCGGTTTGCCCAGCCCGAAAGTCAAGGGCAGTTCACTCTGGGATGCATAGCTGGAACCAGTCTTGACCATGCCAAAAAAACGCGCGCCCGCGCTGGTTTGGACCGTAACTTTAGCGCCTATGCCGTCGCGATTCGAGCGTGTGCCGATGGTCTGCACGCGCAGCAGGTCGTTCTGATTCCCGTTGTCATTGCGCAACAGGCGTGCTGCACCGTTGTTGGCGGTGATCAGCACATCCAGATCACCATCATTGTCAAAATCGGCGTAGGCCCCTCCCCGGCCAACGATGGGCCGTTGCAGCGCGGGACCAAGTTTTGCCGTCACTTCTTCGAACTTGTTCTTGCCCAGGTTACGGAAGAGATGCGGCGGTTGCGCGTACTTTATGGTGGGCTGCACCACGCTGACATCGTCAGACACGTGGCCGTTGATGGCGAGAATATCCGGACGCCCGTCCAAGTCATAGTCAAAGAAGAATGTGCCGAAGGTGAGCGAGCGGGTCGATATCCGGGCGATGCCGGTGGCAGGGGCCTGGTCCGTAAACAGGCCCGAGCCATCGTTGTGATAGAGCGCCATGCCCTCATTGGTGAAATTGCCGATCACCAAGCTTTGCCAGCCGGAGTTATCGTAGTCCGCGGCATCGGTTCCCATACCTGCGCGGGTTGTACCGGCATCGCCGTACGCAACCCCGGCGGTGACGCCAACCTCGCTGAAGGTTCCGTTGTGGTTGTTACGGTAGAGCTTGTTGGGCTCGGTGTCGTTGGTGACCAACAGATCGAGCCAGCCGTCATTGTCGTAGTCCAGCAACGCAATGCCGAGCGCCTTGCTGGTGGGATCGTAGAGACCGGCGTGGCGGGTCACGTTCTCAAACGTTCCATTTCCCTGGTTGTGGAACAGGGTCGGGCTTTGACCCTTGTAGGTTTGCGGTGTGCAGTAGGACTTGTTCTTGTTGTCGAGCGTGCAATATTGATCCGTCGCAATGGACCAGTCGATGTAGTGGGCGACAAACAGGTCGAGCTTGCCGTCATTGTCATAGTCAAACCAGACCGCGCTGACCGAGAATCCCGGGTCGGCCACGCCCGCTTTCGCGGTCACGTCCATGAACTTGCCATTGCCCAGGTTACGAAAAAGATGGTTGGAACCGAGAGCTGTGATGTAGATATCGACTTTCCCGTCGTTGTCGTAGTCGGCGACGGCGCAGCCCAGCCCGTACGTCTCCACGCCTAGGCCCACCTGCCGGGTCACATCCGTAAAGGTGCCGTCGTGGTTGTTGTGATAGAGCGCGGAGAGCGATTTGCCGGACTCGTGCCCGCGCCAATCCATCGAATTGATGAGCAGGATGTCCTGCCAACCATCGTTGTCGTAGTCGAGAAAGCAGGCGCCGCTGCCCATGGTTTCCGGGAGATACTTTTTTCCGAAGGCGCCGTTGTTGTGTTTGAAGTGGATGCCGGCGCGCGAGGTCACATCCGTGAACTCGATGGGCCCGGAGGGGCGCGCCGAACTCAGCTCTGGAATTGGGACTGGCGGGGCGGCGGCCGAAGTTGTGGCCGGGGGCGCAGATTCAGCGGCAGACTTCGGCGAAACCGTTTCGGGAACGTTCGAGGGTTTCTGTTTGCAGCCTGCCAACAAAATGAGTACGACAAGCGCCCGGCGGCACAAAATCCGGCTTCGGAGCATCAAGATATCCAGGTTCCCTTTCGCCAACGGTCAGCGAGCGGCCACGGGCGCAGTGCTCGCCCGGCGCGCATCCATCCAGGTGTCCATCAGCATGGCAGCCGGCCCCACGATGAAGAGTGCGTAGAAAGGAGCGTAGACGATCTGGTGCAGACGCATCATCATTTCGACCAGCGCCACCAGGAAAACGACAACGCATTGCCCGGTCTTCGATCGCACCGTGGTCTTGGGATCGGTGATCATGAAGAAAATGAAAAGCTGATACATCGGTCCGGTGATGGGCGCGATCTCGGACTGCCAAGGACTGCCGGTGATCCAACTACGCAGGAACGCGAACACAATAAAGGATGCCACATAGATGCCGGTAATGTGGAACCTGCGCAGACGCCAGATGATCACTGAGCCCAACACCCAGATCACGACCATGGGCAAAAGATAGTTGCCCCACTGGATGCTCAAGCTCGCGACCGTTTCGGGAGCCAGGAAGAGCATCGCGGAAATGCCGAAGTTCGATGGATTCCAGAGGTGGCGTCCTCGGACACGCAAAACGTATTTCGACATGATGGAGATCGCGCTGCATAGGGAATAGGGCCAGAACGCAGGGGAGCGAACCAGGATCCCGACGCTAATACCGGTGATATACGCGCTCGCCGGATGCAGCCATTTGTGGAAGAAAATGCGGCCCAGGAGCAACTCCGTCGCAATACTCGTGGCAATTGCCAGCAAGGTCTTTTGGTAGCTTTCGAGGATGCCGAATGACAAGTGACCCGCCAGCAGGATGCAGGTGATGAACATCGGGGCCAGGTAACGGTTGTCGAGGCTGATCAGCTGTTTCCACCAGCTCATGTCTGCCGGTGGGGGCGCGACAGGAGTGCTCATCTGCTGGGTCATGCAGGCTCCTCGATCTTATGCACCAGCTCTGGGGCAGGCTTGTTGATGATCTGTACTTTACCCGACGGCCAGCGAATCACGGCTTTCTCAATTTGGGGATATTTGCCCAGTCCGAAATGCAGCCGACGCTGGTTTTGCGCAGCGAAGCCACTGCCTCCTGAAACTTCCTGCACCTGCTGCTGGCCATTCCAAAACAGCGCGACGCGGGCGCCGATCGCGCTGCGGTTGGTGGCGGTTCCTACCAACTCGAAATCGATCCACTCGTTCTCGGGCGTGACTGTGTTCTTGTAAATCAGCAATGGCCCCTTCTGATTGGCGACCACAACGTCGAGGACGCCGCGGTTCCACAGGTCGGCAAGCGCGACCGCGCGGCCGTCGTGAGTATCGGCAACTCCCACCGCCTGTGCCACATCGACAAATTTGCCTGCCCCGTCGTTCAGCCAGACTCGTTTGGTCTGGTAGCCCGACAGACTGCGGCCTTCAAACGCGGGCCAGTTCCTGGCATCGCCGATGATGGTGCTGTTGCCTCCGGCAACCTTGGAAAAGTCATACCAGTAGCTGCGGTTTCGGTCCAGCGAGATATAACCGTTCGTGAGATAGAGGTCGAGAGTGCCGTCGTTGTTCAAGTCGCCAAACTGTGCTCCGAAACTCCAGCCTCCGAGTTCGACCCCAAAGTCACGCGCCAGATTCTCGTACCGGATGGCATCGCCCGCCGTTCCCTCCTTGGGCACCCACAGGTTATTTCCCTGGATCAGGATGCCGTCTTCCGAAATATTGGAGACATAGACGGAATACCGGCCCTGGTTGAAGATATCGCCAAAGGCGGCGTTCATCCCGCTCTTCGGGGCGAAACCCACGCCGGTCTGCTCACCGACTTCATGAAACCGTTTTCCGTCATTGAAATAAAGTTCCGACACTCCATAGTCGTTAGCGACGAACAGATCCGGATGTCCGGTGCCGCGCAGATCTGCGGCCGCCGCGGCTAGTGCCCAGCGTCGGCTATTGATGCCCACTTTCGCGCTGACCTCTTCAAATTTGCCGTTGCCCAGATTGTGAAAGAGATATTTCCGCCCGCCATTGTTGGCGTACTCAAAACTTTCCGGCATGATGCGCGTGGTGGTGAGGTTCCACAGATTGATGTCCTCTGAATAGTAGCCGCCGACAAACAGGTCCACCCGCCCGTCGCCATCATAGTCAAGCCAGACGGCTGTATTTGCATTGACCCAGGGTGGCAGTCCGGCTTGCTCGCTTACGCGCGTGAATCCCCGGCCATGGTCGTTGTGGAACAGCTCCGGACGTCCCCATTTGATCAGGAACAGATCCTCGTATCCGTCGTTGTCATAGTCGCCCCACACCGCGCCGGTGGAGACCCCAGTTCCAGCCTGATTGACGTCAGCGATGCCCATTTCGCCGGCCACGTCCTTAAAAGTCCCGTCGCCCAGGTTGCGGTACAGGGCATTCTTGCTTCCGATGGCGCTATTGGTTACGTAAATGTCGGACCAGCCATCGCGATCGAAATCGACGATCGACACCGACGCGCCCATCGAGGCCACCTCCGGCATGATGGGATCGAGTTTGGGATCGAGCACCGGAGCCTGGTGCACGAAGTGGATGCCGGCAGCCTGGGAGACTTCCTGGAGGTAAAATCCATGCCGGTCCAAGGCCGTTCTGGCATCGGCTTTCGATCGCTCCGCGACACGCCGGGCCGAAATCCGCTTCACGACCAGAGGGGTGGCCAGCAACCCAATAAAGAGGATGCCCAGAACGATTCTAGCGATCCGGGCTCCGGTCATTGGGGCGGCTCACTCCGCAAGCTGTTTTTGAATACTTCAGGAGTCACATAGCGCGTGTGATAGGTTTGCCAGTCTTCCGTATGATGGCGGTATACCCATTCATCCTCCAGCTTGCCAGGCCGCGTCGTATATTCGCTCTTGGCGTGATAGGGCAAGGGCAATACGGTCTTCGAGAAAGTTGAGTTATAGTCGCCATCTTTGATCCAGCCATCGCCCTTGATCACGAAGTCGCGCACCCAGCCTGGAGGCGGTGGCGGCTGCTCGGGAAAGCGGAGCGACATCTCATCCCCCGAATTCACAATGACGTAACGGTCGTCGATGCTGGTCAAAAGCTCAAGAACATCGCCGTAGCGCGTGTAATAACCGATCAGGTCACGCCAGTGCTGTTTGGTTCCTTCGATCTGGTTGTAGTCCGGCACCTCCGGCGCGCCCGCGCCCACCGGCATGTGCATCACGGAATAGCCGCGATAGTGCAGATCCGCCACCGCCGGATCCAGGTCCACTTCCTTGAGAGGCGCGTCGGGCGCGCCCTGCGCCCATTGGATCGCGTCCCAGTAAATTTCAAGATTCGTCCGCAGCCGCACCCGGCGCGGTGTCCCGGGACGAAAGACATTGCTCAGATTGAACAGGATGGTCTTTTTGCGACCTGCTGGAAAGCCCAGGTTGTCCTGCGCCGTGATCCAGCCGCCGCGGCCGTCCGGTACTTCGACGCTCAGCCCATGGGCGCGCCAGCGACTGCCCTGGGTTATGGCGACATTCACCGACGACTCGGTGTCGTGGATCGAACCTTGGGCGATCAGGTAAAGCGGGCCGCTCTTTGGGGCGTCATCGCCGAGGTCCACCTCGAGATAGTGGTCGCGAGTCAGACCCTGGAACTGGCCACGCCCGAACGTGTTCACGGCTTTTCCGTCGAGCGTCGTGACGATATCCGTAACGTCCTGGCCGTTGTCGTCCAGCGCGCGAGCGATCTTGTGCGGTGTGGCAACCGTGGTGACACCCAACTTCGCCGGCGGAATCACGAAGCGCTCGTCTACAAAAATCTCCGTGCTCGCGGGGTGGTCAACGGTCGTGAGCGCAAGATAGTCGTAGTAGTAGACCTCCCACAATTCCGCGGTAACGCGAATATCGTAGAAGCCGTCGTGCGGCACCAGTTGATCCCGGCCGATTTTGTACCATTCTCCCGTCGCCGCGATGTTGGCTGAACCGAGAGTATTAATGCGCAATCCAATGGCAGATCCCCAGGGAACCGCGTCCTTCACAAACTCCATCTGCTTGCCGTTGTAGGCGAACAGGAACGGACAGGAGGCCTTCAGGCGCTGCTCGGTGACAATCTCCTGGTCCGCTTTCACGCCAAACTCGGCCCGCACTGTGCCATTCGGCCAAACGACGCGTACGACCTCCGCGGTCGTCTGTTCGCCCAATCCGAAATGAAGTTGCGGCCCAGCGATCGGCTGCTTCTGTACCAGCAAGCCAGAGCGAATTTCCACCTCACCGCCCACTCCGAACGGATTGATGCGCTGGTCGCCGACGGCTTGCGCAGCGTGCGGCCGGACCAGTTGCCAGTGATAGTTCTTTGAGCCTTGATTGATAGCCTGTATGGGTTGTCCATCCACCGACAGACCCAGAAGATCGAGCTTACCATCGCCGTTCAGGTCCGCAGCGTCGAACACAAGCGCCAGTCCCACTCGCTGGTCCGGCATCACAAATTTGGCCTGCGCGTCGCCAAGCCAAACCAGCGGCCCCTTGCTCTTGCCGAGAACTTGCGTCGTGCGGGACAGGAACAGATCGAGCGCCCCGTTGTTATCGAGATCGGCGACCCGCAACCGAACACTGTCAGCAGCCTCGCCAGCAAGATAGTTGGCTGCGTCCGGGACTCGGGCAATTTCGGCCGTGTCCCAGCCCTGTCCTTCGTTCTTGTCTGAAATCCGAATGATGGCGCCGTCGGCTTGCAGCGCCAGCAGATCGAGGATGCCATCGCTGTTGGCATCCGCCACCGCGACCGCTTTTACGGGGAACAAGCCGGCTGGAAGGGGGCGCTCGCGGAATTGGCCCTGCCGTTCGTTCATGAAGACATGAAGCCGGCCTGTCCCGTCGATGATGGCGGCATCGGGATTGCCGTCGCCATCGACATCAGCCCAGGCAAAACCCCGCACTCCCGACACTCCGGCGAAGGGATGAATCGGTAAAAACGTGCCATCCCCGTTGTTTCTCAGCACCGTGGGCACGCCTTCGCTGGCGCCGAGCACGATGTCCAAATCGCCATCGGCTTCGATGTCAACCGCCCACGCGCCGGTGTAGGACGCATTGGTTACGGACTTCGGCAATTTGGTTTGAGCCGTCACGTCATGGAACGAAGTCGGCGTGTCCTGCGCTAAGAGTCGGACTCCGCCCGCGCCTGCAAGAACCAGGTCGGTCTTGAAGTCGTAGTTGAAGTCGAGCGGCAAAACTCCTTCGGGCTGTGGCGGCACGCTGGCAGGGCCGCCCGGGAAAGGAAAGGTCGCACCGCTGGACAAACGCACTTCGCGCGCATTGGCCGCGGCGACGGCAGGTGTGCCCGCACTGCCCAGCGGAATCGCTCCAATCCAATTCCAATGCCCGTTGCCCAGGGTGGCGACAGGCTCAGGATTGAACCTGAGCGCGCTGTCTGCCGGCGCCGGCCTGAAATCCGGAGACTCCAGTCGAAGGAAACGGGTGAAGGGCTCCGCCTCTTCTCCGGGCGCCGCCTTGATCGCCTTGAGACTCTGACGGTACTCGGGGACCCGCACCAGGACATTGCGCAGGAAAGTTGTCTGGGTCGCGGCGAGATGCAGGTCCGGGCCTGCGGCGGCCGATTGCACCACGGCCAGTTGATGCCGCACTTCCGGCGGCCACGCGGGCGAGCGGGCGCTAATCTGAGCGACAGCCGACTTCAGTGTAGCGGCGTCACCGCGCTTCGCGGCAAGGCGGCTCAACTCCAGCAGCGCCGCCAGATTATCCGGTTGCGCCGTCAGAATCTTTTGGATGAGTTCCTGAAATTCGGATTCACTGTTTGCGGCGCCCTGCCGTTCTATCTCCTGCGCAAGCTGGTAGATCGCCCTCAGGTTTTGCGGATTCAGTTCGGCCGCTTTGCGCAAGTCGGCGATCGCCTGGGCGGAATTGCCGCGTTGGCTTTCGAGAATCCCCAGGAGATGATAGATGTGATCGTTCTTCGGGGCTACAGCTCGCGCGCGTTCAAGCCTCTGCGCTGCCGGGTCATAGTTTCTTTGGCGCAGGGCGAGTATTCCCCAGTTGGCCCACCCGGCCGGCTCGGCGGCGACAAGCTGCGTGACTTCCGAGAGCCTGCTTTCCGCATGCACATCATCGCCGACCTGCAGTGCCGCCAAGCCGACGTAGAACGCGGAAACCACCTTGGCGTATTGCTGGGAGGATTTGTCGGGAAGCTTGCCACCTGAGTGACATCCTGAGGAGGCTGCGATTACAGATCCCAGAAGACAAAGGAAAATCAAGCGCCGAAAACTCGGGGACTTCCCCTTCAAAGGTGAGCCCTTCTCGAGGAAGGAATCCATGAATTGATCTTTCAGCATCATGCGGAGTGTTGCCTCTTCATCCGGCTTCGCCGGCGTGACATGCCGCGAAGCCACAGGAACGCAACCAATAAAAACGGTAACAGAAAAACCAGAAGGTCCCATTTTCCAAAACCGACCGGAGTCGCTTCCACCCGTGAAAATTCTTCTCCGCGGCCCTGAGAGCTTTGCAGGACCAGGCGCACCCGCCAAAACTCGTCGCGATCGAACGCCACCAGGGCCTTGTATTGTAACTGGCCCCCGCTGTCATCGCGATTGGCTGTATAGACTACCTCGGGAAGGCGTCCGCTTTCCGGCTGAACGCCGATCTGAACCGTGAGATCCTTGGCGACGGTACCCCCCGCAATCGGCTCCACAAACACAAAGAAGGCGCCCGTACCCACATCGGGGTGCGTCCAGAGAGAAATGATGCAGGGACCGACTCTGCGGTTCTCGATGATGGGGAACGGCGGGCCGTTGTGGGCTGTGGCCGGAGTCGGCAACAGCAGCCAGAGCATAAACAGAAACCAGACCGAACGTGTTCCCTGGAAACGGCGTTTCGACGTCATCTGAATGGTAACCGCGAGTTTGATTTGGAAACGCCACTATCCGCTCAGCAGCGTGGCGCGCATTTCCATGGGCTGGAACATCAGCCACAGCGACGCAATCCAGAGAACGCAGGCTACCGTCGCCCATGGGATGAACGCCCGCAAGGGCCTGGACGGTGAGTCATCTTCCGCCAAGCAATAGATTACCGCCAGCGAACCGGCAAATCCCAGCAGCAGGAATCCGATTTGGATTACTTGCACGATGTTTGCCGGCAGACCGATGAGATTCCAGCGCGGCTCGCCCAGGAGCGGCCATCCCAGACTCGCCAGCGCTCTCTGGGTCACGGGAATGATGGTGTAGAGTCCGGTCAAGAAATGAAATCCATAGTGGGCCAGCCACATCCCGAAGCCCAGGGGAACGAGGCCGTAAGCGTATCTCACCATCAGTGGCGGCAGGGGGCGCTGATTGCCGGCCCAGGCGCGCGTCGACCAGGCAGCGATCCCCAATAGCAGGACGGGCGCGAGAACCAGAAAGAACGTGAAGATCACACCCAGCACGGGCGCCTCGTGACTCACGTGCAACATTCTCGCCAGCCAGCTCTCCACCGCGTAGGCGGGACTCACCATGCCAAAGGCATTCAGAAGTGCGCCAAAGGTGAATACAATCGCCAGTCCCGCCAGATCCTTGCGGCGCGAAAAGTAACCGATTCCTGAACGTATGGGATCCGTCAACAACTCGGTTCCGGGCAGACGGCTCAAGACGCCAACGTTGTCGTGCGGGCAGGCATGAACGCAGTCCAGACAGAATGTGCAATCCATATTGCCAACCTTGCGCGGCTGAAACAGGGCAAGCTCACAACCGCGAATGATGACCAGGTCTGAGACAGGCTCGCGCCGGCCACGAATACAGTCGAGGGTATGGCAGCGGGTGCAGACCTCCTGGTCCCGCACCTTTATCTCGAATGGAGACAGCGTAGAAGCGACGAAATTGAACTGTCCGATGGGGCAAACAAACTTGCAAAACGAAGCGTGTTTGAAAAGGCCGTCCACGACCAGCACTGCCGAGAAGTAGGCAAGGATCAAGCAGGCAGTCCACCAGGGCGAAGACCATAGGTCGAACAGCTCATAAGTAAAGAGGATCAGGACGAAGAGGGCGACCGAAAGCCACTTGTTGCGCAGTGGCCGGGGCCAGTCGAACCGCGGGCGGAAAAGGCGGCGCGCCGCCTGACGGACCAGCATGAAGGGGCAAGCCAAACAGAAAACATTCCCGCAACAGAGCAGGACCAGCACCAGCACGCCGCGAAAGTGGAGCCAGCTGAGAGTCGTCGCCAGGTTCTTCGGAGCCAGCGACGGCCCGAACAGTCCGTCGAAGATCACTACGGCGCTGATGATGAGGAGCGGAGACTGGAGCAGAGGGCGGGCATAGCGCCAGCGGAACAATCGGCCCAGGCCGGCAACGCGCATTAAATCAAAGGGCGGGGGCTCGGGAGCTTCCAAGGCCGGGATGGAGGATGGATTCAACAGCGTGCCTAGTTGGGTCTGACGCCCCTCACTTCAATCTGATGCTCGAAGTTCTGCCCGCCGGGCAGAGTGATCTGCAGGAGGATAACCCAATCCCCTGCCATCCCAAACGTAAGATGTGCCTGGTAGCGGCCGGGCTCGATTTCCTTGGCTTCCCCTAAGACGGGAGCCATGCCCGCGTGCGACATGTCTGCCTCAAGCGCGATATGCGCTCCCGTGACGGCTTTCGCAGCGTGATCGGCCAAACGGAGAGTGACCACGACGGGGCCGATCCGGGCTGGCTGGGGTGAGATTTCGGGCTCAATCGTGACCGTGCGGGAAGAGTCCGGTGGTCTGGAGCAGGCGGTCATGAACAGAGTTGCGGCGCAGGCGCACAACAGAAGATTCCGACACTCGTTCGGAAGCGGGCGCACCGGGCGCTGGCTCCGTCGAAAGGCGAATACCATCTCGCGAATCCCCGTGCTCTGAGTCCTGGTCAGACGATCTTGAATCAGGCGGCTTGCATTGAAGGCTTGTGGCCCCATTCGCATGTGCAGGCCACCTTCCCCTCCTCACTCTCCGGCGGAAACACGTGGTAGTACATCCCGATGACCATGGGGATAAACACCACCGCGTTATAGAAGAGATGGAGTTCAACGCGTGGAAAGACTAACTGCAAAATGCTGCACGGCACGGGCCTGCCCCAGAAATTGTGGTGGAACGTGGCCTGCCAAATCAGCAGGAAATGCTCGATGTGATGCCAGAACTGGATGACCAGGGCCGCGGTCCACCACTTCCGCGAAACTCCGACAAATCCTTTGCGGAGCACCCAAATGCCTATCAGCATGACCAAGGCATAGCCGTAGTGCAGGACTTCGGACTGGATCAGCCAGGGGTACCACAAACCAAGAATGCCGTTGGCTCGGGGGCGCGGCCATCCCATAACGTAAATCTGGTACGCTTGGACCAGGTGCTCGCCCCAATGCGCGAGGACGATAAACATGAAACCTTGCAAGGTACGCTCGTGCCAACGGGTGTTCAGCTTCTCGTAAAGGCTGGAGCCGGGCGCCGGCGCGGCGGCAATATTCGATATGCTGGGATGCGAAATCGCCATAAGACAACGATTGAACTCGCCTCGCCATAATTATATCTCGGATCTTTTTAGGGGCAACTGCAACGCGGCGAGGGAAAAATTAGAGAGATCCCCAGATTGGTTCTGGGCGTGATAGTTGCCATTTCGGAAGCGTGCTCCCATGCCCGCAAACGCAGGGTAGAGACGCTCCCGACACCCGCCTCACTGACGACGGACAGGTTTCTTCCGAAGGCTTCGGCGTTACGCTTTGCAATTGACAGTCCCAACTCAGTCCCATGGATCTGGGCGGCGATGGCCGGCGAACTGCGATACAACGGCTCGAAAATCTGGGGCGAGTCGGAACTGTTCGTGCCGACACCGTGGTCCTGAACGCTGGTCTGGATGCCCTTCCCGTCATTCGTCTCTTCATCCATCTTGGCGGAAAACCCGATCCAGCGATCTCCCTGGCGCCAAATCGAAGCTTCCCTTGGCTCATTCATATCCATTGGTCAGGTGGGCATCGATCTGAAGTCGGTACTCTTTCTCGTCGGGAAGATGACCATCAATCCGGAGCACTTTTACGGATGTGTCCACATCGTCAGCGCGCAAGTAGCCAATCGCTCCCGGCGCATTGAACACGAACTTACGAACCACCGTCGGGGAAGCCAGTGTTTTGGGCGAGAAAAATACGTCACCGGTGAACCGTCCCTTGAGAAAGTGATCGCGATAACTGTCCTCACTCATGCGATAAACCTCGCGCAGCACGGCCTCCCGTTCCGGCTGTCCCTGCTCCATCATCGCCACGGCGATTCGGCGGCCGTGGGGCCAGTGACTTCGTTCGCCTAAGAAGATCTTGCGAAGCTCCCCAAACGACAGATTCTCGGTTGGGTTAGATCGGTTAACGACAATGGCAAGACTTTGTCCGGTAGTCCCCCTGACTCGCGCTGAGAACCCGGCCGCTCGAACGGCCGGAGTTGGCGGAATCTGCAGCGACAGAACGAGCATCACTAAAGCAAACGGAAATCGTCTCACCCGCGCCATCTTCAAGCCTTACTAGAATGTAAATCCAACCTGGAGGTGAGCGCATTCCCCGACGCCGCTCGCCTTAACGAAGTTTAATCGTACTGTAGCTGAACAGCCACCGATTCAGTCGCAGCGTAGCGTAGGTCCACCGACGGACCGGTCCGCAGGCCGACATCGGGAAACACTGGCTCGGTGCTCGGGGCGTTTACATCTTGATATCGAAAGGAGGCCGATACGAACCGACTTGCCGTGAAATGTGCGCAGAGAAAGCCCACCGTGTTATAGACGCGGGAGATTCCTTGGGGCGCATGACGAATGAGGAGAGCCTCGTTCAGCCACTCGAAATCGGACCGTACCAGAACCCCGTAGGCGTCGAAGATGCTTTCGCCAATTCTCCGGCTGGCCGAGCGGAAAGAGGACGTCCTGATAGGCCGAGCAGCCCACTTGCAATCCCGGAACGGCGTCGGGTCGCGCGAAAATGACCAAGTGGTTCTCTCGTCCACCAGATTTTGCACGGGTTGGCGCGACGGCGCGCCAAGTACGCCCAATACCAACCTCAGCTCCGTACGACAATCCCGGTTTGCCGGATGAAATCCCGCCAGGACGCTGTCACGCCCAACCCGCTCGGTCAGGAACGTGAATCGGTCGGAGCTCGTGAAGGCTGACATCACCGAAACCTCAGATGTTCAGCAGCGTCTTGCCGACGTCCAACCCGTCGCCTCCAGTCCCCTTTCTTTTGAGAGTGACTCCCACACTCTCAAGGACGTCGAACACCAAACGCGAGTTTGCTGCCGCAGACATCAACGACAAAGTGCACCCAGCGCCAGAAGCACGAATGCGATCGGCGAACAGGAATGGCAAAGCTTGCGCGATCGACAGGCTGTCAACCGAACTCCCGAGCCTATTTTTGTTCTTTCGTGAAATCAGCGTGTTCGACAAGAACTATCCGTTCCGCGACATCCGCCGGAGCGACGGGCGACTCGTGTAGCTGGCCAGGACTCATCCAGCTGCTCTGCGTGAGATGGTTCACCAACAGGGGCTCAACCTGCGTCGAGAAGATTCGGCAGGATTTTGACCCCGTGAGCCGATCGTTTCATTTCTGCTAAGCTGAGCGGTGTAAGCATGGAATACCAGAGGAGAAGACCGTGCAAGTAGTGGCTGGAGTGGATCTTGGCGGAACTGCCATCAACTGTACGTTAGTGAACCAGCAAGAGCAGTTTCTCATCGAGGGCCTGTGCGAGCATCCCGCACTTTCGAAGCAAGGACCAGAGGTGTGCCTCCAGCAGATCGCCGATGGTCTCAAGATCGCCACCGAAAAGGCGGGGGTTCTCCTTTCGGACGTGGTCGCCGTCGGCTTAGACACTCCGGGTCCGGCCAGTGCGGCCGGCCAGCTCAGCACACGAGGTTCCACGAACTTCGTCCATCCGCAGTGGGCGGGATTCGATGTCCGCAAAGGTCTGGCCCACAGGCTCGGCAAGCCGGTGTCCTATTTGAACGATGCAAATGCGGCTGCGCTCTGGGGACACTATGCGATCTTTGGCGCCAGCAGCCGCGAGACATCGGTCTCGGTCGTCATCGGCACGGGCAATGGCGGCGGCATCATCCTCGAGGGCAGTGTGGTGAAGGGTAAGAACGGATTCGGCGGAGAGTTGGGCCATGTATTGATTCCGTACCAGGGCATCGCCGGAGCCGATCGAATGAAGCCGCAATGCAATTGCGGACGAACCGGCGACCTGGAGTCGGTCTGCTCTCTCACGGCAATCGAAAGGAATCTCCTGCCGTATTATCTGCCGCAGTATCCGGGCCACGATCTGGCAAAAATGGACCTCCCCCAGGCGGCAAAGCTGGTGCGCGGTCTCGCGGATCAGGGCGATCCGATGTGCAAAGAAATCTTCCGGGTTCAGGCGCATGGCTTGGGACTTTTCTTTGACGAAATGGTGAATACGTTCGATCCCGATGCGCTGATCGTCGGTGGCGGCGCCCTAGAGACGAGTCCAGAGTTCCAGCGCTGGTTCCTGGCAGAGATCCGCGTCGGGATGCCGACCCAGCGGGAGGAGCAGGCCAACATTCCAATCCACGTGATGCCGAATGGCGACACCGCCGGGGCGCGAGGGGCGGCTTTAGAAGCGCTAAGACTCGCGCGGCAAAGCGGTCTCGAGTAGGAGCACCGACATGCGCCGGTGGACGAGCAGAAGAAGCCCTCCATGCCAAGCTCCCGGGGCCACTACCAGTACGATGGGCGACAACCCACGAACTCCCAGTCTCTCTGGAAGGTCTATCGAGGCACCTGCCGACTCTGGCACCAGTGGCTCAGTCGCCGAACGCGCGGGTCGCGGCTGACGTGGGCGAAATACAAATGCCCTGCTCAGCCAAGACCCTCTGTTGCAACCTCGGATCTGCGCCCCTGGACTAAGACCGTGAGTCTCGTTTGAAGAACCCGCTTCGGGAAATCTGCACGGCGAGGTCTGTGAGGGCGGAGATGTCGGAGAGTGCCATGGTGGACCTAACCGGGCACGAAACTGGAAACGGTGGATACAGCCAAAGGACACCTACAGCGCCTCGGGCACTCCTTGACTCGGAGAGATGAGTGTAGTGGTCCGGCTCCTACGAGAACCCCACCTCCTTCCGGTCTGCGATGTTCAAGACTCCGCACCTGTGCCACGAACTTCAAGACTATCGCCCCGTGGACGGAAGTGTTCCTCTGCGTGTGTGCGCGTGGGCTTGAACGCGCGGCTCTGCCTGCGATACGAGAAGACGGTGACCGAGACGAAGTGCGAGCACGGAAGCGGCAAGCCCCATTCCAAGTGTCGCGGGCTCATTGTCCACCCCCCTGCTAACGCTCGGCCGCCAAACCCGCTCGGGCGTGCGCGAGTCAGTTGTCATGGCCATGGGTAGCCGAAAAACTTCGGCCATGTTTCTGCCTGCGCTGGTGACTTCGTTCGGCTCATGAGAGTGCGCCGAGACGGTGAACATCGGGCTGCGGCCATTTTTTCGTTGGAGACTGGAACCACCTATTCTCTTGCACTACTACGACATCGGCTCCTGCATTCCAAGTTTTCGCAGCCTGCTCGGAGTTCACACCTGCTACAACCTGCAGACTCGCCAAGTCGCCCAGTGCGCCCTCCGCCGGGGGCTTTAGCGGCTTCCTTTCCTCCGCCGCTGCTCCGAGCGCTACCGGCCGGATGGATCCGGTTCCCGGGCGCGTCTTTCCTCTCCCTGTCGACCGGGCGCTTTTCACGGCGCACTGCAATGTTGCAACCGCGATCCGAGCGCGTGCCATTGGGAAAAGCCACACGCCGCTGGGATTGTTTCTGATGCGACGATCCCGGAGTTGTCGCATCGCGATGCGAATCAAACGCCGGTACGGCCACTTCACATACTGGCTCCAAGGTCAACATTTCTGGGTTTGACACGCTCCTGCCTGAGCCGGCATGCGTTGACGGGTCGAGGCAGCGTCCTTAAGATGAAATGTCCGGGGAAGCCGCGCTTCTTGCGGATGCTCGACCTGACCATTCCACACCACCCCCATCGTCGAGACAACTTAGAGGCGACGGCATGGAGTCTACGAGGCTGAGGACCATCTGGCTAGTTCGCCCTCGTCCAGACAGGAGATCGCATTGTGAAAAAACTCCGCGACGCGTGTGCGCGTGCACTCGAGTGGTCGCACCGCGCCCCAAGGCCGAGGCGGCCGTTTCTCGTCCAGGCGGCGCTCATCGTCCTCGCGCTGGCGCCCAAGGCGCTGGGTCAGGAGTGGACTGCTCCGGTCGCTGCGGCCCCTTCATCGACCGCCGGCCCTGCCGACCGTGTATACCGCAACGGCGTCATTTTCACGGCCAACGCCGGGAATAGAACTGCCGAGGCGCTCGCTATTCGCGACGGACGGATCGTCTACGTGGGCAGCAACCGCGGAGTGACGCCCTTGGTCGGTGTCACGACCGTGTCGGAGGACCTGAAGGGGCGGTTTCTGATGCCGGGCCTCGTCGACGGTCACATGCATCCGCTCGAGGCCGGGACGCAGCTCTTGAAGTGCAGTCTCCACTACGAGTCGCTCACGGTCGCCCAGGTGCAGCAGCGGATCCAGACTTGCCTCGACCACCAGGCGTCCGGAGACCCGGATGCCTGGCTCGAGGTGGTGAGCTGGTTCCAGGAGAGCATGCGCCCCGTCGGCGTGAAAACCAGCCGCGCCACCCTCGATGGGCTGAAAACGACTCGGCCGATTATTGTCCGGTCCTCGTTCGGGCACACGGTGCTCACCAATACGCGCGGCCTTGCACTCGCCAAGATCACGGCAAGCACTCCCGACCCGATCGGCGGCAAGATCTGGCGGGACGCCGGCGGTGAACCCACGGGCCTGCTCGAAGATGCAGCTTTCGCGGTGTTCTCCACGCTGCTGCCGAAGCCGACGAACGTCGAGGACGTGGCGGCCGCGAATGCCGCGCTCAAGGCGATGAGCCGCCGGGGTGTCACGAGTTTTCTCGACGCCGCGGCGTCGGCTGAGGGCATGGAGGCGTTCGCAGCCGTGCGTCGGGCCGGGGGCCTCACGGCGAGGGCGCACTTTGCACCGCTCGTCGAACCTGCGCAAGCTGGCGATCCGCTCGGCGCCGTGGCGCGGGTGGTCGCGTTTCGGAAGCAATATGACGAAGGCGCGATCGCGCGTGCGCCTGGTCTCACGGTCCGAAACGCAAAGCTGTTTCTCGACGGAGTGATCGCCGCTCCCGCGTTCACGGGCGCGATTCGCGAGCCGTATTTGACGAACGCCGGGACGGCGGCGAAGCCGCACTGGGTGCCCGGTCCGAGCCGCGGACCCGCCGTCTACTTTCCCGCCGAGGTGCTGGCGACCATGCTCGTGGAACTCGCTCGCGCCGGGATCGACCCCCATCTCCACGCCGACGGGGACGGCGCCGTCCATGCAGCGCTCGACGGCATCGAAGCTCTCAGGAAGGCACTGCCCGCGGCCGACATCCGCCCGGCCATCGCGCACGACGAGATCGTCGATCCCGCGGATTTTCCGCGCTACAAGCTGCTGGAGGCGATCCCAGTGCTGTCGTTGCAGTGGGGCAAGCCCGCGGGTGACACGCTGGGCCTCAAGGACTATTTTGGTCCGGCGCGAATGAAAATTCTGGAACCAGCGGGACTCCTGGCAGCGGCCGGCGCTCGCATCGCATTCGGCAGCGACTGGCCGGTGGACCAACTGGACGAATGGTTTGCCCTTAAGGTGGGCGTGACGCGTACGAACGCGCCCCATGCGCCATCCGAGTATCGTGGCCGGCTCGGCGACGATCCGGGGTTGTCGCGCGAGGCAGTTCTCCGGGCCGCGACCATCGACGCGGCTTATGAGCTGCATGAGGACGAGGCGACCGGGTCGCTTGAGGTCGGCAAGTTCGCTGACCTTATCGTGCTCGATCGCAATCCCCTCAAGGTGCCAGCCGAGGAGATTGCCAAGACCCAAGTACTCGAAACCCTTATCGGAGGCGACGTGGTGTACGCGGCCTCCACGGCACCCCCAATCAGGCGGGCTGGACCCGCGGCGCTCAGATCCGATCGGGTCGCGCGACGGTGCGCTCGGCGCTTGCCGTAACGGTGGTCACCGCGCAGGGGGCGACAGCAAGCGGTGGACAACAGCCGCCACCGAGGCCTTCTTCTCGAAAGAATGGGATGGCCAAAGCCCCCCAATTGCAAAATTGATCCGCAGGCTAGGTACAGCCCGCAGCGGCCGTCGAGGCCCCTTTTCTAGTGCTTGGCATTTGCCCCTGTGAGCGCGAAATCGATCAGGTCGCCCATGTTGCGGATGCCGTGTTCGGGCATCCAGTTCGGTGCCTGGCGTATGTAGGAATGACCGTCGCCCCACAGCAGACCGATAAGGGTCTCCGCAACGATGCGCGCACCGACTGTACCCAGCTTGAGCGGCTCTTCGTCGCCCTTGCCACCCTTGGCCTTAGCCCGTTGGATCCATTCCCACTGCGCCTCGGCCAAAACGTAAAACCATAGCGGGGCATTCTTGGTGAAACTCGAATGGAATGAAGCCAGCGGCTTGTTCTTGTCCCAGTCGGCAACCACCGCTTTGCCAATGCGAAGATTCTCGTCGTCGATCGGGTCGACGCCCATGGCCAGCGCTACAGACTGCCCGCTGGGCAAGCCCATGGCCATGCCCCGCAACAGATTGCGCTCCGCGAGGTTTGAAGGATCTCCCTTGGAGTCCTTCGGCACGGATTGGAGTTGCTCGACCGTCATTGGCGGGTTCGGTTTGGCCGGAGGAGTGGAGAATTCAGGCAGGAACCCGAGGGGATTCACCAGGGAAGTGTCGATCTTGTAGGCCGGCTGAACCCTCTCCTTCCCGACTTTGTTAATGGATCCCTTGATATCGAAGAAGAGACTCCAATCAATGGCCCACTGCGAGGGAAACTCGTCGAATCCGTTGAGACCCCGTTTCTGTACACCCGCGAAGATGAAAAAGCGGCCCGCGAGGCCACGCGCCTCTTCATCTTTGGTGGCTTTGCCGGGATCGTCTCCACCAGCGAGTTCAGTATTGAGGCGGTAGATCGGCCGGACCATCGAGTGTCCGAAACGGTAGGCCGCGGCTGAAAACTCGATGGGCATGAACGGATCTTCATGCCATTTATAAAAGGCAAAATGCGGCAGGTTTTTCCAAATCGGTTGACCGGCTCCGAGGTGAGGGAGGATGTCATGGACAACTTCTTCACCACAGATTTTGACCAGGAAGTCGTTGACCACGACCCACTGGTAATACCAGCGGACCCTCTGCTGAATTTTCTCAAAAGGTGCCGAGCCGTCCCGGTCGGCGAACCGGTTGTGAAGCTGAATCATCGCCGAATGCAGCTGCGAGATGATGACATTCTCGTCATTGCGCTTGTCGCCGATCAACGCACGCTGGGCGCCATTCGGGTCGTTAGGGTCCACAAACCGCGGCAGATCGCGAGCCATTGAAGGCTTGCCATTCTCGGTCAGCGCGCGGCCCAAACGGAATTTCCTCCCGTCTGCGCTGTACATGAAGGGCTGATCCGCCGGTCCGCGTCCATAGAGTGAGTCGAGGTCTAGGCGCGGCGTTCGGAAATCGACCAGCGCATCCGGGTCATTCTGCTGCATCAGGCTGGATGAAGGATCAAACGTGATGTCGTGATCAATGAATTGGCCCAGGTAGGTATACCCGGCCGGGATCCCGGCATTTTCTTCGTCGTCCTGAATGCGCTTTTTGGGGTCCTCAGCGGACGCGGAGGGGAGATCTCCGCTACTCTCGGGATCGGCCGTCAATTTCTTGCCCAGGTCCACCAAGGCCTGTTTGGGCCACTCTGCGGCCGGTAAGGAGCGAAACATACGCCCAAACCGGCCTTCGAAACTGGGAGAACGCCGGTCGAGGCTGTCTCCTCTTACTCCACCTCCGTGCTGTGACGCTGGCGATTTCTTCTTTGCACCGATGATTGCGCTACTCATTGAGTCCTCCAGTAAATCGAAATCGGATCCGAATCTTAGACAGTCGTTTCGTGCCTAATTTCGGCGGAAAACCACCGGTGTCTGCGTCTGACTCGCCGGTAGGCCAGAACTGAGCCAGATCGATCGTACCGCTTACCTCGAGGAGTCCCGTGGGCATGGACGATAAGCCTCCTGGCGTTCGCGAGGATCAGGGCCGGGTTGCTCAACTACGAGGTTTGCTGTACGGCTGCTACTCGCTTAACACCGGGGGCCAATACAAACCGTGGAGAAGCAAGCAACCTATGGAGGAAAAGTGCGATTCACCTAGCGAGCTAATCCCACCACATCGCGGCGCATTATAACCCCACTCCAAGCTTTGTCAACCGAATCCGCGCACTTTTTCCAAATCTGGAAAGGGACCCGTGCGGCCTGGCCACTGTGTGAGAACCCCTGGGGATAGCGCGCTTCCCGCTCCAATCCAACGGCAAGTCCGCAGCTCCAAACGGATCGCAGCTAACGTGTCAGCGTTGTTACACGCCGTTTACGCTCTTACCCATGCACAGAGTTACACTTTCGGCAGAGCATAATTGCCAGCGGGCTGCGGCCGCGCGCGCACAGCGTCGCGAATAATCTGTCGCGTCTGCTCCAGTTCCTGGCCTACCAGTTCGAGACGCGGCGGACGCACGCGCGCGTTGCCCATCGCCACTTCCACCTGCACCAGCTTAATGAGCTGCACGAAATTCGGTACGGTATCCATTCGAAGCAAGGGCAAGAACCAGCGATAGAGTTCAAACGCCTTGTCGCTGTCGCCGGTCATGGCACAATTCAGCAGATCGACAGATTCCCGGGGCAGCGCATTCGCCAAACCGGCGATCCAGCCCGTCGCTCCTACACCGATGGCCTCGAGTACCGCGTCATCCACGCCGACAGAAATCTCCAGCCGGCGGTCCACGAGAGCACGAATCGCGGAGACGCGCCGGGCGTCGGTGCTCGACTCTTTCACCGCTTCGAAGTTCTCATGTTCGGCGGCGAGTTCGCGAATCTGCTCGGGGAGAAAATCCGTCCCGTAGGCGACGGGATTGTTGTAGAGCATGCAGGACAGCGGGGTGGCGCGGAACACGGCCGTCACGTGTGCCTTCATTTCACGCCAGTCGCCCTGATAGACGTACGGAGGCAGCACCATCAAACCATCGCAGCCTTGATCGACGGCGTCCTTCGCCAGCGCTACCGCCTCCGACGTCGTCAGTGCCGAGATGGAAGCGACCACCGGTCCGCGACCATGAACGGCTTCGACGCAAGTGCGCAGGACCTCCAGCTTCTCGTCACACGACAAGGTCGCGCCTTCTCCCAGGGACCCAAGCGCGACGATGCCCGAGCAGCCGTTGTCGAGCAGCCAACGGCAGTGTCCGGCCATGAAACTGTGATCCACGCGAAGGTCGTCCGTGAAGCAGGTCGTAATCGCTGGCAACACGCCCTTCCAATTCATCAGTGCCCTCCTGTAACTTCCTGGTGCTCTGGTTCGGGGGAGCCTGCTGGCGCAGCCAGGCTTGCAACGCGAACGGGCAAAATCGGTGGTCGAACCGAATCCGGATTCCATTTGAAAAGAAACTGAGCCGCCGGACCACACACGCGGCCCTGACAGGGCCCCATGCCGCAGCGGGTCTGCAGCTTCGCGGCACGCCACGACGCGTACCGCCGCAGCCGTGCGTAGGAGACATCTTCGCATCGGCACACGACCGTCTCGGAGGATGGCAGATCCTTGAGTTCGGGGCGCAACCGGCATGCATGCTCGAGAGCCTGCGCGAACTGTCGCAGTTTCTTCCGTTCTCTGAAGAGTTCACGGGCCTGTACGGTACGTTCCCAGGCCGCGAGGCCGGCGATCTGACCTTCCACGAGCGACAGCTCAACGCCCCCAATACCCGTCGGTTCACCCGCGCAGAACACTCCTCGGGCGCTCGTTCGCTGGAAATCGTCGACTCGGACATAGCCGCCTTGAATCTCGCAACCGAGCAAGGACGCCAGTTCGGTATTCGGAACCAGGTGAAACCCGCAAGCAAGGTAGTCGCACGCAATGCTCTCAGTCGTCCTGCCGCGCATGATACTCACGCTCTCCAGGACGTCCTCACCCTGTGCGGCAAGAGGCCAGCTGCCGGTCGCGAACGGAACTCCCGCAAGTTCCTTCTTTAACTGCACGCCCTGAACGACCTTTCCAGGCTGGCGCAAGAGTTCAGCACCCAAGCGCATCAAGGCGACCCAAGAAGCCTGCTCGCAAATCAATCGAATCTCGGCGCCACATTTCCGCAAGTATGCTGCGACGGCGAGCAGCAGAGGCCCTGTGCCCGCCACCACCACACGTTTCCCGCGAATGGGGAGGCCGCACTTCACCATCGCCTGCAACCCAGCTGCTCCGATCACGTTCGGCAAAGTCCATCCCGGGAACGGCAGGAATCTCTCCCGCGCCCCGGTTGCCAAAACCAGTTTGTCGTAATGCAGGTCGTGGACATCGTCCATTCCTTCCGCCAGGAGTACACCTGCTTCCGGCTGATCAAAGACGCGCATCCCGCAAAGAGACGTGACGTTCGCCGCCCGCACCCGTTCGGCCCAGTGTGTGGCCTCGGGATTCTTTCCCGCGGACCCGCCCCGCCAGATCTGTCCGCCCAGGTTGAAGTTGTCATCCACGATCCCGACGCGTACACCGCACTCCGCGGCACGCGCGGCAGCACTCAAGCCCGCCGGTCCCCCGCCGATCACCAGGAGGTCGAATCGTGGTCGCGAACCACTGCCCATGGGTCCTCACTTCCATGCCGGGTGCGCACCGCCTCAACCGCCGCTCCGTTCAGAACCCGCCCTGTTCGTCGAGCCCTGCCGACGCGATGCCCCGCTCGCTATGGTAGTCGCGCTGGCGCCATACGTCCGCCATTTCTTCCTCGTCTGCCGCGACCCAGATCGCGCCGCACAGGGTCGTACTCAGCATCGTCACGCAACTCGGGCC